>JAHZKD010000153.1 GCA_022600605.1 Actinomycetes bacterium
CAGCCGGAAAACTTGACGATCTTCGCTCGGCCCGTATACCCGCGAGCGAGCCGGATCGCGCTCATAGTGGCTTCGGTGCCCGAGTTCACCAGCCTCAGCAGCTCGACAGGCGCAACCCGTTCGATGATCTCGCGCGCGAGCTCGGACTCCGACGGTGTCGGTGCCCCGAACGACAGCCCGTCAGCGGCCACCCGCTGCACCGCCTCGACCACGGCGGGATGGGCGTGACCTAGCAGCATCGGGCCCCATGAGCACACCAGGTCCACGTAGCGGTTACCGTCGGCATCGGTCAGCCAGCAGCCCTCGGCTGAGGCGATGAACCGCGGGGTGCCGCCGACCGAAGAGAAAGCCCGCACCGGCGAGTTCACCCCACCGGGGATCACCGAACACGCGTCGGCGAAGAACTTCGCAGACAAGTCGGTACTGCTCATGCCGACCAGTGTCCCAGCCGAGCCACTAGCGGCAGCTACAGGGTGTGGTGGTCACTCGGAGGGCGTGAGGGCAAATACCGGGTGATCGGCGTCGTTGGGCAGCTCGCGCCAATAGCCCTCGACCACCTTGCCGCCCAGCGGCCTGAACACTTCCAGGATCGGCGCTCGCTGTTCGACCGGGATCTCGGTGGCCACGTATGCCGCCGAACCGACGGTGACGCGGGGGTTGACTCGGACGTTCTTCACCCACTGGGACTCGCCTCGCGTGGACACCAGATATTTCACGCCGTCGACCTCCGGGACGAGGACCGGGATGCGTTGCGGCTGCCCGCTGGCACGCTTCGTCACGGTCAGTGTCTTGCTGTTGCCGACACCGGTAGCCATCGCGACTTTGTTAAAAACTTTCGCCACGAACCAGGGGGGCTTGAGATAGGCCATGGAAAGAGAGTGTGATGGATGGCATGCAACTCCCGCAATGGCTCGCTCGCTTCAACCGGCACGTCACCAATCCAATTCAGCGGATGTGGGCTGGGTGGGCCCCCACGATGGGCATCCTCGAGCACGTCGGGCGCCGGTCCGGCAAGCCCTACCGAACCCCGTTGACTGTGTTCAGCGCCAGCATCGACGGACAGGACGCGGTGGCCGTCCTACTCACCTATGGACCGGACCGCGACTGGCTGAAGAATCTCACCGCAGCTGGTGGCGGCACGATGCGGCGCTACGGAAGGTCGTTTCGGGTCACCGATCCTCAGGTGCTACCCAAGGCCGCTGCTGCGCGGTCGGTGACCGGGCTGATGAGGCCGCTATTCGCGCGGCTGCCCTTTGAGTCGGCGGTACTGTTGCGGCGCGGCTGACCACGGGATCGGTTGCGGTGCCGCGGCCGATGCTCCTCGGCGATCGGCGAAGCGCATCACGCCGGAACCACCCGCAATGCTGCAGGCAGGCTGGGGAGAAAGTGCTGATGCGCGAATGCCCGGATGTCGTCGGCGGTTTGCAGCGGCTCCGCACTGGGCAGCAGCAGCGCCATCGTGGCGTAACGCAGAATGCAGTCCGCAAGTTCGTCGACGGTCTCGGGGCCGATGCGCTCGGCTAATCCAGGCGGAAAGATGATTCGCAACGCGTCGGCGATGCGTTCGATCGCCGCCCGGTGATGACGGCCGGCCAGCTTGAGCACGAGGCCGGGTTCGTCGGTGATCATCTGGTGCAGCACGCGGTGCCTGCGGAACTTCACAATCGACACCGTGAACGCCTCGACGTAGTAATTCGACTGCGGTCCTGCCGCCTTGAGTTCAGCGGAGATATCGGCGAAGAGCTTCACGTTCTCCCGCTCGATGACCGCGCCCACCAGCTCGTCCTTGTTCGCGAAGCGCCGGTAAATGGTGGTCCGACTGACCCCGGCGCGCCGTGCGACGTCGTCGAGGGCAACACGGCGAAAGCCGTGCCGTTCGAATTCGACGACGGCAGCGTCGAGGATGTGCTCGGTGACCTGCTCAGGATCGGGCATAACCCTTGACCGCGTAACTGGTGTAGCGCACCCGCATCGGCAGATGATCCCAGATCCAGATCGCCGGCCGCGACCGACAGAGCTGGGCGAATCGCTGATAGCGACGCTCCTGCTTGGCGGTCCACGGCAGCTGCAGTAGATCTCGGGCCCGCGGCGGCAAACCACCGGTGGTCAGGAACGCCGCCAGCGGGTTGAATACCGGTGCCGCGAGCCGCCACACCAGCGGATGGATCATCTTGGGCTTGGGGAATCCCTTCGTGACGTAGCCGACGCCGTACCGCGCCGACGGGTGCGCCACGACGACCTCCTCCATCACCCGGTCCCAGTACCGCTGGAATTCGGCATAGGTGGGCGGCATCGGACGGTCGCTGACGCCGTAGCGGCGATACCAGGTCTTTGACTCAAGATAGATCTGCTCCTTCTCGGCATCGGTCAGCCGCCGCACGAAGGTGTCGGCGAAGTACAAGTTCTGTTCGAGGAAGGTCGCGTGCGCCCAGAAGTAGGTGTCCGGGTCCAGCGCGTGGTAGCGGCTGGCCGCAGCACCGGAGGCGCCGGGCATTTCGCCCTTGACGTGGTGGTGAAAGTCGCGGACCCGTAGCCCTGCCGCAGAACCGGAGGGGTCCTCGTCGGAGCCGTACACGGTTTGGAAGATCGGCGGGATGGTGCGCTTGAGCCGCTCGGCGGTGTCGGCGAAGAACGTCGAGTGGTCATACACGCCTTGCCCGAGCTCAGCCAGCATATTCTGCAAAACCGCAGGCCTCGGGCCGATCAGGTACATCCGGTTGTCGCCGAAGAATCGCCAGACCAGCGACCCCGGGCCGAGCGGCAGAGCGTCATCGAGATGTTCGGTGTGTTCGGCCAACTCCGTCATGAGAAACAGTGTTACAGAATTTGCACTTTGTACCAAGAGTTTGATTCAAGCGCCCCGGCACAGTCGGCTCACGCCCATCACGGCCAGCACCCCGGCCACGGTCGCAAGCAGCAGCGCCAGGATCAATAGCGGCGGGGAATACACCGTCGACGTCGTCGGCGGCTCGCCCTCGAGCACTGGCGCGACGACGACCTGCGAACCCGCGGCCAGCCAGCTCAGCACGCAGCCCGCGGCCACGCACCCGGCAAGCACCAGTTCAACCACCGCACGCCGCCAGGTCATGGCGCCGATTCCGGAGGGATGCGCTCCTCAACCAGGTTGACCAGCGCCGCCCGCAGCCGCTGATGCTTGCGCGCCCACGCCTGCGCAGTGCGATCGTTAGTCAGCCGCACCCCGATGCCAGTCCGCCGGCGCGGTACTCCGGTGAGCTCGCCCAATGTCCGCGCAGACTGCCACTTAGGTTCTTCCCTGCCGCTGGCTTCTGGATAGATCCGCACGATCTCATCGGTCGAAATGGTCTCCATGCCCTGGCGCAGCGTGTCGACGGTCAATTCGACCGACGTGTGAATCCGGGCAGCCTTGATCTGGATCGCCAGGAATGCCGAGACGAGCGCGCAGAAGAGGATGGGAATGAACCACTGAATCCCGTAGCCGGCCGACAACTGAATCAACGCCATCGCGACGCCCGCCGCCGGGCCGGCGAGTAGCCACATCCAGCTGGCGCCCTGTTCGGCGAAAAGCACCTCCGGAGGTGCTGCCAAATCTGCAGCACCTGCCCCGTCCTCGGTCACCGGTCGCCCTCCGACTCATACCAGATGCGCACCCTTGGAACGACGAGCAGCGCACCTCCGATCAGTATCGGCAGCAGCGACAGCACGGCGAGCGGCTGCATGACACCGATGCCGACCGCAAGCAGCACCACCACCACCACAATCGCGAACGAAAGTCCCAGGGTAGCGAGGCGGAACCGGGCGTCACCTCGCCGGGCTCGGCCGGCGAGGAAGGCCAGGGCCCCGGCGGCCACTACCGAAACCACCCCGTTCACCTGATAGATGGTGAGAAAGCTGCGCACCTGCTCGTCGGCGACGGTGGAGTCAATCATCGCGCGCGCCGCCTCGAAGGTAGCGGTAGCGGCCATCAGCCCGCCGACGATCATGATCACCGCGCCACCGAGGAAGCACCAGAACGCGGCATCGACCAGGCGGGGCCGATTCGACGGCGTGGGGTGGGGGGTGGTCATGGTCGAGTCAGCGTAACGAATACGACATGTGAGCAGGTCATGGGTCTCCGCGGAGCGGAAACGTCTCGCCCGGCGGGCCTCGGCGGGGGCCGAATATACTCATGGACGTGATCGCCACCATCGAGGCTCCACAGACTCATCAGCCCGAGTTCATCGCGCGGATCAGAACCAAACATGCTGCCGATCAACCTGTTCCGGCTCGCCGCGTCTCATGAGCGGCGCTAACGCGGTCGCCGTCGCTGCGCTGTTCACCTGGTTCGGGATGGTGGTGGCTATCTCGTTCCTCGAGGCGCCGCTAAAGTTCCGAGCGCCCGGAGTGACGCTGAAGATCGGTTTGGGTATAGGCCGATTGGTCTTTCGCGCGCTCAATACCATCGAGGGCTTTCTCGCAGTCCTGATCATCGTTGCGGCTCTGCTCGGATCGCTACCGTTAGAAGCGAACGTGGCGATAGCCGTGGCGATTCTCGCCCTGCTAGCTCAGCTGGCGGCAGTTCGACCCATACTGAGCCGCCGGTCGGATGCCGTGCTGGCCGGCCCCGCCGCCGCGGAGGGGACAGCCACCCGATCGCACGCCCATTTCGCCTACGTAGCGCTGGAACTCGCCAAGGCCGTCGCACTGGTCGTTGCCGGCGTCATTCTCCTGGCCGCTTGAGACCACTCCCAGGTGAAAACCTAGCTTGACCGGGCAATCACCGTGACATACCAAACCCGGGGCTTGGTGCCGATCACCAACGACTCAGTGGGGTGAGTTGCCGATAAAGAAGGCATTCACGTCGCGGCGGTGCAACAGGAAGACACCGCCGACGATCAACACCGATCCAAAGATCGCGCTGACAGCCAAGCCGACGGCGGCGCCGTCGGGTCGCTCCACAGTGAACAAACTGGAGACACTGAAGGCCACCGCCGCGATCGCGCCGCCGGTGAGGCACGTGCGCGCCCAACGGTAGCCCTGCCTCATCAGAATCAGGAACGTCACCGTGACCGTGACCAATACGAACAGGAACAAACCATTAATCGCCAGCAGCACGCCCGTGAGCCGCTGCTCCGAAGTCAGTATGTCGATGATGTAGCCAGCGACCATCAGCGGCAGAGCCGCTACCCACAACCAGAACCCGGTATCGACATCGGGTGGCCGGGCGGGGGATGGCCCGACCGGCCTTGTCGCCTGCGGTTCCGTCACGACAGCCAGCGGGCCGCATCAGCGGCAAAGTAGGTCAGCACGAGGTCGGCGCCGGCACGTCGCATTCCGACCAGCGTCTCCAGCGCCACGGCCCGCAAGTCGATCCACCCGTTGGCTGCTGCGGCGCTGATCATCGAGTACTCACCCGACACTTGGTAAGCAGCAACCGGAATCGGGGAGATATCGGCAACCGCCCGCACCACGTCGAGAAAGGCCATTGCCGGCTTGACCATCACGATGTCGGCACCTTCGTCGATATCGAGTTCGGCTTCGTGTACCGCCTCGCGCGCGTTGCCGGGCTCCTGTTGGTACGTGCGGCGGTCACCCTCCAGACTGGAGACCACTGCCTCACGGAACGGGCCGTAGAAGCCCGAGGCGAACTTCGCGGCGTAGGCCAGGATCGCAGTCTCGGCATGCCCGGCGGCGTCGAGTCCGTGGCGAATCGCGGCTACCTGACCGTCCATCATTCCACTCGGCGCTACGACGTGAGCACCCGATTCCGCTTGCGCCAACGCGAGTTCAACGTAGCGGCGGTTGGTTGCGTCGTTGTCGATGCGATCGCGTTCATCGAGCACACCGCAATGTCCATGGTCGGTGAATTCATCCAGGCAGGTATCGGCCATGAGCACCGTGTCATCGCCGAGGTCCTGAGCCAGGTCCCGCAGCGCAGCGTTGAGGATGCCGTCAGGATCGGTGCCGGCTGTGCCGAGCGGATCCTTGTGCTCACTCCGCGGAACCCCGAACAACATCAATCCACCCACACCCGCTTGGACCGCGTCGGCGGCTGCCCGGCGAAGCGAGTCCCGGGTGTGCTGCACCACACCGGGCATCGAGGATACCGGCCGCGATTCCGATATGCCGTCGGCAACAAACATCGGCAGAACCAAATGCCTTGCCTCCAAGGAGGTTTGGGCAACGAGTC
The DNA here is from genome assembly GCA_022600605.1 of Actinomycetes bacterium. Lineage (GTDB taxonomy): Bacteria > Actinomycetota > Actinomycetes > Mycobacteriales > Mycobacteriaceae > Mycobacterium. Next base: position 6,149 of record JAHZKD010000153.1, read on the forward strand.
GGCGCATGGCCGGGGACGACCGCAGCCTCCTGGGCCGATGATGCGGGAAAGTCACTTCGAAAGCCTCCGCACGGCTACCGGCGACGACTCTTCTTCCGCGGCGGCGGCAATGCGCCCTCGGCACGCAGCCGGGCCGCATGCTCTGCCAGGGCCTCCACCAGCGGCCCCACCGCGGCTACCTCCGGTCGCACGTCGACCCGAAGGCCGAACTCCGCAGCGGTTTCCGCGGTCTTAGGTCCGATGCAGGCGACGATCGTGCGGGCGTGCGGCTTACCGGCTATACCGACGAGGTTGCGCACCGTCGAGCTCGACGTGAAGCACACGGCGTCGAAGCCGCCCGTCTTGATCATCTCCCGGGTGCGCGCTGGCGGCGGAGCTGCCCGCACCGTGCGGTATGCGGTGACGTCTTCGATCTCCCAACCGCGTTCGCGAAGCCCCTCGGCCAGCGTCTCAGTGGCAATATCAGCCCGCGGCAACAGCACCCGGTTGACCGGATCGAAAATATCGTCGTAGGGCGGGAAGTCGTCGAGCAAGCCCAGCGAACTCTGCTCTCCAGCGGGCACCAATTCAGGGTTGATACCAAAAGCCCGCACCCGATCGGCGGTAGCCTGACCGACGCAGGCGATCTTGACGCCGGAGAACGCGCGGGCATCCAGCCCGAACTCGTTGAACTTCTCCCACACGGCGCGAACGGCGTTGGTGGAGGTGAACACCACCCACTGGAAGCGTCCATCCACCAGGCCCTTGACGGCCCTTTCCATCTGGGCGGGGCTGCGCGGCGGTTCGACCGCGATCGTGGGCACCTCGATGGGCAGGGCACCATGAGTCACCAGGCGCTCGCTCATCTCACCCGCCTGATCCTTGGTGCGCGGCACCAGCACGGTCCAGCCGTAGAGAGCGCGGCTCTCCCACCAGTTCAGCTTCGCGCGATGGGCAACGGTCCGCCCGATCGTCACCACCAGAGCACCCGCATCGGCTGGGGTCGGCCCCACCGCACTGGCGGCCGGCAGGCCCTCACCTGCGGCAGTCAGGGTCGCCTTGTCGAGCAGGCCGGCCAGCGTCGTCTCGACAGAGCGTTGCTGACAGGTGGTGCCGTTGGCCGTGACGCCAGTCGGCGTGTTTTCCGCCAGGCCGTAGTCGATGAGCGTGCTCGCGGCGTCGGGCAGATGGGAGGCCGTGGCGCGCAGGATAAGCGGCCCCGGGGCAGCGGCCAGCGCCGCCCAGTCCACGTCACCGCGCACGTCGGCCACCGTATGGGCCGAGCCGAGCGGCAATCCCGCGTAGGTCGGCACCGCCGTGGTTTCGGGCAGTCCGGGGACGATCTCGAAGGTCAGCTGGGTTCGGGCCAGCGCGTTCACCTCAGTGATCACCGCGTCAACCGACATCGGATCGCCGGCGACTAGTCGCACGACGTCAACACCGGCGCGAGCCTCGCCCGCCAACGTCTTGGCGACCTCAGCCGGCTCGCCGAGGGCGGGCCGCACATCGGGCCCGCCGGGAATCACCGAACCCGGGTCGGGGGCGTCGGCCGTCCTGCCCTTACCGGCAGATGGCTCCTCCCTGCCCGCAATCCGGGGCGCCTTGACCGCCTGATCTGCCCCCGGAGGTAGCGGCCCCGACGGCGGCGGCAGCTCACGCCCCACCAGTGCGAGCACCGCTTCAGGCACATCAGGGTCGGTGAATACCAGAGCCGCGTTGGCCAGCACGGTGCGTGCACGCGTCGTCAGCAGACCCGGATCCCCGGGCCCAGAGCCGACGAACGTGATACGGCCGGGCTTGCTCTTGCGCCTTCTCAGACTCATCTGGCGAGTCATCTATCTCTCCCGCGTTCGTCCAAGAGATCGCGCGCCCCCAGCTCGAACAACTCTGCGGCCACCGAGAGCCCAAGCTCTCGTGCCCGACCGGGTTCCCCGATACCGGACGCACGGATCACATCGGATCCGTCCAGCGTCGCCACGCAGCCACGCAGCGACAGCTCTTCGAAGACTCGGCCATCCTCATCGATCGACTCGACCACCTCTGCGATCGCGCCTACCGGTGCGGAGCACCCGGCCTCCAGTTCGGCGAGCAAGGCTCGCTCCGCGGTGACCGACGCGCGGGTGTCGGCATCATCAAACTCTGCCAACAGTTCCGCGAGTGCCGAGTCACCGGCACGGCACTCGACTGCCAACGCCCCCTGAGCCGGCGCCGGCAACATCTGTACCGGTTCCAGCGTCTCAGTGACAGCGTCGAGACGACCGATGCGGGCCAATCCCGCTCGGGCCACGACGACGGCGTCGAGATCACCGCTGCTTACCCTGTTCAACCTGGTATCTAGGTTGCCTCGTAGGGGGCGGATTTCCAAACCGAGACCCTGTGCTCTAAGCTGTGCAGCCCGCCGAGGCGACGATGTCCCGATCATCGACCCAACGGGCAACTCTCCGAGGACCAGACCGTCGCGCGCCACCAGGGCGTCGCGAGCGTCAGCGCGCACCGGTATCGCCGCGATCACGAACCGCGGGTCGGTCGCGGTGGGCAGATCTTTGTAGGAGTGGACGGCCATGTCGACCGCGCCGTCGGCTATCGCTTCGCGCAGTGCTGCGGTGAACACCCCGACACCGATGTCGGCGATGGGAGCGTCTGAGCGATCTCCGGCAGTCGACACGATGACCAGCTCGGCGGAATGGCCGCGGTCCACCAAAGCGTCTCTGACAACGCCAGCCTGGGTTGTCGCCAGCAGGCTCCCCCGGGTCCCAATTCGGATCACTTAGCAGCTTTCATGGAGCTGGGGCTACCTCCCGCTTTGCGCAGGAGTGCGTCACTCGGTCTTGTCGAGATCGGTTGTCCCTGAATTGAATTCGTCGCGTCGAGTGGCCAAGGTGAATACGCCTGCTCCGTCGACCAGAGGCAACTCACCCGCCGCGACCGCGTCGACTGCCTGCTGGTCGAGTTCGAACAGCTCGCGCAGGGCCTCGGCGTAGCTGTCACCGCCAGGGGCACTGGCCAACTGCTTCACCCGCACCGTCGGCGAGTGTAGAAGCTTATCCACGACGCGGCGGACGGTTTTTGCGATCTCGTCGCGGTGGCCGGAGTCCAGGCTGGGCAAACGGTTGTCCAGCCTCAGTAGCTCCGCCTCAACGACGTTAGCGGCGCGCTGGCGCAGGGCGGTGACGGTCGGCGTGACCTCAGCGATGCGCTGTCCGGCAAGATAATTGGACACCTCGGCGGCGACGATTGTGCGGGCTGCCTCAGCGTCAGAGGCGGCCGCACGCGCAGACGGATCCCGCTGAATACGTTCCATGTCGATCACGGACACGCCGGGCAATCCCACGATCGCGGCATCAACGTCGCGTGGCATGCCGAGATCGCAGATCACCAGCGGACCCCGGTAATCCGGAGCTGCCCCACACCGTTCGCGCGACGACAGCGCGCGGTGCACGTCGGCCAGCGACACCACCGGACTCACCGCTCCGGTACAGGTGATGACCACGTCGGCGAGGGGGAGAACCGACGCAATGTCCTCAAGGGAGTGCGCCGCGGACTCCATCCCCACTCGGCGGGCGTTGTCGGCCAGCCGACGGGCACGCGGCAGCGATCGGTTCACCACGTCCACCCGCTCGACGCCGGCGCGCGCCAGCTGCTTGGTCGCCAGAGAGCCCATCGAACCGGCGCCGACCACCAAGGCGGTGAGGCCGGCCAGCGAGCCCAGCTTTTCCCCGGCAATGTCGAGTGCGACGGACACGACCGAGGCGCCCGCTGCGTCAATCCCGGTCTCGGAGTGCACACGCTTGCCTACCGACAAAGCCCGCTGGGACAGCTCATGCAGGGTCCGGCCGACGGTGTGGTTGCCCTCAGCAGAGGCGTAAGCCCTTCGGACCTGGCCTAGAACCTGTTGTTCACCGATCACCGCGGAGTCCAAGCCGCTGGCGACGGCGAAAAGATGCTCCACCGCAGCTTCGGCATAGCGGACATAGGCGTACTTGGTCAGATCGTGCAGCGACATCCCGCAGTGCTCGGAGAGCACCTGCCCGATAACGGAGAGTCCGCCGTGGAACGCGTCGACAACGGCATAGACCTCGACGCGGTTGCAGGTGGAGAGCACCATGGCCTCGGTTACCAGCGAAGATTCGAGCACACGGTCGACGATCTTGGCCTGATCGGACTCATCTGTGCTCAGTTGTTCCAGGACGGACACCGGCGCGCTGCGGTGCGAAACCCCGAAAAGCAATACGCTCATGGCTCCCTCACCACGTCATCCACGTTAGTCGTTGGGCAGCTGGGCTACCAAATTTGCGCAACTCTTTGCCGAACTGTATTCCAGGAGGCGCCCATCTGGGGTTCAGCTGCCGAAATAAGGGTCCGCCAGACAATCGCGCGGGGTCCTCACGGGGCGAGGTCGGCACGCAGCCTGGCCTCGTCAAGCTCCCAGTAGCTGTGTTCGGCGCCGTCCAGCAACACCACGGGCAGGCGGTCACCGAACTCGGCGCGCAAGGAGGTGTCGCCAGCGGCCGCGGCCGCATCCACATCGGTGACCCCCAGAAGGAACCCCAGCTCGCCTGCCAAGCTCGCTAGCCGCCGCTGGACGGCCAGACACATCGGGCATCCTTCGCGCGTAAGCAACTGCACCTGCCGGTCCACTCCGCCAGTATCACCATCGAGTGACCTAATGTTGTCACCGTGTCCGCTTCCGGGGAATCAGAAGCCGGGTTCGACAGCCCGGAGCAGCAACTCGCCGGCGAGGCCAGCGCTGGGGTCGCCGCGGACGGGCTCCTGGAACAGGATGCGGAGCTGGACGGGGAGTCCAATCCTTCGCCACCACCTGACCTGACCGCCGCGGCATTCTTCGACGTCGACAACACCCTGGTACACGGGTCCTCGCTGGTGCACTTCGCCCGCGGCCTGGCCGCGCGTGAGTACTTCACCTACAGGGACCTGGCACGGTTCGCGCTCGCCCAGGCCAAGTTCCAGCTCACCGGGCGGGAGAGCAGCGAAGACGTCGCAGCGGGCAGACGGAAGGCATTGGCTTTCATCGAAGGCCGGTCCACGGCCGAACTCGTCGAGCTCGGCGAGGAGATCTACGACGAGATCATCGCCGACAAGGTCTGGCCGGGCACCCAAGCGCTGGCGCAGATGCACCTCGACGCTGGCCAGCAGGTGTGGCTGGTTACCGCGACGCCCTACGAGCTGGCGGCAACGATCGCGCGGAGGCTCGGGCTGACGGGCGCGCTGGGGACCGTGGCCGAATCGGTCGACGGCGTGTTCACCGGCCGGCTGGTCGGCGAAATCCTGCACGGCAGCGGCAAGGCGCACGCGGTGCGGTCGCTCGCCATCCGCGAGGGGCTGAATCTGCGCCGCTGCACTGCCTACTCAGATAGCTTCAACGATGTGCCGATGCTATCGCTCGTCGGCACGGCGGTCGCTATTAATCCAGACGCTGACCTGCGCGATCTGGCCCGCCAGCGTGGTTGGGAGATCCGCGATTTCCGCACCGCCCGCAAGGCGGCGCGGATTGGGGTCCCGTCTGCGCTGGCGCTGGGAGCGGCCGGAGGTGCGTTGGCGGCGGCGGTGTCACACCGTGACAAACGGAAGTAGACAAACGGAAGTAAAAGTTCAGGGCCGTCATCCCGGCGCTGATAGGCTCGCGGCGCTAACCGAGAAACGGAAGAATCTCCGGCATTGAGCCCAGGCGAGGAGTGAAGCGGATCGCGCATGGCTATCGCTGAAAGCATCATAGGAACGCACTACCGGTATCCCGACTATTTCGAGGTCGGCCGCGAAAAAGTTCGCGAGTTCGCCCGCGCCGTCAAGGATGACCATCCAGCCCACTTCTCCGAAGAGTCAGCCGCCGAGTGTGGATACGACGCCCTGATGGCGTCACTGACGTTCGTCGCAGTGGCCGGCCGGCGGGTGCAGCTGGAGATTTTCAACCAGTTCGACGTCCCCGTCAACATGGAGCGGGTACTGCACCGCGACCAGAAACTGGTCTTCCACCGACCCATCCTCGCGGGCGACAAACTGTGGTTCGACTCCTACCTCGACTCTGTTATCGAGTCCCATGGCGCGATCCTGACCGAGGTTCGCGGAGAGGTCACCGACGACGCCGGTAATCCCGTACTCACAAGCGTCGTGACCATTCTGGGCGAAGCCCAGCACGAGGGCGAGGCCGACGAGGTCACCGCTCAGATCGCGGCAGCGCGCGATGCGGCTATCACCAAAATGGTTGCTGGGCAAAACACCAAGCAGGACTAGCCCGGGACCGCCGCTACCCGAAGAACGTGTTCCGACGATTGGCCAACAGCTGGTAAAGCGTCTGCTGAATGGTTTCACGCACCTGATCGGTCAACTCAAAGGTGACCATCGGATCGTCGGCCGCCGCCTCATCGTAGTCGCTGGTGTCGATGGGCTCACCGAACTGAATGTGCCACTTCGACGGGAGCGGAACGACGCCCAGCGGACCTGCTAACGGGAACAGCGGCGTGATCGGGAAGTAGGGCAGGCCCAGAATCCGCGCCAACAACTTGACGTCGGCGACCATCGGGTAGATCTCCTCGGAACCGACGATGGAGCACGGCACAATCGGAGCCTTAGTGTGCAGCGCCGCCGACACGAATCCGCCGCGACCGAATCGCTGCAGTTTGTAGCGGTCCTTGAAGTTCTTACCCAGACCCTTGTACCCCTCGGGGAATACAGCTGTCAGCTCGCCGGCGGCCAAGAGTCGGTGCGCGTCGTCCGTGCACGCCACAGTGTGGCCCGCCTTGCGGGCTGCCTGCCCGATCATCGGCATATCGAACACCATGTCTGCGGCGAGCAGGCGCAGGTCGCGGTGCGCCGGATGCTGGTCCCGCACGGCGACCGACGTCATCAACCCGTCGAACGGCAGAACGCCTGCGTGGTTGGCCACCACCAGCGCCGCACCTGACTCCGGCAAATTCTCCACACCACTGACTTCTACGCGGAACCATGAGTTGAACAACACTCTCAGCAAAGGTAGGAATACGGCTTCGTTGAGATGACGATCGAAGCCGAACTCGTCGACTTCGTAGTCCCCAAGTAACCGCTTGCGCACAAATTCCGCGACTGCGCCAATGCGCGTGGCGAGTTCGTTGGGCACCACTTCCTCGGCGGGAACACTCGCTGCAAAGCCTCGGCGCTGGTCGATCTCCCGCACCACGGCAGCGATCTGATCAGCCGACGCATGCTTGCCTGGATCAGTAAGCAGGGAGGGATGTCGACGCGAACGATCGGCGCGTTGCGCAGCCGCGCGCCGCGCCGCCACGCCGCGTCCTGAATTCGAATGCAGCGGAATAACATTCGCTTTTGGCTCACCCGCCACCGGCATTTCCTCTCACCACCTTGTTCTACGTAATGCAGTCTAGCGTCCCCAGCGCTGTGCTGTCGCCACAGCACGCTCCTCAGCCGAACGTATCCAGCCCGGATCGACGATCGGCGTCAGCCCGCGCCCCCGCACATAATCGTCGAAAGCCTCGGCAGTCGTCCACTTGGTCTCGAAGCCGAGTTCGCTGCGCATCCTCGACGTGTCCATGACACGTCCGTAGCTGAGATAGTCGAGTCGCTCACGATCGAATTCTGTGTTACGGGCAGCGCGCCACAGCGAATCGACAGCGACCAGAACCGAGCGCGGGACCGGCAACGCTACACGCCCCGACCTGCGAATAGCCTGACTCATCATCACGATGCCCGAGGCCCCCACGTTGAAAGTGCCCGCATGGCCGGCGACCGTGGCGCGCTCCAGCGCACCAAGCGCATCCTG
>JAHZKD010000154.1 GCA_022600605.1 Actinomycetes bacterium
CCGCGTTGCTGGACGCCGCAGGAGTGCCACTGCAGCAAAGCGATACGGTCACTCCCGCCGCGTCTTCTCCCGTTGTCGAAGGCATGCAGATTCAGGTCACCCGGATCCGGGTCGCGAAAGTCACCGAGCGCTTGCCGCTCACCCCGGTTGACCAGCGCATCGAAGATGTGACGCTCAACATGAGCCGGCAGATCGTCGAGGACCCGGGCACCCCGGGCACTCAGGACGTCACGTTCGCGGTCGCCAGCGTCGACGGGGTTGAGACAGGCAGGCTGCCAGTAGCTAACGTCGTTGTTTCTCCGGCCCGCCCCGGGGTGCTCAGAGTGGGTGCGAAGCCGGGTACCGAGGTGCCCCCGGTCTCCAACGGAGCAACCTGGGACGCGCTGTCGGGCTGCGAAGCGGGCGGGAACTGGGCGATAAACACCGGCAATGGATATTTTGGTGGGGTCCAATTTGACCAAAACACATGGGAACGTAGTGGTGGTCTGCGTTATGCTGGGCGGGCGGATCTAGCAACTAGAGAAGAGCAGATCGCGATTGCTGAAGTAACCCGGTCGCGTCAAGGTTGGGGGGCGTGGCCGACCTGTAGCGGGAGGATCGGAGTGCGGTGACCATTCGGCTGCTTGGACGGACTGAAATTCGTCATCTGGCAAAGTCCATAGATTTTCGCCCGCGCAAGTCTTTCGGACAGAACTTCGTCCACGACGCCAACACTGTTCGCCGAATCGTGTCGTCCTCCGGGGTCAACCGTGCCGATCATGTGCTTGAGGTCGGTCCCGGGCTGGGTTCGTTGACCTTGGCGTTGCTCGACCGTGGAGCCAGGGTGACCGCGGTGGAGATCGATCCGGTACTGGCTCGTCAGCTGCCGACCACGATCGCGGACCATTCGCACAGCGAGATCAACCGACTGACGGTGCTTAACAGCGACATTCTGACGGCCACCAATTCCGATCTGGCCGAAATGCCAACCGCGCTGGTAGCGAACCTTCCGTACAACATCGCCGTTCCCGCGTTGTTGCACTTACTGGCGGAGTTCCCGTCGATCCGCACCGTAATGGTGATGGTGCAGGCCGAGGTCGCCGAGCGGCTCGCCGCCGAACCCGGAGGCAAGGATTACGGCGTGCCGAGTGTAAAGGTGCGATTCTTCGGTAACGTCCGTCGCTACGGCACGGTCTCGCCCACCGTGTTCTGGCCGATTCCACGGGTCTATTCCGGCCTGGTGCGTATCGACCGGCATGAAACCTCGCCGTGGCCAACCGACCCGGAGTTCCGCGAGCAGGTGTTCGAGCTGATCGACGTGGCCTTTGCTCAGCGCCGCAAGACCTCGCGCAACGCCTTCGCCGAGTGGGCGGGCTCGGGCAACGAGTCGGCCAGTCGGCTGCTGGCCGCCAGCATCGACCCGGCTCGCCGGGGTGAGACGCTCAAAGTCGTCGACTTCGTTCGGTTGCTGCAACGCTCTGAGGACTGGCACGTCGTGCCTGACGCTGCGCCGACAGAGGCACAGCCCACCGAGGACTCGACTTCGGATGCCGAGAGGCAGCCCGAATCCAGCTCGGTTTAGCAATCCGCCGGGCCGCACTCGTCGGTATGGCGCACTCGTTGATCCTTACAGCGTTACTGTCGTGCGGTGTCCGCGCGAGACGGAAATACAGCATCTGAGTGGGTTCCTACCGGATCGGTCAGTGTCCGGGTTCCCGGCAAGGTCAACCTCTACCTGGAAGTAGGGGATCGACGCGACGACGGCTACCACGAGTTGAGCACCGTTTTCCACGCCGTTTCGCTCCTCGACGAGGTGACAGTCAGCACTGCGGATGTGTTGACGCTGGAAGTTTCCGGTGAGGGCGCTGCCTCACTGCCGGTCGACGATCGCAACCTCGCCTGGAAGGCGGCCGAACTGTTGGCCGAGCACGTCGGCCGTGCCCCCGATGTCGCGATCAAGATCGATAAGACGATCCCGGTGGCCGGTGGCATGGCCGGGGGGAGTGCCGACGCGGCGGCGGTGTTGGTGGCGATGAACGCGTTGTGGGAGCTTGGCGTGCCGAGACGGGACCTGCACGCGCTGGCGGCTCAGCTCGGCAGTGACGTGCCGTTCGCCCTCCACGGCGGTACGGCCCTGGGTACTGGCCGCGGCGAGGACTTGGCCACAGTGCTTACCCGCCATACGTTCCACTGGGTGCTGGCCTTCTCAGCGGCCGGGCTGTCCACCCAAAAGGTCTTCGACGAGATCGACAGCTTGCGTGCTGCCGGTGATCGCGATTTACCGCCGCGTCTCGAATCCCCTGAGCCGGTGCTGGCCGCATTGGCTTCGGGGGATCCGGCTCAGCTGGCGCCATTGCTCGGCAACGACCTGCAACCGGCGGCGCTGAGCCTCGACGCGTCCGTGCGCCGGACGTTGCGCGCGGGTGCAGAGGCCGGCGCACTGGCGGGTGTGGTGTCCGGCTCAGGACCTACGTGCGCGTTCTTGTGTGCATCGGCCGGTGCGGCCGTGGATATAGGCACCGAGCTGGCCGGGGCGGGGGTGTGTCGAACCGTGCGGGTGGCCAGTGGTCCGGTTCAGGGCGCCCGTGTGGTGCCGAGTCGATCCACGTCGGCCTAGATCGAGGTGCCCGTTAGGCCCGTCTCGGTAGGCCCGGGCGTCGGTAGGTCGCCTCGGCGTGAGCCTTCCCGCGTCCCGCGATCCCATCATCGAGCCGTGTGACTCTTGCCTCAATAATCGCAAGTGTTTGGCAGTTACTTAAGAGTTGCTTAAGATGGGCAACGGTGAGAACGCGGGATCGAGAATTTGACGCACACAGTTCCGCCACCGCTGAGCGCGGTGGGCGATGGGCTGGATTCGATCGCGCTCCCAGGACATCACCGATCCGAGACACAAACGCTTCCCAAATGTGCGCGCGCCTCCCCGAAAAGGCCCTCCATCAGGCGGAGCATGACAAACGGGCGTTCGCACCGGGGCAAATGTCGGCGAGGAGGTCGTGGTGAGCAGATTCACCGAGAAGATGTACCG
>JAHZKD010000155.1 GCA_022600605.1 Actinomycetes bacterium
AACGCCCGGACCCATCCCGAACCCGGAAGCTAAGCCTGCCAGCGCCGATGATACTACCCACACGGGTGGAAAAGTAGGACACCGCCGAACACAAATTAAAGTCCTTTGCCCCCCAATTCTATTGGGGGGCAAAGGCATTTGTGCAAGAAATTGTTTCAGTCGAATAGTGTCGAAATGGGCGAAACCTTACGTTTCTCCATATCGAGAAGTGTGCGTTTTCTGCTCAGGCCGCCGCCGTATCCGGTGAGGCTGCCATTCGCGCCGATTACCCGATGGCAAGGCACGATGATGCCGATCGGGTTGTGGCCGTTGGCGAGTCCGACAGCACGCGATGCCCTAGGGGCGTCGAGCTGCGCGGCGATTTGTCCGTATGTACGAGTCTCCCCGTAAGGGATCGTCAGTAACGCCGACCACACCCGCCGCTGGAACTCGGTGCCCACCAAATCCAGCTCAAGCTCGAACTGGGTGCGTTGTCCGTCGAAGTACTGCTCGAGCTGCATCACGGCGTCTGCGAACGCAGTGTCGTCGGGTTCCCAATCGGTCCGGTCGGGTTCATACGTTTGATCCACCATTCGCAGATGTTTCAAACGTCCTGCAGTGCCGGCCAGTGTCAGCGTGCCGACCGGACTGTCCAGCGTCCGGCATAATGTGTCCGTCATTATTTCTCCTTTGGGGGCCACTGATTGACGCAGTGGTTGAGGGCAGTCCATAGATGTTGGGTGGCATAGGAACGCCATGGTCGCCACCGCATGCTGCGTTCGACGAGTTGCCTTGGCGTCGAAGGAAACCCGATCTGCCGGGCGGCGACGGCCACACCCAGGTCGGAGGCAGGGAATGCATCCGGATCCCCGAGGCCGCGCATCGCGATCATCTCCGTAGACCAGGGACCGATCCCAGGAAGTTCCAGCAGCTGTTCTCGCGCCCGATTCCAATCACATCCGGAATCGAGCACGATGTCCCCAGAGTTAAGCGCAGCGATCAACAAAGCCAACGACCGCCGGCGGGACTTCGGGAATGCTAAGTACCGTACGTCGATTTCGGCAAGGTCCTTGGTGGCGGGAAATACGTGCGTCAGCTGTCCGGCGGCGTCGTCGATCGGCTGGCCGTAGGCTGCCACGATCCTTCCGGCGTGGGTGCGCGCCGCCTCCATCGACACTTGCTGGCCCAGTACAACCCGGATAGCGAGTTCGTGTTCATCGACGGTGCGCGGAATGCGTTGCCCGGGAGCCTTCGTGACTAACGCGCAGAGATCTTCGTCGGCGCTGAGCGCATCCACGACGGCCTCGGGGTCGGCATCCAGGTCGAGCAATCGCCGACACCGGGCGATCGCGGCCGCCACGTCGCGGAAGTCGTCCACCACCAACTGACATCGCACGTGATTCGGGTGGGGGCGCAATGTGGCGATCGCAGTGCCGTGGGGCAATCTCAGCGTCCGCCGAAATGCACCGTCGCGCACTTCCTCGACGCCGGGGACGGCGCTGGCCGCCAAATGCCCGAAGAGTCCTTCATAAGCGAACGGAGCACGCACAGGTAGCCGCAGCGACATGACTCCGGTACCGACGGCAGCGGCTCGGTCGGCCCGAGTTCGGGCCTTTTGGCGCAGCACGGTCGGCGTGAGATCGCACACCCTACGTACGGTGTCGTTGAACTGGCGGATGCTGGAGAAGCCCGCCGCGAATGCAACATCGCTGAATGGCATGTCGGTGGTCTCGATGAGTACGCGAGCCATCTGGCTTCGCTGTGCCCTGGCCAGCGCCAGGGGAGCAGCCCCCACCTCGGACTGCATAACACGCTCGAGTTGACGCACGGTGTACCCCACTCGGGCCGCCAATCCGACCACGCCCTCGCGGTCGACTGTGCCGTCAGCGATCAGCCGCATCGTCCTGGCGACGAGATCGCCGCGCACGTTCCATTCGGGAGAGCCCGGTGAGGCGTCCGGCCTGCATCGTTTGCATGCGCGGAACCCCGCCCCCTGAGCGGCTGCCGCAGTCGGATAGAAACGCATGTTGCGGGCGAACGGTGGCCGGACCGGGCAACTGGGCCGGCAGTAGATCTTTGTGGTCAGTACGGCGGTGACGAACCAACCGTCGAACCGCGCGTCCTTGGCCTGAACGGCCCGGGAGCAACGGTCGAAGTCGGTGTGCATGACATCGACAATTACACGTGGCCACCGACATCACTAGCGGAAAAGCGACATCGAAGAGTCGGGCACCGGGTTCCGCCTTGGCCGGACCAGGCGACGTGGGGTGAATCCGATGGCGCCCCTAGTCTTGGACTATGGACTATGGAATGCGGGCGAACTCTTGACTGATTGCGCCGGTGAGCAGTTGCATCTGTCCGGTCGCATTCAGGCACATGGCGCGTTGGTCGTCGCCGACCTGCAGGATCGCTTGATCAGCCATGTCAGCGCTAACGTTGGTGAGTTGACTGGGGTGCAGCCGGATCAGCTCTTTGATTCGCCGGTGATGTGCATCTTCGCCCCCGATGAACAACAGCGCCTTGAGCATGCGATCGAGCAGATCGAATACCGGCCGTCCTCCCATGATCTGTATGGAATGCGGCTGGCAGCTGCATCCGAGAACCTGGCAGCTGCATCCGAGAACAGGGTCGACGTGATTCTGCATCAGGCCGGCGGGCAGATCCTCATTGAGATCGAGAAAGCACACGGAGACTACGGACCTGCTCTTGCCGAGATCCTGGATGCTTCACACGCGATCAGCGAGGCGGCGAGCCTGCCCGAGATTGAAGCCGACGTTGCGCGCATGGTGCGCGCACTGACCGGATTTGATCGCGCGATGGTCTATCGATTCCATGACGACGAGTACGGAGAGATAGTGGCTGAGGACGGCTCTCCAGAATTGGGCAGCTACGTCGGTCACCATTTTCCTGCCAGTGACATTCAGTCCGAAGTCCGCCAGATCTACATCCGCACGGCATCGCGGTACATACCCGACGTCGATGGGGGCGACGTTCCCGTGTTCGCTTCGCCCAGCTTGGCCGGCACGACTCTTGACCTGAGCCTCGCTTCGCTGCGCAGTGTTTCCCCGCACCACCTTGAGTACCTGCGCAATATGGACACAGCTGCGAGTGTGTCCTTCTCCATGACCGACGGGGACCAGTTGACCAGGCTCGTAT
>JAHZKD010000156.1 GCA_022600605.1 Actinomycetes bacterium
ATATTGATTCAGGTATAGCCAGCCGGCCAATCCCGCAGATGCGATCAAGGCGCTGACCAGCAAAATAGCGCCCACATTGACGCGTAATACGCCTAGAGGTCGCCGTCGGCCGCGGGCGCCCCCTTGGACTGCCCCGCTCTCAATCGACGTGGGGCCGCCGCCCTCGTCGTTTTTGGGCCGCGCGTCGTCGGTCACACCCACATCGACGGGTTCCGATGCTCCAGTCGTTTCCGTCACTTCAGTTGCTTCAGTTACTTCTGTTGCTTCAGTTGTGTCGGTGTCTTTGGTTTCGGTGTCTTTGGTTTCGGTGTCATTGGTTTCGGTGTCATTGGTTTCGGTGTCATTGGTTTCGGTGTCATTGGTTTCGGTGTCATTGGTTTCGGCGTCACTGGTCTCGGCGTCATTGGATTCGGCGTCAGCCGCCGTGCCCTCATTGCTCACGGGACGAACTCGACTTTCGACATCTTGATCTGTCCGTCTTCTCTTTCCAAGCCCACGCTGAGTCGCCATGACCGCGGCTCCTGATCGGCTCCCGCGGAATTGGAGACCCGAGACGAGGCCGCGACCAACACAACCGCGGAATCACCGGTCATCGTTTCTACGGCGGTGGAACTGACGGTGACTTCGGTCACGACCTCCGAATCCTGTGCGACTGTGACGAAGTCAGCCACTTGATGCTCAAAATCGTCTTTGAATGCGCCTGTCGAGATGTCGATGATGCGCTGCACGTCCTCCTCCGCCTGCGTGTAGTCCAAGGACATCAGTGTCACAACGCCCTGGCGGGCCGCCGCCGCGTACTCCGCGTTCTGGTGCTGCAACGCCTCGGCCTGTCGGTGATTCCAGATCATGTAGCCGCTGCCAGCCAGCAGTGCCGCGGTGCAGAGCACGACCACCGTGGCCGCAATGCCTTTCCAGGTCGGGCGCGATATGCGACTCCACCGCGAGTTGACTGCCGGGTTCTCGGCCTCCTCAACAGTGCTGCCGCCGGCCCCGCCAACAGTGCTGCCGCCGGCCCCGCCGATGCTCGAACCCGCATCCACACTCTCCGGAGCGACATCGTCACCCCGTACCGCACCGTCGGCGCTTTGTTCGGCCTCTCGCCGAAGCCGGATCGCACGCGCGCGCGCCCGGGCGGCCACAGCCCTCGCCTCGGCCTCTGCCGCCTCAGCTTCGGCCTCCTCGGCCAGCGCTTGGGTTTGACCTTGGGTATGATTCAGCCCCACCGCAGCGTCCGGGGGCGATTCGTCGGCGTCGGCACCGGTCACCGAATCACGGCGCCTGAATGACCGCACACCCACCTCCTGTATCCGAATACACGCCAGTACGCCTGCGCACATGACACTTCGTTAAGAATGTCACAGCTGATGTTGCGTATCGGACGCGACCATACCTGCCTCCGCCATGCGGCAGCAAAGCCCCACTGCCTGCGGAAACGGTTCTTGCCTGCCAAGTGTGCGTTCAGATCGTCGAATCGCCGGAATCGGCGATCTGAGTGCACACCAGACGCGAGACTTGGCACCATGCTAGGCGGGCGCTCAGCGTTCATCCTGCATGGGCTCACCGAGCTAAACATCACGTTCACCCTGCCGCCGAAGTGACCCAGCGCATGTCGAATCTGCGCACATTGCGGGAAACGTCGCCCTAGAATCTAAAAATGCTGTTCTGCAGGCGGTTTCCTTTGACCCTCGCAACCGCGGTCGGCACGCTGGCAGCCAGCGCCGTCGTCACCGGTGCGCCGGCGGGCGCCCAGCCGACAATGCACCACGTCCGCTACACCGTGGGCGCCAGCCAGGACATCGTCGGCGCCGAGATCTACTACCGCGACACCCAGCCGCCCAATTGGGCAGACTACAGCCACAATCCCTACCTCTACAGCCCCAACGTGACGACCGACCTTGGGCCGGGCAAGCCCTGGGTGTTCGAAACCATGCTCGAAAACCCCGACGAGTGGGCCATGGTCGTCACCGGTCTTCCCACCGCTTTGACCCCGGACCTGCCGGACCCAGGCTTCGTCTGCGAACTGCGGGTCGATGACGTGGTGGTCGCGACCGACTCGGGTACCAGAGGGGCGCTCTGTTCACTCCGCAACTGGTAAGACCCCACCGACTGAAGTGTCGCCGCGCGCCCAGAAAGTGTGATTGTGCTTCGAGATGCACGTGAGGAACAGGCCATCCGGCGCTTGAGCGACGTCGCCATCCAGGGCCGGGCACGAGTCGCCGATGTTCTTGACCCCATGCATCACAGGTGAGCGGAACCAGCGTGGTTCGTATCTACGCGCAGACCCGCAGAACACCAGCCGTCCCCACGACGTCACGCCGAACACGTAGTAGGTGTTGTCGCTGCAGTAGGAGCCCAGCACGATATTGGGCTGGATGCCCGGTGTGCAGTTGGGAAAGTTGCATTCAACACCGGCCGGCGGAGGTGGTGGCGGCTGGGCGGGCGCCTGCGGCGCGGTCAGGAGCAACGCGGGAGCCGCCAAGGCAGCCAGCGCTGCGAAAAGGGATCGCACCTCGCTATTTTCACACGCGCGGGAACGAAATTCTTCCGTTCAGAGAGCATTGCCTACGCACAAGATTAGGCTGACACCATGCGTGCTCACCACTTGACCGGCCCACTAGCGGCAACGGCGATGGCGGTAATGGCCACTGTCGGCGCGGCGCCGGCGGCTCAGGCGACGGATTTCGGCACCGCACTCAATGGGACTTTTAGGGTGAAGTCGGACGGCCAATGGGCAAGGACCAACGGCGTCAAGATCAAACAGGAGACGGTGGTCGAAACCTGGGTGGTCACGACAAGTTGTGTGAGCCCGATCGAATGCAGCGGCGTGGTGACGAGCGACCGTGGATGGACCGGTACTGCCAGGCTCGACGACTTCTGGTTCGTCGAGCACGTGATTCCCAATTGGATACCGTGCTCCGACGGCAGTGGCTTATTCTACTCCGGCCTCCAGAAGTTCATGCTGTGGGGAATCGACCAAGCCACCGAAGGAAGGACTTACACCGACAGTGATTTCTGGGCGGGCCGCAATGTCACGAAGGGTCCCAGCGGAGCATGCGGTGTCAACAAGCCGGTAGTCATCGAGCTCCCGGTGTCGATGGTGAAGATCAGCTAGCGCTCAGTTCGGAAGCAGATCCTGCCACGACTTCGGGGTTCCGCCGGCCGCCAGATTCGTCATCTCGTGCAGCTGCCCGTCAGGAGTCAGGTACTGGCCGGTCTGTGGGTTGTACGGCGCGGACGCCACAGAGGGCCCACCGCCAGCACCGTTGCCGTGGAAGGCGCTCGGCACAGCGGGAACGGCGCTCGGTGGCGGAGGGACGGGCGGTATGGGTGTTCCGTTGATGGAGTTGCCGGGCGGAGGCGGCGGAATGTAGGGGGCCCGGACCGGAGCAGGCGGCCGCGAGCCCCAGGAGGGCGGCGGCGGAATGGGAGGCGTGCCAGCCCGAACCGCGCCCGGGGGCATCGGTGTGCCTTCCAGCGGCGCGAAGATCCGTTCCTGGAAATCCACCCGATCGTCGACCGGTATGCCCTGTTTGGCCAGATTCGGATCGAACGGGTA
>JAHZKD010000157.1 GCA_022600605.1 Actinomycetes bacterium
AAATGCACCAGGGCACGGGCACCGGAGGTGAACAGGGGTTGGCGCGCACCGGTGGCCGGGTCCTTGGGGAGCCGCGAGGTTTTGTATTGGGTGATCGCGTCGAAGACGGTCTGGGTGAAGTCGGTTTTCAGCTCAGCGGTAGCCACGGGGAGCCCGTTGACGAAAAACACCAGATCGACCGAACGTTGATCAGCGGTGGAGAAATGCACTTGGCGCATCACCCGCACCCGCACCGCGGCGTAGTCGGCGTTGCGCTTCTCATTCAGTGTCGATTCGGGCTTGAACTCACACATCGCGAATTTGGCAGACAGGTGCGAGAAACCTTTGCGGAGCAGGTTCAGTGTGCCGCCGCCATTGTTCAGCGGGGTGTCGAGGACTTTCACGATCCGATCCAGGAGCTGGGTCTGCTGCTTGGCGATGTCACCATCGGGCTTGACCGCCTTCGCCAGCTGCTCGGGCTGGGTGTCAGCCAGCCACGCGAAGACGTCCTCGGGGAACAGTGCGCGTTCGCGGTCATACCCCCGGTCGTTGGGCGAGCACAACCAGCCGTGAGCACTCAGATGCTCGGCAATCTCCTTCTCGAACTCGATCTCGTTGTGCACCGCCACGATGCCGACGCTATCTCAGCTAGCTTCTGGGTTGCGGCAACATGGCTAGCACAACTGATTGCCTGGCTGCTCGGCCGCCCGGGTCGTGTCAATATTGACCGCATGGCTCTTTCGCTGCTTGACCGAGCGATCTACTCCTACTCGGACGTGGACCGCCTAGTTGGCTTGCACGCGGGCACTGCGAAACGCTGGCTAGAGGGTTACACCCGCGGTGGAAAGTTCTACGATCCGGTGCTCCGCGAGAAGCCGACTGGATCGGACTCGGTGACCTGGGGTGAGATGGTCGAGTCTCGACTACTGGCCGGATACCGAAGCCGGGCGGTCCCCGTGCAGCGGCTCCGCCCCGCAATCGAGGCGCTCCGCGACGAATTCGGGCGCTATCCGCTGGCGCATGCGCGCCCGTTTCTCGACGTCAACGGACGCGAACTTGTGCGGGTCATCCAAGAGCAGGTCCGTCTTGAGCGGCCGCTCCAGCTTGTGGTGGTTCGCAATGGGCAGCTCGTGCTAGCTGTCCCGGCTGAGCAATTCCAATCGGCGGTCGGGTATGCCGATGACGTTGTGAACCAACTGAAGCCAGACGCTCGTACCCCTGCTGTCGTGATGGACCCCCGGAGAGCGTTCGGCCAACCTGCGATCCGCGGTGTGAAGACTGAATCACTCGCCGAGGACTACCGAGCTGGAACCAGCCGCGATGCCCTCGCGGACCTTTACGATCTCGCCCCCGACCAGGTCGACGAAGCCATCCGTTTCGAACTGATCGCAGGTAGCGAGCGAACTGCCTGATGGCCCCGAAGGTTTCGCCGGTGTACTTCACCGACGAGAACACCCTCGGGCTGGGGAAGCTGCTACGACGCGGCGGGCGCGACGACGTCCGCTATCCCGGGCATGAGGAACTTCCGCAGATCCCGCGCGGCGCGGACGACCAGGATTGGCTTCCGATCGTCGGAGCCCTTGGATTCATCGTGCTCAGCCGAGATCGGCGCATCCGAACACGCCCTGCCGAACTGCGCGCCTACTACGAACACGGCGTCCGCTCCGTGTGGATCGGGGCGAAACAGGACCTCGGCCCGGAACAACAGCTGGAGATTTTCCTTCGATACGAGGAACGCCTGAGGCGGGAAATTGTCAAACGCGGCCCCGGTCCGTGGGCCGTGGCAATGACCCCGTCGGGCGTACGGCCGCAGCAACTCCGCCCCAACCCTGGGGAGAAACCGATCAGGTGGTGATTTCTGCGTATCGCCGAGTGGCAGTAGAACGGGGGCGTCAGGCCGCCGCGCGGACATCGATCTGACCAGTTACGGCAGCGGTGATCAGCGCCGAGCGCCGCTCACGCGACAGCTCGATGAAACGCTCAGTCTCGTCGATCAAGGTGTCGATCTTGGCGGTCTGCTCGTCGAGGTAGGTGACGATGCGACGCTGCTCGTCGTGGGGGACCTGCGCCACTTGGAATCGCTTCAAGTCCTCGCATCTGAGCGCGCCCTTGGTGGAGCCGTTCTCTTCGCTCACGGCCCGGAGCGACTCGTACTCGGCGGTCAGGCACCACAGCAGGTAGTCAGAGTCCCAATAGTCAGCGTCGGGTGTTACGTAGGCCATGTGCTGGTTAATGGTCGCCTCGATGTCGAGAATGGTCGACGTTCCTCGTGTCTTGCCCTGGCCGGTCAACGCAACTAGTAGCGAACCCGGGGGAACCAGAGGAAGGTGGCACTTCGCTACGGCTTCGTCCGTCACGAACTGCTCCGCAGTGGTAACACGTGCTTGGTTGACGACCGCGCTGTTGAGCCACGCGATATGGCCCCCAGTCCAGAATTTCCGTTCTTCACGCCGTGGGGTCGAACCGTTCCCGATACGAGCGTGTCTCCCCAGTTTGTCAGCCACTATCGGGTTCGACCTGGGGTTGGGAATCCTAGTCCGGATGACTGATACTCTTCGCTCCCGCAGCAGTTCAATCAACCGCTGCTGCTCCTCGATGAGCGTGTCGATGCGGGCCGTCTCGCGGTCGAGGTAGTCGGCGATGGCGCGCTGCTCGGGGAGGGGCGGCACCAGCACTTCGATGCTGGCCGCGTCACGCTGGTAGATCGTCTGGTGTGTAGACCCCATGTTCATCGCCCGCAATTGCGGAGCGATCGCCTTGAACTGGTAATTGAGGTATTCCGGGAGCAAGTCTGGGCCGCAGACCCAGTTCCAAAAGTCTTGGCTGGTTGCCATCGCGGTCGGCATCACGCCGGAGAATCCAACCGAGGCAGTCCTGGACAGTACGACTGTCCCCGCCGGAAGCAGTTCCGCAGCAGAGTTCGCCAAACCAAGCTCGGAGATCCGACTGGCTGTGTCCCCGAGATAGACCTGTCGGCCTTCCCGCAGTTGCCAAACATCTGCGAGGGTGAACCACGGAATCGATACGTCTTCCCAATACTCCGGCTTCGAACGACTAGGAGTGTGGCCTGTCTTCATAGTAGCGAAGCGCCTGATATTGCCACGGCGCCATCGCGCAGGTAGGTCGGACTTCACCCTTCCACCTCCCGTAGCAGGTTCATGATCTTGGCGACCTGCTTTTCGAGGTCGGCGTCGATCTCGGCGAGGGGGCGGGGTGCGACGTATTTGTAGAAGTGGCGGGTGAACGGGATCTCGTAGCCGACTTTGGTTTTCTTGGTGTCGACCCAGGCGTCGGGGACGTGGGGCGCCACCTCGGTCTCGAAATAGGCTTTGATCGTGGCGCCCCGGGCGGCGTCGCCGTCGGTGTTGCCGCCGTGGGTGAATGGAATGTTCTCGGTGTCGCGGCGCTTGGTGTCCGGTTTCGGTGCGGCTTTGCGGTCGGTGACCGGGTTGCCGTCCTCGTCGAGCAGTGGGCGTTCGACGGTGATGGTCCAGTAGGCGAAGTCGTTGGCGGTGAACACTTTCGAGAAGTCGGGGTCGGCGTCGTCGAAGCTGTCGTAGAGGCCCAGGATGCGGTCGCGCGCCGCGGCGTCGACCTCGCGGTTCTTGGCGCCGAGGCTTTTGCGCATCTTGGTCCAGAAGGAGGTGGCGTCGATCAGCTGGACTTTGCCTTGCCGCTCAGGGCGTTTGGTGTTGTCCAGGATCCAAATGTAGGTCGCGATCCCGGTGTTGAAGAACATGTTGGTGGGCAGCGCGACAATGGCCTCCACCAGATCCGATTCAAGCAGCCATTGGCGGATCTTCGACGGCCCGGACTCTGCGGCCCCGGTGAACAGCGGCGAGCCGTTGAGGACGATCCCAGCCCGGCCACCACCCTCATGCCGTGGCCGCATCTTGTGGGCGAGGTGGGACAGGAACAACATCTGGCCATCGCCGATCGAGGGCAGGCCGTGGGAGAACCGGGAACCCGTGGCGAGGGCTTCCTTGTGCACGGCGTCTTTGGAGGCCTTCCAGTCCACCCCGTAGGGCGGGTTGGACATACAGAAGTCGAAGGTACGGTCCCAGAACTTGTCATCGTCGAGGGTGTCGCCGAGGCGGATATTGCCGGTGTCTTGGCCTTTAGCAATCATGTCGGACTTGCAGATTGCATAGGACTGGTCGTTGATCTCCTGCCCGTAGAGCCGCAGTCGGGCATCCGGGTTTCGTTCCAGCAGCCGATCCTCGGCCACCGACAGCATCCCGCCGGTCCCAGCGGTGGGGTCGTAGATGGTGCGGACGGTGCCCGGCTCGAGCAGCGCCTTGCTGTCCTCGGCGAACAGCAGATCAACCATCAGCCGGATGGCATCCCGCGGGGTGTAGTGTTCACCGGCTTCCTCGTTGGAGGCCTCGGCGAACTTGTAGATCAGGTACTCGA
>JAHZKD010000158.1 GCA_022600605.1 Actinomycetes bacterium
CCGGCAGCCTCTAGCTGCGGTATTCGGCGCTGCACCGTGCGCAAACTGACCTGACAGACGTTCGCCGCCTGAGCTGCGGTGTAGACGGTCATGGCGACGATGATGCGGCCACCGGGCCGCGGCAACCGCTACGACACGGGCGGGGTGCCCTAACCGTGACCAGCGTGTTCAGCAGCGTGTTCAGCCCCGGCGTCGGCGTTTTTCAGCGCGACGGCGCTCGGCTCGATTCGGCCCCGGCGCAGCGGGGTTCGATGATCGGGGCTCCTGGTCCTCGCCCTCGACGTCGAATAGGGCCTGTTGAGCGGCAACATCCGCCGCAATATCCTGCGCGGCCACCTGCATCCACCAGGCGATCTGCTCTTCCTCGGTGGGTTCGTCGTCCGGTCCTGCCTGCTCTGCGCGACGTTTGGCCCGCAGCCGCCGCATCCGTTCCCGCGCTTTCCTGCGCTCAGCGGCCTCAGCAGGCGGAGTCAGCGCTGCCACCAGCTCGCCGTCCTCGGCCTCCTGGCGCTCTTTCCAGGCCTTACCGAACCGCCGAGCTGCTTGGACCACCGGCTGAGGCCATTTCTGGCCGTCACGTAGCTGGTCCGCTAGCTCGTCGAGCACCTGAGCGACTACAGCAGGGTTCTTCGCGGGTTCAGGCACGACTCGCCGCACCTCGACCACCCGCACTGCCTTCCCGGCCAGTTCGGCTGCCCGCCGCTCGTAATGAGCGTCTTTACGGCAGGCGTCCGAGCACCACAACCGGCGTCGACCACGCCCTGAAACCTCTGGTAGAGCCGTCCCGCACCGAGGGCACTCCCCGCTCACCCGATACCTCCTGGCCTATTTTCGTCGGAACGATTTAGTCAGAAGCGACCTTAGTGCAAGAGGTGTGTGGAAGAACGTGGGAGGACTTGGGAGAACAAGCACGAGTGCAGAGCTGGACAGCAAGGGTGGCTAGAGGGGGCGAGAAACGAACGAGGGACAACGGGGGGCCCATCGGGGCGAAAGGGGATCAGGAGTCCCGCAGAAGGCCATTCAGATGGCAGCAGCAGACTTGGAGCACTTGGCCTACGTGGAGCGGGGTACCCCGCGAAACATCTGACTTGGTTGCACTTGGCCTATGTCGAACACACCGAACGTCAATCCCAGGTTTCCGACGTTGACCGTGTGAGGGTCGGCTCCATGCCACGCCCGCCGACCGCTGAACAGTGGGATCAACTCTGGCTACCGCTGTTTCCGTACGCTTCCGATGACCTGTGGGAGGGCATCTACCGCATGGGGCGGAAAGACGCCCTGCAGCGCAAGTACATCGAGGCCAACCCGCAAGCGGTGTCGAATCTGCTCGTCGTTGACATCGACCACCCAGATGCGTTGCTACGAGCCGTTTCTCACCGACAGGGGTGGTTACCCAACGCGGTGGTCGAGAACCACGCCAACGGGCACGCACACGCCGTATGGGCCTTGTCGGAAGCGGTCACACGCACCGAGTACGCCCGACGCAAGCCACTGGCGTATGCCGCCGCCGTGGTCGAGGGTCTGCGCCGAAGCGTCGACGGCGACAAAGGGTATTCGGGGCTGATCACGAAAAACCCCAGGCACGAAGCCTGGTCAGCCTCGTGGCTGACCGATCATCTGTACACGTTGCCCGAGCTCGACGAGCACCTGGCCGAAGACGGGTCCATGCCGCCGCGCTCCTGGCAGCGCACCAAACGTGCCAAACCCATTGGGCTCGGACGCAACTGCTCGATCTTCGAAACGGCTCGTAGCTGGGCTTATCGGAAGGTGCGGGACTGCCCAGACCGAACGTCGGCATCCGTGGAATACCTTCGCGACGTGATCGACCTCGAGGTCCACCAGCTCAACAGTGAGTTCACCGAACCATTGCCGACCAGCGAGGCCGCTGGTATCGCCCGCTCTATCCATCGGTGGATCACCACGCGTTCCCGCATGTGGCTGGACGGCGCTGCCGCCTACGAAGCCACATTCATCACCATCCAGGCGGCCAGAGGTCGCAGAGGCAGCAGCCGTAATGGAGGGTTGGCCAGCGGCCGAGCTCGCCGAAGCATCCACCAGCAGATTCTTGAAGCAGGGAGCCTCTAATGAACCCACCCACCAGGGCTCGCCGGAAGATGACTGCCCGCGAACTCGGCGAGCGGTTCAACCGCAGTCCCCGCACCATCCGGCGAATCATCGCCGAGTCTCGCGAGGACTGGCTAGAGCGCACTCAGAGCCGGTACCAGCAGATCCGCGAGATGCGCGCTACCGGCATGTCGATGCGGGCGATCGCTGCCGAGCTGGGCTGCGCGGTTTCCACCGTGCACCGTGCACTGAACACTCCGGAGTCGACGGACTAACGGGCTGCCGCGCTGTCGCGCCCAAGGGGGCGCGACAGCTTGCCACTGAACGTCCCTGCCGCAAGAACGAGCCGAACGAGCCCGTACGCGAAAACCGCAGGCCGGAGCGGTTAGCACAATTTGTGCTACTGTCCTACACCTTTATCTGTAGGTGAGCTAAGCAACGGATGGCGAAGGCTTTTGCCAATGTGCCAATAGCTGGATTGAGGGGCTTGCGGGTGTACGTCGCGTGGGGTCAGGCGTGGACAGGCTGAGGACGGCGACGGAACCAGGAGCGGCGGCGAGGAGTCGTTGCCGGGTCGGGCGTACTGGTGGCTTGGTGTGGTGTGGTCGTGAGTTGAAGCTGCGTGACGGCGGCCTCAAGTGCGCGCAAGGCGATGGCCTGCGTCTCGATGATCCGAGTGCGTTCGGCGGCTTGGACCTCGGCGACTTCGGCCCGCCGGCGCCAGTCGGCGACCTCTGCCTCCAGTCGCCTGACCTCTGCTTCGGCTACGACACGAGCTGTCGGCGTCGATGGCAGTGTCGTAGTGGTTGTCGAAGCGATTGGCGTAGCGGCTGAGCTGGGAGTATCCATGTTGTCGTAGCTGTTGTCGTGACTGTCGACGTAACGGCTGTCGTGCTGTCGTAGCGATTGTCGTAGCGACTTTTCCGGGGCCGCGGGCCGTCCTGGACAGAGTCCAGCCGCCGCCAGTGCCTCGACCGGGATGCGCCATTTGCCTTCGGTGTCTGTCCACGCCCCGGCAGCCTCTCGCTGCGGTATTCGGCGCTGCACC
>JAHZKD010000159.1 GCA_022600605.1 Actinomycetes bacterium
GACGAGGCCGCGCAGCAGTTCGCCGCTGCCGCCGTCCTCGCTGCTGTCCTCGGCGGGCCCCACGTAGCGCAGTTCGAGCCAACGATCCGCAAAGCACACCACTTTGATCCAGCTCGCGACTGCCGCGTTGACGATCCCACCTTCTGATACCAGCCCCATCTCGCGAAGCTCAGCTCGTTGCTGTTCGAAGAAGGCGCTCTGCTGCTGGGCATCGGAATAGGGCGCGGTGATTGCCAGCACCCACGGGAAAGTTCCCGCCTCAATGGTTTCGGCGATGAACCACGCATGGTCGACAGTCAGCTCGACGGCGTTAAGTCCGTTACTCATTCAGGCCCGGCTAGCCTCCCCATTTGGCCGCTTCGGCTTGATCGCGAGCGAGCATGGACATCGTGTTGCTCTCATGGGTGCTCGCCATCGCTTGGTAGGCCCGCACCAGACTCTCCATGGCCTGGTTCCACTGGGCTTGCCAAGCCTGATACGTCATTCCGGTATCGCCCTGCCACGCGTTGGACAGCGCAGCTTGCTCGCTGGAGATATCAGATCCCAGGCCCTGCAGAGTGCCCGCGTAGCCGGACATATCCCCGGCATGCCCCAACATCGCCGGGTAGTTGTACATGATTTGTGACATCACATGTCCTTTCGTGTTCGTGTGTGGTCGGATCAGAACGCGTTGTAACCAGAGGCTGCTGCAGCATCGGCGGCCACGTATGTTCCCGCGGCATCGCCCAGGTTGGCTTGCGCAACATCGAGCAAACTATTGACCCGAGCCGCGGCTTCAACAAACCGGGCGTGTGCTGCTTGAAATGCTGCCGAGGCCTCGCCAACGTTGAATGCCTGGGCGGACATCGCCTCTTGCTCGGCCTGGTTGATGGTGCTGCGCATCAACGCCGCCTTGGCGCTGAAGTTTGACTGTGCGGCAATCAACTGCGGGATGTGAGCGTCCAACATACTCATGATGATTCCTTCCTGTTTCCTTCGAATGGGTTACCTAGAGAACTACTTCGTTCGTCTGCTTCGGCCATCGTGGACAGCACCGGGCCGCCCCGGAGGGTCCGCGCCTGCGCATCCGGGTGTCCGACAAAAAAGGGCCCTGCCATGCTCAACCGCCGGAGATGGCGGCAGCGGCATCGCCGGCTAGGTAGCTGGCCCCGGCTTCACCCACGCCGACGCCGGCACGGCCGAGTTCTTCAACACCCGCGCTGGCGGCCACGGCATGCATGTGCGCCTTGCTGCTGAACCCGGCGGCGGTCTGCAGTGATACCGGATCGGCGGCCGGCGGCGCCACTGCCATAGTGGCCGACGCGGCCGCGGCATCTGCGGCAGCCAACCTTGCGGTCAGGGCCTCAACCCCGGCACTGGCGGCTGCCAGGCCCTCGGGAAGCACTCGTAAGGTCATGATCATCCTTTCTATCGATTGCTAGAGATCGTCACTGGAGTGAACGGTTGTTGGAACCGCCCTTGCGGACTCATCGACCGCGGAGTTGACCAGCTGGACGTAGTGTGGATATTCGCTGTCGCCCAACAGGATCGCCCGGCCTGCTGGAAGCCGCTGGAATCGTTGACCGCGGATCTTTCCACTGTCTTGCGGATTGCCTGCCATCATCACGGTGGTCGCCTGCAAGTCGTGCAATCGGCGCAGCAGCGGATTGGTCATCAGCGCATGCCCCGATCCGGTGGCCCGGGCCGTGACGATCACCCGAAGCCCAAGATCGGCGGCCTGTGACAAGAGCCCCAACAAGGGGGTCCATGGCCGCTGACCGGCGTAGGGGCCACTCACGGCGGGCGAATCCGGCATCTGGTCGACGTCATCGATGATCAGATAGTGGGCATGGCCGTGATAGGTCCAGCGGGCCAGCTCTGCCGCCGGTAGATCTGCCGGCGGCTGGCGTGATCCGACGAGGTTGGCCAGTCCCATCATCGCCGGAATGATTCGGTCGATGTTGGCCGTATACTCGTTGTCGGGAAACAAAGGCTCGTCGACGAGGTGCAGTCGACGATCCAACACCGTGAACGCCACCTGATCGGCGGTGGAGTTCTCACGCAGCGTGCGGATGATGTGGCGTAGTAGCGTCGTCTTGCCGGACTTGCTGTCGCCGAACACCATCAGGAGTGGGTGTTCGGCGAAGTCGATCACGACAGGAGCGAGGTCCTCTTCGCGTTGGCCGATGACTACTTCCTCGGGACCACGATAGAGCGTTCCCAGCATGTCCGCAGTGAGCTTCTTGGGCAGCAGTCGCACCGGCGGCGCGGCCATGCCGTGGTACCGAGCGTTCAGTGTGGGGATGCAACTCAGATCCGGTAGGGCAAAGAGGAAATGCTCAGCGGCTGTGGTCAACCCGCGACCCGGCTGATCGAATGGTACCGACTCAGCCGGGCGGCGTAGGGCTCCGACAACCCGAACATTGCTATCCCGGGGGTCGTGGAGTCTGAGCTCTAGGCGCAGCCCGAGCCCATCCCGCATCGCCAGCGGCACCTCCAGCCAGCTCGGGGTGGTGATGATGACGTGGATGCCGTAGGCCAAACCAACATTGACCAATTCGGTCAGGTCGGTCAGCAGCGGGTTCCGGGTATTGAACTGGTCAGTGTTATCGCGGCCAAAGGCGTAGAGGTTATCGACGATAAGGAAAACCTCTCCGAACCCGTCGTTGTGACCACTGTGACCGCGCGTGTCGCGGGATACCTCTTGCCGTCGTCGTGATGCCAGCAACTGCTCCAGTTCGCCGAATGTGCGGCGGATGCGCTCTGGTTCCAGCGGCGATGCGACACTGCCGACGTGTGCCAGCTCGTCGAGCTCCCGAAGCTTTCCGCCACCGTAATCCAGGCAATAGAAGGTGACTTCGTGCGGCGAGTGCAGGCTGGCTGCCGACAAGATAAAGGTCTGAAGTGCGGTCGATTTTCCCGATTTGGATCCGCCGTGAATCGCCATGTTCCCCGCGGATGAGGTCGCATCGAAAATGAGTGGATCGCGGCGCATCTCAAATGGCCTATCGATCTCACCGAGCGGCCATCGCCACTGGCCCTGCGGCACACCTGAGTGAGACAGCACTGTCTCCAACGGGATGAGTTGGTCGAGTGGGGGCAGCCACAGCTGCGGGGCCCGCGGACCATAGCGTGCCAGCTGTTCGCCTATGGTTGCGATCAGCTTGCGCGGGGTGCTGGCCAGTCCGGCTTCCTCCGGCTCAGTGACGATCGCTTCTTGCTCCGGCTCAACTCGTTCGGACGTAAAGAGCTTCGGCTCTGGAACAGGTTTCACCACAGTGGGTTTGATTCTGTCTGGCGGTTCGTAGATGCCGTCGACGTACACACTGCGGAATTTGATTGGGGCGGCGCCCGGAGCGGGCACCAGGAAACCGACTCCCTTATGCTCTTTTCCGGCCTCGATGTGATAGGCGTCCTCGACCCCGATGATCTGACGAGAAACGCTGGAACTGGCTACCTTCAAGCCGATGCGATAGGAAGTGTTCTTGTCGATGTCCTTGATCTTGCCGATATCGAGAGTTTGTGAGGCAAACAAGATGTGGATGCGGAACGACCGTCCCTTGCGCGCCACATAGTCGAATAGCTCCGCGTACTCGGGGTGATCGGCCAACATCAGCGTGAACTCGTCAGCGACGACGAACAGCGTGGGGATCGGCGCCAGATCATGGCCCGCAGCGATAGCGTCCTCGTAGTCGACCACCGAGTTGAACGCGCTGCCCTGGACTCGGCGGCCCGACTCCCGCAGCAAGGTTTCGCGGCGTGCTACTTCTCCACGCAATGTGTCGGCGAAACGGTCAGCGAGCGACTTCTTCTCGGCCATATTGGAGATGACTGCGACAACCTGCGGGAAGTTGCGGAAGCTGTCGGCGCCAGCCTCACCTTTGAAGTCGGCATAGATAACAATCAGCCGGTCCGCAGAATGGGTGGTCAACAGCGAGAGCAGGATCGACATCAAGGTCTGCGATTTGCCGGAACCGGTCATTCCGATCATCAGGCCGTGCGGACCCATCCCACCTTCAGCCTCGTCTTTGAGATCGAACATGAGCGGTTCGCCGGTTGCGGTGACACCGATCGGAACGCGCAGCTCGTCCTCGCGGCGCCGCGATGCCCACAAGGTGGGCACATCGAGCTGTGAGGCGTCATCGATGCCGAGCAGCGTAGTGAAGGTGGCACCGCGGGTCGCCGCCGAACGCAGTCCGGCATGAGTCGGGTTGGAATCCCAACGCGCCAGCTGCCGGGCCAAGTGGGCCGATTCGTGGGAGTCGAGCTGATCGGCCTGCGCGATGTATGGCTCCCACCCACCAGTCTGCCAGCAGGCTATGGCATCTCTTGTGAGGCGGAAAATCGGTTTCTCGGGGTCGGAATACTGTTCTCGATGAGGCGATCTCGTGGCCCGATGGACGACGGTAACGCCTGCCCGGCCCATTGCCAGCGGGGACGCGTCCAGGTCATAGTCCGGGTCATCGACAATGATCAGCAGATGCCGCAGCTCATCGGACCGACCGCCGGTAAAGGCTGGCCGATCAGCAAGTGCCGAACCCAATCGCATGACCAATTCGTCGGGGTCGGTGAACAGGAACCGTGCCGGACCGACGCCGTCGAACTCGCCGGGAATGTCCACGTGCGGTAGCCATTTGAGCCAGGACCAGTCGGAACAGTCCGGGCTGCGGGTAGCCAGCGCGATACCAAGCACCGTCGGGTCATGCCATGTCACCGCTTGGGCGATCCAGGAACGGATGGCCGCGCGTACCGGGCCTGAGTCGCCGAGGACGGTGATCCGTGAGAGGCGAGTCACGTCGATTCCTACTGGAATGCTGTGCACCGTCCGGTGGGTGTTGAGCAGGCTACGCAAAGCGCTGTGTGCCACTGGTTCCAGGTCGATTTCGTCTGCGCTGTCGCGAACCTGCAATGTTGTGTCCAGTGGTCGCTGGTCGAGACCTGCTCGCAGAATGAGGAAGTCTGGATCACCGGGGTCGCGCTCCCATTGGCGCCGTGACCCTGCGACGGCTGCCAGCGCCTCGGGCTCGGGGTGCGACCAGTTCGCAGCGGCCCGCTGTTGTGCTTCCTGTGCGCGGACGTTGTCTCGCACAACGGACAGGTAGCGCAGGTAGTCGGCGCGTTCAGCATCTATCTCTTCAGTTCGCACTTTGGTGCCGTTGCCGCGATACAGCGCGGTCGCAGCCAAGAGCAACACGAACGGGAAGAACAGCGTCTGCGGGGAAATCAACCGAATCCCCGTGGCAACCAACGCGACGATCATCCCAACAATCAGGATTACCAGGACATAGGGCATCGCTCGACGTAGGAAGGATGGTGGAATCACCCGAGGAAGTTCGGGAGGGGCCTCTATCGCAATGGCGCCTTTGCGAGGTTTCGGTGGTGCCACCCGTCGGCGGGCTTCGAAGATCAGTCGGCTCATCGGGGAACTCCTTGGACCGAATCTGTCCTGCCAGGTCGGGCGTCTGGCGCAAGCCCGTCATGTGCCAACAACGCGTCGGATTGCGATAGCGTCGGGCCACGGGCAAAAAGTGATAGCACTGACCACGGGATAGGAACCGGAGGCTCGTTGAGTCCAAGAGCGGCAACGGTTTTCTCGCGCCCGGGTCCAGCCTTTGCGCTCTCGTCGTCGATGCCGTACCGCACACCAGTATCGGATACCCAAAACAACGACCCGATGCCCGGTGATGCGGCTCCTTCACCGACGGTCTGCGTGAAATAGCCTGTGCCTGGCGCCAGGACCACTCGGGCAGCGGTAACGTCATCTCCCTGTGCGCCAGCGCTGACGAGGTCGAGGGGGCGCAGGGAATCAGCAATGGGCAACGCTGCCCCAGACAGCAGGCTCATTGAGTGAGTAGTAGCCCCGGCCGGCTTACTCCAGTATGCACAGATGACAGGATCAGCAGCGTTATCAACGAGGTCGACCTGCTCCTCGGGATAGCGCGTCGTGTCGAGCATTCGTGACACCGGCAGCTTCGCCAGTTCATCGGGGTGGATCAGGGGCGGGTGGTCCACGCCAAAGGCGTTGGTGTTGCGCAGGATTGCCGCCAGCACCGGCGAGATTGGTTGTAGCCCGTCAGGGAGCACCGCGAAGTACCGCACCGCACCCGAGGAGTCTTTATCCAACGCCTCGGAGGCCACGACTTCGCCAATCGGCGCTGGGGCGCCGTAGTCCGTTGGGTCACCGGCGCCGGGGATGTTCGGTGCCGCCAGCGACGGCCCTTCGGGTATTGCGTTGAGTAGCGCCGGGCCGATGGGACGTGGCGCAGGGGCATCGGAATGTAGGCCGAGCCCGAGTGCGCTGGTGACTGCATGGTCGGCCAGATTGATCTGGCTGCGCCTGTCGCCCCACAGCAGCCAGGTGCTGGAGCCGTTGCCGACGAGCACGGCCTGGCTGGAGCCGAGGGAGACAGCTCGCGTACCGCCGCCTACCGGTGGGCCGGCGATAACGGTGGCGCCAGTGCTGTAGGCGGCGTGCGAACCTTCTGCTAGTCCACTGACGGTGTCGCACACTGTCCAGTTCGCGTCCAGCGAGCTGCTCTGGACCATTCGCTGTGGCGCGCCGGGGATGCCGATGAGGTTGCCCCGCGGAAACCGGTCCAGCTCGCTACTTTTCACCGTCTTGGGGTTGACTGGACGGCCAACGATCAGCCGTGCCGAGGTGAGGTTGAGCACCGGATGCAGCTCGTCGCCCACGCGTACGTAGAGCGCCGAGGTCGACCGATCGGCAAGTACGGGGTCGTTTCCCCCCGACCCGCCAGGCTGGATCAGGGAGAACATGAAGCAGCCGGCCACGCCGGTAGTCAGGATGAGCACGCTCATCAGAACTGCACGTGATTGGGTGCGTAGCGGGTCGACGAGCATCCTCGTGTCGTGCAAGACAATCCCGGACGCGATCCGGCGCATCACAAACCGCCAGCCGCTGACCTGGTGCCGAGTGACGAACCCGCGACGAAACGCGACCTTATCTGGGTTGTTGTTTTCTGGGGTGCGCGACGAGAACGAACGGCGTTCGCCGGCGCCTTCGGTGTCTGGTTCGTTGGTAGTCATGCCGACACCGAAAGCCCTAGGCCCCGTAGCAGTGGCTGTACCGAACTCTCGACATCGAGATCGGTGATTGTCATCAGATCCTCGTCGCTGAACTCCCCGGTTCCAGCGTCTTCTGAATGGTCGAGCCTGAATTCCCGTTCTTCTTCCGAGCGCTCGACGATGTTACGGACGAATCGGCCATTGCCGGCGATGTCGAGGTGGCGTCGCGCGATTCCATTACCATCAGGTCTGGACTCTGCGGCCAGTTTGGAAAACAGTGCTTCCATGTGCTCGAGTGCGGCTTGTTCAAAGACGCTGTCGCGTTGCTCGGCCATCCGCTGAGCTATCTCGACCAACTCGGCCGGCATGTATGACGGGAAGTCGATACTACGGGCGAAACGGGATCGCAATCCTTCATTGGTGTCCAAAAACCTGTCTAAGTCGGCGCGATAGCCGGCGATGATGACGACCAGCCGGTCGCGATCGTTTTCCATGCGCGCCAGCAGCGTGTCTATCGCCACGAGCCCGAAATCGTTTTTTGCCCCGGTAGCGACCAACGCGTAGGCCTCGTCGAGGAACAGCACTCCATCAAGCGCACTATCGATTACCGCGTTCGTCTTGGCCTCGGTTTCACCGATGTGCTGGCCAATGAGGTCGGCACGGTGCACTTCCTTGATGTTCTCACGCTTCAAAACTCCCAAGCCACAATAGATTTTGGCGACTACGCGCGCGATCGTGGTCTTTCCGGTTCCTGGCGGCCCTGCGAAGACCAAATGATGGGCACGCTGCGCGACGGCAAGGCCACGCTGCTTGCGGACCAATTCCATGGCGACCGAGCTCTTGAGCCGAGCTACCTGGTTCTTGACCTCGTCTAGTCCGATGAACTCACCTAGTTGGTGTTCTGCCTCCTGCAGCAATACGGCTTTGCGTTCATGGGCCGCGGGGTCGATGAAGTCTTCGGCGCTCGGTTCGGTGTCGGGGTCCCACGGGTCGGTACGGCCGTCGATCCGGTCCGCCGATGTCGTCACGATGGCGAAAGTGGGATCCGATAGCGCCTGTGCGACCTGCTCGTTGTCGGGATGTGCGGCATACAGGTCCTGCAGGACTTCGCTTGCTGATTCCTCATCGATATGAGAACGAAGGACGAGGGCTTTGGCCAAAGCGCCATCGA
>JAHZKD010000160.1 GCA_022600605.1 Actinomycetes bacterium
GCCCCGAGGTCGGGTGACGGCAACATCGCGACCAGCATGCTGAGGGTCCTTCGGCCAGGCCGCCCGGCAGACGTGCCGGCGGGTTCGGTCAAGATCGGCCGCGCGGGCGACAACGAAATCGTCATCCCGGACGTGCTGGCCTCACGTCACCACGCCACCCTGGTCGCGACGCCTTCGGGCACCGAGATCCGCGACAACGGCAGCATCAACGGCACCTTCGTCAATGGCACTCGCATCAACACGGCGATGCTCACAGACGGTGACACCGTCACCATCGGCAACGTCGACCTTGTCTTCGGCAATGGCACGCTGGTACGTCGCACCCAGGCCGCCGCTGACAGTGCAGTCGGCGGCCTCGACGTCCACGGTGTTTCCTGGACGATCGAGGGCAACAAGACGCTGCTGGACAACATCTCGATGTCAGCGCGGCCAGGGACACTGACGGCTGTGATCGGTCCCTCGGGCGCCGGCAAGTCCACATTCGCCCGGCTGGTCGCCGGCTACACCCATCCGACGACGGGCCAGGTGTCATTCGAGGGCCACGACGTTCACAGTGAATACGCCTCGCTGCGCTCCCGAATCGGAATGGTGCCGCAGGACGACGTGGTGCATGGCCAGCTCACGGTAAGGCAGGCGTTGATGTACGCCGCTGAGCTCCGACTGCCTCCCGACACCAACCAGACCGACCGTGATCAGGTCGTCAACGAGGTGCTGCAGGAGCTTGAGATGACCGAGCACCTGGACACCCGCGTTGACAAGCTCTCCGGCGGGCAGCGCAAGCGCGCCTCAGTCGCGCTCGAACTGCTGACCGGCCCATCGCTGCTCATCCTCGATGAGCCGACCTCAGGCCTGGATCCCGCCCTGGATCGCCAGGTGATGACCATGTTGCGCCAGCTTGCCGACGCGGGCCGAGTGGTGCTCGTCGTAACCCACTCGCTGACCTACCTCGACGTGTGCGACCAGGTGCTGCTGCTGGCCCCTGGCGGAAAGACCGCGTTCTACGGCCCACCCAGCGAGGTCGGCCCCTCAATGGGCACGACCAACTGGGCCGACATCTTCTCCGGCGTCGCCGGCGACCCAGACGGCGCGGCGCAGCGCTTCCTCGCCCAGCACGGGCCTCCCCCGCCGCAGCCCCCTGCCCTTAGTCCTACAGACCTGGGTAATCCCACCCGGACCAGCACCCGAAGGCAGTTGTCCACGATCGCGCGGCGCCAGATCCGGCTGGTGATCTCCGACCGCGGGTACTTCGCGTTCCTGATGATGTTGCCGTTCATCATGGGCGTGTTGTCGTTGTCGGTGCCCGGCGACGTCGGGTTCGGTGTTCCCGTTCCCGCCGAGCGGGGTGGTGAGGCGCCCAATGAGCCCGGGCAGATCCTGGTGATGCTCAATGTTGGCGCAATCTTCATGGGCACTGCCCTGACCATCCGCGCCCTGATCGGCGAGCGGGCCATCTTCCGACGCGAGCAGGCCGTCGGCCTGTCCACCTCGGCCTACCTCATGGCGAAGGTCATGGTGTTCACCGGATTCGCCATCGTGCAGGCTGCGATCGTCACCTCTATCGCGATCGTGGGCAAGGGTTGGGGTCCCGGCGCAGTCGACAGCGGTGCGATGATCGGCAACCGCAGCCTAGAATTGTTCGTCGACATCGCGGCGACGTGTGTGGCTGCGGCTATGGTCGGCCTGGCACTTTCGGCTCTCGCCAGGTCGAGCGAGCAGATCATGCCGCTGCTGGTAGTCGCGATCATGAGCCAGCTGGTGTTCTCCGGCGGCATGATCCCGGTGACCGGCCGCATCGTCCTGGACCAGATGTCCTGGGCCACACCAGCCCGCTGGGGCTTCGCATCCTCGGCGTCGACCATCGACCTAATCAGGTTGGTACCGGGTCCGTTGACCCCGAAGGACCGACACTGGGAGCACACCTCGGGTGCGTGGATGTTCGACATGGCGATGCTGGCGGCGATCAGTGTCTTCTACGTCGGTTTTGTACGCTGGCGGATCAGGCTCAAAGCTGGCTGAGTAGGCGCGTCGTACGAGCCAGCAAGAAGTCGGCCCGGGAAAAGAATCGGCGACTCTGGGGCCGAAAACCTCACCCGCCGATATCGAGCCCATGGGCGGCCGCGTAAGCCAGCGCCTGCTCGATGTCGACCAAGGCGCCACGCAGTTTTGCCGTTGTCCAGAACGTCGGCTCGATGCGTGCACCGCGCAGATCGGCACCCTCCAGCCGGGCGTCCTGGACCCGCACCCCTGTCAGGTCGGCGCGCCGCAATACCGCCTCGCGCAGGTCGGCAGCCACCAGGCTCGTTTCGCGCAGCCGGCAGTCGGACAGATCGGTTTTGCGCAGGTCTGCCCCGCCCAGCACGGCCAGCGTCAGATCCACCTCGACCAGCTTCATGGGCCTCATCCTGCAGTCGATGAACGTCGATCCGAGGAAGCTGCACTGTCGAAACACACTGTGCCACAGCGAAGTACGGCGAAACATGCAGTTGCGGAAGGCGGAGCCGACATGCTCTGACTCGGTCAGGTCGACGCCGGAAAAGTCACATCCGGTGAAAACCACACGCTCAGTGCGTAGGCGACTGAGGTCTTCGTCGCGAAAGTCGCGACCGTCGAATTCCCGGTCGACTTCGTGTGCGTTCACGCCATATCAGCCGGCCACGAACTGGTCGGCCGGCACGTACACCCCCGCAGTGATGCCCGACCCCGGCTCCTGGGCGACAGTGCTGCGAAGCCGCGCTACCATGCCGTGCCGGGTGGCCAGCCGGCCCACCACGAACAGCCCCATGTGCAGTGCGGTGTACGAGTTGCCCTCACCGAAGGACTGCAACCGGGTGTTGGCCATCTGCAGATCGGCCTCAGTCATTCCCAGACCGGTATCAGCCAACTCAAGGACCAAGCCGCCGCTGCCGGTACGCACGGCAGACACCGTCACCTGCGAGTCAGACGGCGAATACCTCAACGCATTGTCGAGCAGCTCAGCGAGCAAGTGCACCAGATCACCTGCCGCGGCACCGGCAATCTCGCCGCCCGGCAGCCCCGCGGTGGTGATCCGGCTGCCGTCCTCGACCTCGGAGACAGCCGCGTTGACCAGCGCAGCGACCGGCACCGGGCCGGGCTCTTCGCGGGGAGGTCGCACGTCGGCCAGCACCAGCACGTTCGCGCCGATACGCTGCATTCGAGCGGCGAGATGGTCGAGCCGCACCAAGCTCGCGAGCCGGTCTGGGTCCACTTCGTTGCGCTCAAGTCGATCGATGAGGGCGAGCTGCTCATCGATCAGTGACTGGTTGCGTCGCGACAGCGTCTCGAACATGCCGGTAACCTGGACCTGAAGCCGAGCGTGTGCGCCGGCGAATTGCACTGCCTGCTCATGCAATTCGTCGATGGCGTACGCGACCTGACCGATTTCTTCAGAAGTGTGCACCGGGAAGGGCTGCACCGGGGATGGTTTGCCGCCACTGCCTCCGTGTTCGACTTCACGAGCCAGGTCGCTGTGTGCCACCTTGAGTGCGTTGTCGCGCAGCGTGCGCAGCGGAAGCACCAGCGAACGAGCCAGCAGCGCAACGAATAGGAGCGCAATCGCGATCGCGGCGACCACGAGTACCGAGTCGCGGATCGCGGCAATCCGCGCGTCGTCTGCCCGCTGGTCTACTGTCGCCGGAATCGACTGGGCGGTCACGGCGATCACAGCGGCGGCGATATCTCGGGTGACCTGTTGGGACGCCAGCAATCCGGGGTTCCCGACGAGCACGGACGCCGGATCGGATATCACGAGCATCCGGTCGGCCATCGCCGATCGCAGCGCCTCTGCACCGGCAGTCCCGCCACCGAGGTAAGCACTCATCGCCGACACCATTGAGGGCTCGGCACCAGCCAGTGTGAGCATGGTCGAGCGCAGGACCGGCTCGGGAAGTTCAGCGCCACGGTTGACCAGCAGTTGCTGCATCACCATCTGCCCGCGCTCGCCGACAGCGTGCGACAGCGCTGTGGCCTGAGACCGGACATTCCGGTCGTCGGCCACCAGGGCAGTGTCGTCGGCCACCAGGGCGGTGTCGTCGGCCACCAGGCCGGTGATGGCGGTCTCGGCGGCGATCAGCAGTGCCGCATAAGTCATCACCCACACCCGCAGATCGTCGGCGTTGCCCATGACCGTGCCGAGCAGGTCCTGGCCGTCGTCGAGCAGTGTGGTCGTGGCCAGCCCGACACTGTCGGGTACCTCGGTGTCGGCCAATTGCCCTCGGAGATCGATCCTGCGCTTATCGAAAATCGTCAGCGCGGCCTGGGTATCTCCGCCCCCAGTCGCCGCGATCATCGTGTCCTCCAGCGCAGCGAGGTAATCGACAACGGCGGGCACCATGTCGGCGCGCTCGGCGGCCCCACGTAGCTGCACTGCCGCAGCCGCGCTGGAGTAGATACGCAAGCCGCCGAGCACGACGGCCAGCACCAGAGGCACCACGACGATGGCAAGTACTTTCCAGCCGACCGGCCAGTTCGACAGTGCAAACCGAGACTGCCTCTTGTCAGCCGTCATCGGCCACCCACACCGTCGGCGACGGACCCCAAAGGTGCCGCTCGCAGGAAAGCGACAAGAAAGTCGGAATCATCGGTGAATGGGCGCAGGTCCCAAGTGGACAGCAGCAGGTCGGGCGCGAGCCCAGCATCTGCAACGTCAGCGAGAAACTGGACGAACTCGTAATCGCGGCCCGCGCCGAAGCCGATTACCGCTCGACCGTCGTCGGCAAGGTGGGCACGCAGCCGGCTCAGCACCTGGACTCGGGTACTCGGGGCAAGAAATGTCATGACATTTCCGGCCGACGCGATGACATCGAACGGCTCGGCGATACCCCGGGCCGGCAAATCGAGCTCAGCGAGGTCGCCAACGAGCCAGCGCGGCCCAGGGTGGTCCTGTTCGGCTGCCTCGATAAGCGCTGGGTCGACGTCGACACCGACCACATCGTGACCCGCGGTAGCCAGATAGCCGCCCAGCCGGCCGGGTCCGCAGCCGGCGTCCAGGATGCGGGCACCGCGGGGCGCCATCGCGTCCACCAAACGAGCCTCACCGGCTAGATCGTCACCGGCGCGCGCCATGGCACGGAAGCGCTCGACGTACCACTGCGAATGTCCGGGATCGGCCGAGACCTTCTGCATCCAGATGCTCTGCTCGACCATGCGAGCATTATCGCAAGAGGCGACGGCTGGATGTTCGCAGAGGCCGTCCGGCAACCGCCCGTCGACGGCCTAGAGGATGACTTAGTTGTGTTCAACGTGATGTTCCACTCGCCGCGCATCGCCGCCAATACGGGCAACGCGATCCGGATGGTGGCAGGCACCGGGTGCGAATTGCATCTGGTCCAACCGCTGGGTTTTGACCTGTCTGAACCCAAGCTGCGCCGAGCCGGGCTCGACTACCACGACCTCGCGTCGGTGACCGTGCACTCCGATCTCACAACCGCCTGGGCGGCACTGGGGACGGCCCGCGTCTTCGCCTTCACTGCACACGCCACCACGTCATTCGCCGACATCTGCTACCAACCCGGTGATGTGCTGATGTTCGGCCCGGAGCCCACCGGCCTTGAGGCGGCAACCCTGGCCGACCCGCACATCACCGCGCGGGTCAGGATTCCGATGCTGAGCGGACGACGGTCACTGAACCTGTCCAACGCCGCCGCCATCGCCGTCTATGAAGCGTGGCGTCAGCAGGGATTCCCCGGAGCGGTGTGACCGGCGGGTCACATGCTCCTCGCGCAAGCGCTCGTCGGTCACATGCTCCTCGCGCAAGCGCTCGTCGGTCACATGCTCCTCGCGCAAGCGCTCGTCGGTCACATGCTCCTCGCGCAAGCGCTCGTCGGCGGCGCTACCAGGTGTCCCAATGGCTCAGCTGGGCAGCCGGGAGCCGCCGCGCCAGGCGGAAGTCGGTGCCCTTGGTGTACGCGATCGGGAACAGCCCAGCTTGGCTGTACTCACCGAACGGGATACCGAGCAGTTCGGCGGCCTGACGCTCGCCGTCGCCAAGGAGGTGCAGCGTCGTCCAGGCAGACCCCAACCCACGAGAACGCAACGCCAGCATGAAGCTCCACACCGCCGGCAGCAGGGAACCCCAAAAACCTGCGCTGTGACCGGAAGGGGTGTCTTGGGGCTTACCTTCCAAGCAGGGGATCAGCATCACGGGAACTTCATGGAAATGGTCGTTGAGGTACATCGCGGAGTCAAAGACGCGCGGCTGCTGCTCATCGCGAATGTCACCGTGTGTGGGCTTAGGCGCCGAGAGGTAGGGCGTCGCGTTGGTCCGGTAGATGTCGGCGAGTGCCTTCTTCTTCTCCGCGTCTTCGACGAACACCCATTGCCAGCCTTGGTTGTTCGAGCCAGTGGGCGCCTGCAGTGCGATCTCAAGACACTCCATCAGCACGTCGCGTGGGACCGACTTGTCGAGATCAAGCCGCTTACGCACCGAGCGGGTAGTGGTCAGGACTTCGTCGGCGGACAGGTTCAGAGACATCCTGCGAGGATACATTTGGCGGGATTGTCGCCATCGTCCTGCGAACGCGTGCCGAATGTCGGGGTGCGCGGTGCGTGTCAACGCGCGCGGTGCGTGCCGACGCGCGCGCGGCGAGAGACCAGCTCAGCGGAAATCGCGGCTCCGCGAAGCTACCCGCATGCTGAGTTCGTCCATCCGGTCGGCGATCACGGTGACTGCGCCGGTGGCGTTCTGCACGATGCCGCGAACCACCAGCGCCGAGGCCGTCTGCGCCAGCCTGCGATGCCGCGACCACACCCCCGGTGAGCACAGCACGTTGACCATCCCCGTCTCGTCCTCGAGATTCATGAAGGTTACGCCCTGCGCGGTGGCCGGCCGTTGCCGATGCGTGACAGCCCCGGCCACCAACACCCGGGTGCCATCAGGCACCGACAACAGCCGGTCGGCGGGAACCACGCCCAGTGCCGCAAGGTCGTCGCGCAGAAACTGGGTCGGATAGCTGTCCGGTGAAACTCCGGTCGCCCACACGTCGGCTGCCGCCAGCTCCAACTCAGTCATCCCGGGCAGCGACGGGACATGCGACGCCGATCCAACCCCCGGTAGCCGATCAGGTCGTTGCGTGGCGGCAGCGCCTGCGGCCCACAACCCCTCCCGTCGGGAGACCCTGAAGCTGCCCAGCGCCCCCGCGGTGGCCAGCGCCTCGGTCTGGGGTACAGAAAGTTGCAGCCGGCCGGTCAGGTCGAGCAGAGAAGCAAAGGGGCCATTCATATTCCGCTCGTCGACCAAACGCTTAGCCAGCTCGTCGCCCAGATGACGAACGCTGCCGAGCCCGAGCCGCACCTCCAGGCCATGGTTCTCCAGGGTGGCGTGGGCGAGGCTGGCATTGACATCTGGACCCCGGACGACGACACCGTGCCTGCGGGCGTCGGCGACAAGCGATTGCGGGGAGTAGAAACCCATCGGCTGCGCCCGCAGGAGCGCGGCGCAGAACGCCGCTGGATGGTGCAGCTTGAACCAGGACGAGTAGAACACCAGCGACGCGAAGCTCAGCGAATGGCTCTCCGGAAAACCAAAGTTGGCGAAGGCCTCCAGCTTCTCGTAGATTCGCTCGGCTACCTCCCCGGTGACGCCGTGCAGTTCGGCCATCCCGTCAAAGAAGCGGTTGCGTAGCCGCCGCATCTTCTCCGTCGAGCGTTTCGATCCCATCGCACGGCGCAATTGGTCAGCCTCGGCCGCGGAGAATCCAGCGCAGTCGACGGCCAACTGCATGAGCTGTTCCTGGAATAGAGGTATTCCCAATGTTTTTCGTAACGCCGACTCCATACAAGGATGGTCGTAGGTGACCTCCTCAAGTCCGTTGCGCCGCCTGATGTACGGGTGTACCGAACCGCCTTGGATCGGCCCTGGGCGGATCAGCGCCACCTCGACCACCAGGTCGTAGAACACTCGCGGCTTCAGCCTGGGCAAGGTGGCCATCTGCGCCCGTGACTCCACTTGGAACACTCCGACGGAGTCCGCTCGCTGCAACATCTCGTACACTGCCTGCTCACCCAGGTCCAGCCTGGACAGATCCACTTCGATGCCCTTGTGCTCGGCCACTAGATCAATGGCGTAATGCAAAGCCGAGAGCATACCTAAACCAAGCAGGTCAAACTTCACCAATCCGATTGCTGCGCAGTCATCTTTGTCCCATTGCAACACGCTGCGGTGCTCCATCCGCGCCCACTCGACCGGACACACGTCGGCAATCGGACGGTCACAGATCACCATGCCACCGGAGTGGATACCCAAGTGCCTGGGAAGGTTTGAGATCTGCATAGCCAGGTCGACCACCTGATCTGGAATACCCTCGATATCGGGTGAGCCTGTGAGGCCGTTCCATCGACTGATCCGCCTACTCCAGGCATCCTGCTGCCCTTGGGAGAATCCCAGTGCACGAGCCATATCCCGCACCGCGCTGCGGCTGCGGTAGGTGATCACGTTGGCCACCTGCGCAGCGTACTCACGTCCGTAACGCTGGTAGACGTACTGGATCACGTTCTCTCGCAAGTCAGATTCGATGTCGATATCGATGTCGGGCGGCCCGTCACGGGCCGGCGACAGGAATCGTTCGAACAGCAACTCGTTGGCGACCGGATCGACATTGGTGATCTTCAGGGCATAACAGACCGCCGAGTTGGCTGCCGAACCCCTTCCCTGAACCAGGATATTGTTGAGCCGGCAGAATCGGGTGATGTCGTGTACCACCAGGAAATAGCCGGGAAACCCCAACTGCTCGATGACCTTCAGCTCATGTTCGATCTGGGTGTAGGCGGCCCGGGCGCGCTCAGGTATGCCGTAGCGGTCTTGGGCACCTTCGGCGACCAAATGTCTTAGCCAACTGTTCTCGGTATGCCCATCGGGTACGTCGAACGGCGGCAATCGCGGCGCAATCAGGGCCAGGCCGAAGGCACACTGCTCACCAAGCTCGGCTGCGGCCGTGACCACCTCTGGGCAGTGCGAGAACACCTGTGCCATCTCGTCTCCGGACCGCAGGTGCGAGCCACCCAGTGGCGCAAGGAAGCCCGCAGATTCATCCATGGCCCGTCTGGCTCGGATCGCCCCCATTGCCATGGCCAAGCGTCCCCGGGCGGGTTCGGCGAAGTGCGCTGCGGTGGTGGCAATGACACCCAGACCGAAACGGGGGGCCAACTCGGCCAGCGCAGCGTTGCGCTCGTCATCGAGCGGATGGCCGTGGTGGCTGAGCTCGACGACCACCCGGTCACGGCCGAAACGGTCGACCAGGTCGGCGAGTGCTGCCGCGGCGGCCTCCGGTCCGCCTGTCGAAAGTGCCTGACGGACATGGCCTTTGCGGCATCCGGTCAGGATGTGCCAATGCCCGTCTGCGGCCTCGCTCAATGCATCGAAGTCG
Source organism: Actinomycetes bacterium (assembly GCA_022600605.1). Taxonomy (GTDB): domain Bacteria; phylum Actinomycetota; class Actinomycetes; order Mycobacteriales; family Mycobacteriaceae; genus Mycobacterium. Next base: position 9,381 of record JAHZKD010000160.1, read on the forward strand.
TAGTGCAACTTTCCTTTTTCGCCCCCGGCCAGATGCGCCGAAGCCAACTGCCTCGACAGTCGTCGGTACCCTTCGGCCCCCCGCGCGAGCACCAAAAGGTGCGGCCCAGGCGGGTCGGGTTCGTCGGTGCGACTTCCGCCGCCCAGGGACAACTCGGCACCGAACACTGTGGCCACGTCCAGTTCCTTGGCCGCCTCAGCGAACCGCACCACCCCGTAGAGTCCGTCGTGGTCGGTCAGCGCGATGGCCCGCAGATCGAGCCGGGCGGCCTCCTCCACGAGATCCTCGGGCGTGCTGGCTCCATCAAGAAAGCTGTAGGCCGAATGGGTGTGCAGCTCGGCGTAGGGCGTCCCGCCGGGCCCCGAATTGGGCTCCGACTGGGGCTTCGAACTGGACCCGGCCGAACCCCCGGGTTCGTATCCGCCCCGCTTGCGCGACCAAGCCGGACTGTCACCGCCATCGCCGTGCGTCGTACTCAGCGGCTTTCCGCCCCGGCGCGGCTCACCACCCCCGGCGGGGCCCAGTGGTCGGCCGCTAAGGACGCGTTCCATTTCCGTCCAGCTCGGCGGACCATTGTGCCAACCCACCTCGTCAATGTATCGAACAAATGTTCGATTTATGAGGTTTTCTAGACGCCCTTGCCCGTATCCGGCCCGTCATCGGCGCCCAGCGTCGGCAGTACTACGTATCGAACCTGATCACCGCCGGCCATCCGCGCCTCCTTGATCGCCGTCCTGGCGATCCCGATCATCGTGTCGACCACATTGTCGGGAGGCTCGACCGCCAGCGGCGCCAGCGGCGTGCACACGACGCCGATGCTCGCGGTCAGGCGCTGTGGCGTGACGGCGATCGCATTGCGGATTCTCTCCACCAGAGGCGAGGCATCGGTGGTAGTGAACGTGTCGGCGACCACGAAATCGTCATCGTCGAAGTGGGCGACGACCGCGTTGTGCCGAACTGTCTCGCGAAGCGCCTGCGACACCGCTACCTGTGCGCGAACACCTCCTCGCGCACCACCCAAGCCCAGCACCAGCGAGAAGCTGTCGATGCTCACCGCGACAACGACCAAATACTGGTCGTCGCTGCGGCTGCGCGACGCCAGCAACGTGGCGACGCCCCGGTAGAACGCCTCGCGATTAAGCAGGCCTGTGAGCTCCTCGGTGTCGTCGAGATAACCGTCCGGCCGAATCAACTTGACCGTCATCCAGCAGGCGAAAGCCATGATGACGTTGAGCGCGACCGCCGTCCCCCCGGCGCATACCGCCAGCGCCAGGTCCGTCGACGCCAGCCGCGCAATCAGCACTCCCACCACCACCGCGGCGATGGTCCAGCTCGCGGCCAGTAGCCGCGGGGTATGCATGAACACTACGAACACCGTCACTACGACGAAGTTCGCGGCAGCAAGGAATCCGAAGAGCGGGTCGGAGACGATAACGGCGGATAGGCCGATGGCCAACGATCCGACAATCACACAGGTGAGCGACTGCGCCCGGGAAGGCCAAAAGCGACGCAGCCACAACGCCGCCATCGCCACACACGAGACGACCACGGCCACGCCGGCGATCGGCATCGCCAAACTATCGGGCCCGGGTCGGCTGACCATCAGCGCACCGAGAATCAGCCCGAGGGCCGCGAAACACGCTGCTACCAGACGACATGCCCACACCTGCAGACCCCGCGCAGCGAGGACCGCAGTGATCCAGTAGTAGTGATCGGACTGCAACAGGACAGGGCGCCGAGAAACAGCGAGGGAACTCCGCCGACCATCAATCATTCAACACCCCGGTAGTCAGTGTGATCGAACCAGATCACCCGCCCCGAACGATCAAACTACCAGCACCACAGTCATTTCACAGCGTGAGACCCGCGGCGCGATCACTCGATGTATTCGGCCACACCGTCCTCGAGCACCACACGAGCATCCGAACCGTCCGGGTTCGCTGCCTCGGTGCAAAATACGGCCCGGCCAGATTCCAGACGCCACATCGATGTCTTCAGAACATCGCCCGGGAAGACCGGCGAACTGAAGCGGGCCGAGATCGCAGTGACCTTCGAAGCATCACCGCCGCCCAAGGCTGCGACCAGTGCCCGGCCGGCGACCCCGTAGGTACACAGGCCGTGCAGGATCGGCTTGGGGAAACCAGCCAGCTCCCGCGCGAACCACGGGTCGCTGTGCAGCGGGTTGCGATCCCCGGACAACCGGTAGATGAGTGCCTGGTCCTTACGGGTGGGTAGTTCCACCCGGGCGTCGGGGTCTCGCTCGGGAATTCCAGGCGCTTGTGCACGCTGTCCCGGCTGTCCCCCGAAACCTCCTTCCCCGCGGATGACCAGGGTGGTGAGTGTTTCGGCGATAGCCTGACCGCTGTCAGGATCACTTCCAGTCGCCTTGAGCATCACGATCGCGTTCTTGCCCTCGCCCTTGTCCTGGATGACGGCCACTTCGGAGACCACGCTGAGCTTGCCCGCCGCGGGCAACGGGGCGAACACCCGAATGGCCTGGGACCCGTGCAGCAGCTTGGAGAAGTTGAACGACCCGACCTTGGCGATGGCGCCGAACGGCGAGCAGGCGATCACGGCGTAGGTGGGCAGCACCTGCTGCTCGATGCCGTGACTGTTCTCGGTGGTGAAGGCGAGATCATCGACACCCGCCCCCACGCCCAGCGCGTACAACAGGGTGTCGCGGTCGGCCCATTCGAAGACCTGCGGTGATGTCGTGACGCCTATGGCGTTCGGATCGATCGGCATGAGAAGAGACATTAGCTGGCCCGCCCAGGGGCTGTTGACCTTTGTCCGGCGACGCGTGACCATGGGTCGCATGCGCTATGTCGTTACCGGCGGTACCGGGTTTATCGGCAGGCGTCTGGTGGACCGAATACTGGCCCTGCCCGAAACATCAGCTGTGCACCTGCTGGTCCGTCGCGAGTCGCTCGGCAGGTTCGAACGCCTCGCGCAGCGTTGGGGCGACCGAGTGCGGCCACTCGTCGGCGACCTCACCGCGCCCAACCTGGGCCTCACCGACGCCGCCCTCGAATCTGCAGGCCCCAACCTCCAGGTCGACCACGTGGTGCACTGCGCCGCAATCTATGACCTCGCCGCCTCCGAGGACCGGCAGCGGGCCGCAAACGTCGACGGCACGCGCGCCGTGATCACACTGGCGAGCCGATTGGACGCGACGTTGCACCACGTGTCCTCGATCGCCGTCGCCGGAACATACACGGGGGTCTTCACCGAAGACGACTTCGACGTCGCGCAGGAACTTCCGACGCCCTATCACCAAACAAAGTTCGAGGCCGAGTTACTGGTGCGGTCCGCGACCGGACTTCGGTACCGGATTTACCGGCCGGCCGTGGTTGTCGGTGACTCCCGGACCGGGGAGATGGATAAGGTCGACGGCCCGTACTACTTCTTTGGCCTCTTGTCCCGGCTCGCCGGGCTGCCCAGCTTCACGCCGATGGTGTTGCCCGACACCGGACGCACGAACATCGTGCCGGTGGACTATGTCGTTGAGGCGATCACCGCGCTCATGCACGCCGACGGCCGGGACGGCCAGACATTCCACCTCACCGCGCCGAAAGCGGTCGGGCTGCGGGGCATATATCGCGCAATCGCCCCGGCCGCCGGGTTACCGCCGCTGGTCGGATCGCTCCCCCGCGCCGCGGCAACCCCGTTCCTACGAGCCAGCGGGCGCGCGAAGATCCTGCGCAACATGGCATCAACTCAACTCGGTATCCCCGGAGAGATCCTCGATTCCGTCGACCTCGCGCCGACATTCACGTGCGAGTACACCCAAGAGGCCCTGCGCAGCAACGGAATCACCGTTCCGGAGTTCGCATCCTATGCACCGCAGTTATGGCGTTACTGGGCCGCGCACCTCGACCCCAACCGGGCTCGCCGGGATCATCCCGAGGGGCCGCTGGTGGGTAAACATGTGATCATCACAGGCGCCTCCAGCGGCATTGGGCGGGCGTCGGCGATCGCGGTGGCCGATCGTGGCGCAACGGTTTTCGCGTTGGCGCGCAACGCCGAAGAGCTCGACAAGCTGATCGCCGAGATCCGAGCGACTGGCGCGGACGCGCACGCATTCACCTGTGACGTCACCGACTCGGCCGCGGTGGAGCACACCGTCAAGGACATCCTGGGCAGCTTCGGCCACGTCGACTACTTGGTCAACAATGCCGGAAGGTCGATCCGGCGGTCAGTGATCGCCTCTACCGACCGACTGCACGACTACGAACGCGTGATGGCGGTCAACTACTTCGGTCCGGTCCGGATGGTGCTCGCACTGCTTCCACACTGGCGCGAACGACAGTTCGGCCACGTGGTGAATGTGTCCAGCGCCGGGGTACAGGCAAGCAGCCCGAAGTACAGTGCCTATATCCCCAGCAAGGCAGCCCTGGATGCATTCTCTGAAGTCGTTGGTGCCGAGACACTTTCGGATCACATCACCTTCACTAACATCCATATGCCGCTGGTTAAGACGCCGATGATCGCACCCTCACGTCGACTCAACCCGATGCCACCGATCTCGGCTGAACACGCAGCCGCCATGGTTGTCCGGGGCCTGGTGGACAAACCTGCACGCATCGACACACCGGTCGGGACGCTTTCTGATCTGGGGATGTACTTCACCCCGAAGCTATCCCGTCGCGTATTGCACCAGCTGTATCTGGGCTACCCCGATTCAGCTGCGGCCCGCGGAGCCGCCGAGGACCACAGCGCCCCATCAGCAGTGCGACGGCCTCACCGTCCGTCGAGACCTAAGCCCGCACTTCGGGTTCCCCGCACGGTCAAGAGAGCGGTACGGCTAGTTCCCGGAGTGCACTGGTGACCGATGCGCGTCAGCCCATCTTCATCGACGTCGACACCGGCGTCGATGACGCGATGGCTCTTGCATACCTGTTGGGCAGCGCCGAGGCTGAAATCACCGGTATCGCCTCAACTGCGGGAAACGTTCCCGTACAACAAGTATGCCAAAATAACCTAGGCCTGCTGAAGCTGTGCGGGACCACTGACGTGCCGGTGTCGATGGGTTCGGAAAGCCCACTGTTCGCGCCACTGCGGACGGCCGAGGACACCCATGGGCCCGAGGGGCTCGGCTATGCCCGGCTGCCTGTACCCACCACCGAACTCACCTCCTACGATGCCGCCGAGGCGTGGGTGCGGGCGGCCCATGCCCACCCCGGTGAACTGATCGGGGTGGTGACCGGGCCGTTGACCAACCTGGCGCTGGCGCTGCGCGCCGACCCATCCCTGCCCCGACTGGTGAAGCGGCTGGTGATCATGGGCGGAAGTTTCGACTATCGGGGCAATACGACTCCGGTGGCGGAATGGAACGTCAGCGTCGACCCGGAATCGGCGGCTGAAGTTTTCGGGGGGTGGGCTGCCGACCAGGAACGTCTTCCGATCCTGTTGGGGCTCAACCTCACCGAGAATGTCGCGATGACGCCAGATCTTCTGAGCCGGCTGGCACTGTCCGCGGGATCTTCCTCAACTCCGATGACCGCGGATGATGATCGCGGCACCAGATCGGCTGCCTCCAATCCGCTGATCCGGGTGCTCGAGGACGCCATGCGGTTCTACTTCGAATTTCATCACAGCCAGGGTGAAGGCTACCTGGCCCATCTGCACGATCCGCTGGCTGCCGCGGTTGCCCTGGACACGGATCTGGTGCGCTGCCGCGCCGCCACCGTCGATGTGGAGTTGACCGGCACGCTGACGCGCGGCATGACTATTGCCGACTGGAGCCGACGGTGGGGTCGGGAACCCAATGCACTCATCGGTGTAGACGTCGACCCGGCGGCATTCTTCGACCGGTTTATCACCCGTGTGGGCGCATTCGCCAAGCAGCTCGATCAGTCGTAAACACCTTCGAGGTACCACCGCCGCTGCCGGTAGCACAGCAACAGAGCCTGGACGGGATCCCCAGCCTGGACACCGCCAAGCAGCACCTGCGCTCGAGCCGTACGCCCGCTTCTTGCATCCTCCCACCAGCGTTCGTCGACAGCCCAGGGGCCGGCCCACCACGACAACTGACCTTTGCGGCCGGGGGCGGCCAGCCGGAAAGGATCTGCGGAGAACAGCCCTCGCGCGGTGACCCGCACCGGGTTGCCCTCGGCGTCAAACAGTTCGACCGGATCATCGAGCAGCACGGTCGGCGACGGCTCCGGGAGCCGTCCCGGCCAAGGCTGGTCTGGATTTGCTTGTGGAACAAGTTCATCCCCCAGCGGGGTGAGGGTGATGCGTTCGGCAGGACCCCGCCCTCCACTGAGCACTGGGACCTTGACAGCCTCGGGCCCCAGAAGTCCTTGCACCCGCACCAGTGCTCGTCGCGCTCGCAGTCTGTCCTCCTCACCGACGCCACCCCACAACGGCAGTTGTAGGGCTTCAGCCGACACCACCTCCACCGGGCGCAGTCGCAGCACGGCGACCGGTGCGCCGGGTCGGCCTCCGCCATCCCCCGGTCGTCCCCTGCCCTCCGGGCGTGGGCCCACCGCTCCTGCCCGCCGAACCTCGTTTCTCCGATTCAGCCAACCATCTAGCTGCCAGCGCACACGGTCGGCGGTGGCGTCCTCGGTCAGCGGCTCGGCACATCGCCAAACACGTTCCAGTTCTTGCCCGTTGGTAGCTACGGCGTGGATAGCCAGTCTGGTGCATCCCACTCCCGCGGCCTCCAGGTTGCAGTGCAGCACGCTGGCAAGCGTGCGCCCGGCAAAGGCTGCTGCGTCCACTCGGTCGATCGGCGGATCACAGTTCATCACCGCCTCAAGTTCTCGTTCGGGCTCCCTCCCCGACGGAGGCCGGGTGGGCTCACCGCGAGCAAGGCGGTGCGCGGCAATCCCATCAGCGCCGAATCGGGAGGCCACGTCAGTTCGGGATAGTTCAGCGAACTGCCCGATCCGTCTGATTCCCATGCGCCACAGGAGATCTGTCAGCCCTTCATGACTGTCCAGAGCGAGGCTCGGTTCAGTTGCCAGTTGCCGGATCGACATCTCTGAAAGGAACAGCGCATCCTTGCCCGGGGCGACGATCCTGCCCTCTCGAGCGGCGAAGACAGCCGTGGGTAATTGATCGGCGATGCCGACCTGACATTCGGCGCCGGCCGCAGCCACCACGTCGACCAACCGTTCAGCAGCAGCCTGCTCAGATCCAAAGTACCGGGACACGCCGCGGACCGATAGCACCAGTAGCCCGGGACGCAGCACCTCCGCATGGGGTACCAGGTCGTCCACCGCGGCGGTGACATGCTCAAAATGCCGGGCATCGCGGTCGGGATCGGCTGTAAGAACATGTAATTCCGGGCATCTGGCCTGCGACTCGCGGCGGCGCAGCCCCCGACGCACACCCGCTGCACGGGCTGCCGCTGAACACGCGATGACTCGGTTGGCCAGCGTGACCGCAATCGGCACCGTCGAGGGCAGCCCGGCAGCTGCCGCCGCGGCGACGGCGGGCCAGTCCATGCACCAGAGCGCTAACACTCTGGAACGAGCCGCACCCTCTGGTCGTCCCCGCCGCCGCGTCATCCGCCTAGCGCACGGGCAGGGCCGCCCATACGTCCTCGAGCACGCATGGTGAGCCGCACCCGGCTGATCCGCCCACATCCCGGGGTGGGCGCTCCTCGACCGGCACCAGCCACCTCGTAGCCACTGACATTCGCATCCAGCCTGTCAGAAGCCCCCTGCCAGTTCCCATCAGTGACGAGCAGCGTGCATTCCCGCTGCCGGGCGCGGGCCACCACTGCCCTGGCGCGGGTCGCCGGCACCGACCGACCCCCCAGGCCCAGCACCACCAGATCCATTCCGTCCAACAGGACCGCGGCTACCTCGACCGGGTCGGCTCCCGGCTCCGGAATGACCGCGACCCTGCTCAGGTCTGCCCCCATCTCCACCGCGGCGAGTAATCCGATATCAGGCTGGCCGATGATCGCGACATGGCCTCCCTGCGCTGTCACCGCCGCCACCATGCTCAGCTCCAGCGACCGGGCACCCGAAAGCAACGCCACAGTTCCGCGAGGTAGCGGACCGGGGAGGAGCTCAGACAACGAATCGAGCATCAGCAAAGAATCAGGCCCGGGTGAGAGCTCCGGACGCGCCGGCGCCACCCGGAGGTTTCCACCCTCCTTTCCTGCCATCTTCTCGGACACCACGAGCATCCGCCTACGCAGTTCTTCTACCTGTTCAGCGCGGCGTGACGGATTCCTATTAGCGCTCACTTCATCCATTGCCGGATCCATTGCCGGATCCATTGCCGGATCCATTGCCAGCGTCACGGCAGCACCTCACGCATCGCCCGATTCAACACTATGTTCGAATGTATGTTCGATACGTTAGTAAACACTCCACCCCCGACAGCGTCAACCAAGTTCTTTACCAAATGGTGCCATTGACAACTGTCACCATTTGCTGGTGTACTCCAGGGGTGCCCACTGGTGAGCATCCAGACTCGCCGCCAAAGCGCGGCTCACCACAAGCCCGCGCCGCCAGCGGACGATGCGAGCTGCAGACCTGGCTTGAGCGGTGAGCTGAAACCATGGGCATCTTCGGCACTGGGGCTCCGCGGCGGAGCCAGTCCGCCGATGCCGTGATCACCGGCGCCGGCAGCGGAATCGGCGCCGCGTTCGCCGTCGAGCTGGCCCACCGTGGCGGGCGCATCGTGTGCAGCGACATCGACGAAGGCGCCGCACGAAAGACCGCCGAGCAGATCGTGGCCTCCGACGGGCAAGCTATGGCACTGCGCTGCGACGTCAGCCAGGTCGACCAGGTGTATCACCTTGCCGACCAGGCACAGTCCTGGTTCGAAGGTTCACCGACGCTGGTGATCAACAACGCAGGCGTCGCCGCCGGCGGGGCCTTTATCGGCGACACCGAACTCACGGACTGGACCCGAGTGCTGAACGTCAACCTGTGGGGCCCTATCCACGGCTGCCACGTATTCGCCCCGATCCTGCGGAACGCCGGTCGCCCGGCAGGCATCATCAATGTCGCGTCCGCAGCCGCGTTCGGCGCTGCCCCCGGCATGGCCGCCTACAACGTCAGCAAGGCGGGCACCCTGTCACTGTCGGAGACCCTGGCTGCCGAACTGGCGGGCACCGGAGTCAACGTCACGGTGCTGTGCCCGACCTTCGTCAAAACCAGGATCGTGGAGAACGCAGCCGCATGCGGCGCCATGTCCCAGCAATCCACCCAGATCGCCGACCACCTGATGCGCTGGACCGGGTTCTCCGCCGAGCGCGTCGCCCGGATGTGCCTGGACACCCTCGATCGCGGCGGCCTCTATTGCATGCCGCAGCTCGAGGCCCGGATCGGCTGGGGTGTCAAACGTTTCACTCCCACGGTGTACACCCGCGCCGTTGGAATCACCACGCGTGTCATCAGGTAGGAGGAACCATGGCGATCGACATGGATGTGATGCTGGCGAAGATCAAAGATCGCCAATGGGCACTGGTCGATATCGACTGGACCGCCCCTGGCGCCGAGACCATCACCGATGAGATGCGGCCGAAGCTGAAAGCGTTCATGGCCGATCTGTGCTGGATCGAGAACATCGGTGCGCGTGGATTCGCCGCACTGGCCAAAAAAGCACCAACCCCCACCATCGCCGAGATCTACCGGTACTTCCACGCAGAGGAACAGCGGCACGCCAATGCCGAACTGGCACTGATGAAACGCTGGGGCATGCTTGAGGACGGCGAAATGCCGGAACCAAACGTCAACATCCGGCTGGCCATCGAATGGCTCGACACCTACGCCGACGACATGTCGCTGTCCATCCTAGGCACGGTCATCCCAATGCTCGAGGTCGCCTTGGACGGTGCACTGCTGAAATTCCTGCTCGAAGAGGTGCACGACCCGGTCTGCCACCAAGTGTTCGAGAAGATCAACAACGACGAATCCCGGCATATTGCAGTTGATTTCGAGGTTCTCGAAATGATCGGCCAAGCTGACGCGCGCCGACTGCTCGTGCAGTTCGTCGGCAACGTCGCCTCTCCGGGTGTCATCATCGGTGCGATCATGTATGTGCCACTGCTCAATCGGATGCGAAACAACATCGTCGCCATGGGCCTGCAACCCGAAAAGTTGTACAACGCCATGAAGCGGTTCAAGACACTCGGTGAACGTAGTGAAAGCACTTGGCGGGTACCGACTTACCAAATCCTCAAGATACACGCCCGCCTGGTGGCCAAACCGGACAACCCGTACCACTGGCTGGCCAATCCGATGGTCTGGGCGTCGGACTTCTACCCGAAGAAGCTGTTGAAACCCATCCCCAGCTGGTTCAAGGAACTCACCCACGAGCCGGCCGCCTGAACATGGCGCACCCCTCAAAGAAAAGCATCCACGACACGCTTATCGTCGGCGCCGGATTCAGCGGCCTAGGGGCGGCTATCAAACTGAGGCAGGCCGGCGTCGAGGACATCGTGCTCGTCGAGCGGGCCGACCGGGTCGGCGGAACCTGGCGTGACACCACCTACCCCGGGGCGGCATGCGACATCCCGTCGCTGCTGTATTCATTCTCGTTCGTCAAGAACCCGTCGTGGTCAAGCGCCTACCCTTCCAGTACGGAGATCTACGAGCACATCGAGGAGCTGACCGACCAATTCGGATTGCGCACGCTCATCCGATTCAACACCGAGATCACCGGGTTGACGTTCGACGAGTCCACGGGAGTTTGGACCGCACAAACTCAGCAGCACAACACGTTTCATGCGCGCACAGTCGTGCTGGCCGCCGGCCCTCTTGCCGATCACAAACTGCCGGACATTCGTGGTATCGACACCTACCAGGGGCACAAGATTCACAGCGCGGCATGGGACCCGAGCTACGACTTCACCGGCAAGCGGGTCGCCGTCATCGGCACCGGGGCAAGTGCTGTGCAGATCGTGCCCGAGCTGGTCAAGACCGCTCAGTTCGTCAAGGTGTTCCAACGCACCCCGGGCTGGGTGCTGCCCCGCATGGACGTCCAGATGCCCGCCGCCGTGCAGGCACTATTCGCCGCGGTCCCCGCCGCCCAGGAGTTCGCCCGCCAGGCGCTGTTCTGGGGACACGAAGCTAGCGCGGCGGCGCTGGTATGGGACACCCCGATGAGCCGCCTCGTCGCCCGCCTGGGCCGAGCGCACCTGCACCGCCAGGTCAAAGACCCGTGGCTGCGCCGCCAGCTCACGCCGGACTTCACCCCGGGCTGCAAGCGCATGCTGGTCTCCAGCGACTACTACCCTGCCCTTCAACGCGACAACTGCAAGCTGATCGATTGGCCGATCGCCACCATCAGCCCAGTCGGTATCCGTACAAGTGACGGTATCGAGCACCACCTCGACGCAATCGTGTTCGCGACCGGTTACGACGTGCACCTGTCCGGCCCACCATTCCCGGTCACGGGTCTCGGTGGGCGGTCGTTGCAACAGGAGTGGGCCGATCACGCCGAGGCGTACAAGAGCGCCAGCGCACACGGCTATCCGAACCTGTTCTTCATGACCGGACCCAACTCCGGCCCCGGCCACAACTCACTGCTGGTCTACGTCGAGGGACAACTGGACTACGCCGTCGCCGGTATTACCACGATTCTGCAGAACAATCTGCGCTATCTCGACGTCCGCGCTGACGTGCAACACCGCTACAACCGCGGAATCCAGAAGCGCCTGACCGCCACAACGTGGATGACGGGCTGCAGCAGCTGGTATCTGACCGCAGACGGCTACAACGCTTCTATGTACCCGGGACTGGCCACGCAGTATCTTCGACAGATGCGCGATTTCCGACTCGAGGACTACAACGCAGCGTCGCTCGACACCCTTGCCCGCGTTGTCACCTCGACCGCCTAGCATGCCACCAACCAGGCAACCGAGGCCGCAGGCCGGCCCAATCCCCACGATCCTGCGCCGGATCCGTCGCGGGTCACGCGATGTGATCGAGAACGCCGTGTCGCAACTCTTCGACGCAGCCGTACAACCCCACAGTGTGGCCCAATCCGGGGAGTACCGCCTCGACGAGTTGGCCCGGCTGGCAGGCACAACCACGCGAAACATCAGGGTGTATCGCGACCGTGGCCTACTGCACCCGCCGCTGCGGGTCGGCCGCATCGTACTTTTCAATGACACCCACTTAACGCGCCTGCGGCTCATCACCTCGATGCTGGACCGTGGCTACACGATCGCTCATGTGAACGAGATGCTCTCGGGATGGGAGCAGGGCAAAAACCTCGGCGATATGCTCGGCCTGGAGTCTGCGATCGCGGGGAGTTGGGCTACGGAGAGGCCGCAACGCATGTCGGTTGCCGAGGCCAAACGGTTGGTGGACAACGATCCAGGATTCGAACGCTTAGTCGGGCTGGGCATCATCCGGATTGAGGATAATTCGACAGACACCCAAGCCGTCGTCGTGCGTCCGAAACTGATCGAGGCCTTCAACGAGCTCCGCCAATACGGAGTGGCCACTGAGAAACTCATCGATCTGCACGAACAAATCGAACCCCTGCTCGATCAGATCAGCGCGATCCTGGTGCAGGCAGGCGTGGAGGAGGTATTCGACAAGGTCAACCCGGGCGCCGCCATGCCAGACGACGTCGAAGTGGCCGAGCTGATCACCACGTTAGTGCGTTTCCGAACCCAGGCGGTGCAGGCAGCTGCGGCTACCCTGGCATTCTCGATCGAATCGACCATCGAATCGGTGGTTGCCCAGTTGCTCGGCGACTTCATAGAGAGCAAGGGCGAATCCGGCCAACAATAGCGGTCACTCCCACTCGATGGTACCCGGCGGCTTGCTGGTGACATCCAGAACCACACGATTGACCTCGCGCACCTCATTGGTGATCCGCGTCGAAATACATTCCAGCACTTCGTAAGGCACCCTCGTCCAGTCGGCCGTCATCGCATCCTCACTGGATACCGGGCGCAATACGATCGGGTGCCCGTACGTGCGGCCGTCACCTTGCACACCCACTGAACGCACATCAGCCAGCAGCACCACCGGACACTGCCAGATCTGGTGATCCAACCCGGCCGAGGTCAGTTCCTCACGCGCGATGGCATCGGCCCGACGCAGCGTGTCAAGGCGCCCGGCGGTAACCTCACCGACGATACGAATACCCAGACCAGGACCCGGAAATGGTTGGCGCGCAACGATCTCTTCCGGCAGGCCCAGTTCCCGACCGACGGCACGCACCTCGTCCTTGAACAGGAGACGCAAAGGCTCGACGAGCCTAAACTTCAAATCACCGGGCAATCCACCGACGTTGTGGTGGCTCTTGATGTTTGCGGTTCCCGTTCCGCCACCGGACTCCACCACATCGGGATAAAGCGTGCCCTGGACCAGGAATTCGACCTCACTATCGGACACGCCCAGCGCGTCTCGCACGGCACCCTCGAATGCTCTGATGAACTCGCGTCCGATGATCTTGCGCTTGCCCTCCGGGTTGGTGACGCCAGACAGTGCCTCAAGGAAACGGTCAGCCACGTCGACGGTGATCAGTTTGGCGCCTGTCGCAGCGACGAAATCACGTTGCACCTGAGCCCGTTCGCCGGCGCGAAGTAACCCGTGATCGACGAACACGCATGTCAAGCGATCGCCGATGGCCCGCTGCACCAGCGCGGCGGCTACTGCAGAGTCGACACCCCCCGAGAGCCCGCAGATCGCCCGCCCGGTACCAATGCTCTCACGCACCTGCTCGACGAGTGCGTCGGCGATGTTGGCCGGCGTCCACGCCGCATCGATGCCGGCGAACTCGTGCAGGAACCGGCTGAGCACCTGCTGACCGTGCGGTGTGTGCATCACCTCGGGGTGATACTGCACGCCGGCCAGCCGACGCCCCCGATTCTCGAACGCCGCTACCGGCGCGCCGGAGCTCGTCGCGACCACATCGAAGCCCTCCGGGGCGGCAGTCACCGCGTCGCCGTGGCTCATCCACACCGGCTGCACAGCGGGCAGTTCGCAATGTAGTTGCCCACCAGTGACTTTCAACTCCGTTCGACCATACTCACTAGTTCCGGTGTGGGCGACGGTGCCACCCAGAGCCAACGCCATCGCCTGGAATCCATAGCAGATGCCGAACACCGGGACGTCCAGGTCGAAGAGCGCGGGATCCAGCTTCGGAGCCCCGTCGGCATAGACGCTGGCCGGCCCCCCCGACAGCACGACCGCGCGAGGGTTGCGGGCCTTGATCTCATCGATACTGGCGGTGTGGGCGATAACCTCTGAATACACCAGGGCCTCCCGGACGCGCCGCGCGATCAGCTGCGCGTATTGCGCACCGAAGTCGACGACCAACACCGGACGGGGGGCTGCGGATTCCACCCGATCAGTCTAATGGGGTGGGTGTCCGTGGACGGTCGGCGGCGCCGCCCATCAGGCCGAGCAGACTAACGGGGTGAGTCGCCGCAGCCGGTCGGCGGTGCAGCCTGCCCGCCGAGCTGACCCACGGCGCAGGTCGCCGCAGCCGGTTAGCGGCGCAGCCTATCCGGTCGAGCTGACCGGTTCGATCGGGATCCTGCGCAGCGCGCCCGGCGCCTCGGCGGGTACGACCGGGTTCGCCGGGGCGATGGGCGCGAGGCGCCGATACGGCTCACCCTGAGTGGGGCGGAGATCCTCCTCGCCCTTGTTCGGCCACAGCGCAGCTGCCCGCTCAGCCTGGGCAGTGATCGAAAGCGATGGGTTCACACCGAGATTGGCCGAGACTGCCGCACCATCCATGACCGACAGCGTGGGGTAGCCGTAGACCCGCTGATAGGGATCAATCACGCCGTTCTCGGAACTATCACCGATCGCAGCGCCACCGAGGAAATGGGCTGTGAGCGGGACGTTGAACAATTCGCCCCAGGTCCCACCAGCGACACCGTCGATCTTCTTCGCGATGCGACGAGTGACTTCGTTGCCCGCCGGGATCCACGTCGGATTCGGTTCCCCGTGGCCCTGTTTGCTGTCCAGTAGGCGAAATCCGAGCTTGGTTTTGCGGGTGAACGTGGTGATCGAGTTGTCCAGATGCTGCATCACAAGAGCGATTACGGTGCGCTCACTCCACTGACGCGGGTTGAGCACCCGCAGCGTGCCCTTCGGGTCGGCCTTCACACCCCGGAGCAATTGCTTCCAGCGCGGGACGTCGGTGCCCTGCGGCCCGGCACCGTCGGTCATCAGCGTCTGCAACAACCCCATCGCGTTGGAGCCCTTGCCGTAGCGGACCGGTTCTACATGAGTGTCGGCCGTCGGGTGAATGGACGAGGTGATGGCCACACCGTGCGTCAAGTCCAGGTCGTCGCCGGCTTCGAAGCGCGCCGCCCCGACGATGGACTCCGAGTTGGTTCGCGTCAGCACGCCGAGTCGATCGGACAGCTTCGGCAACGCACCCCCATCCCGCATCTTGAACAGCAGCTTCTGCGTGCCGTAAGTTCCGGCCGCAAGAATCACGTGACGCGCCGTGAAGGTCTTGCGCCGCCGGCGCAGCTTGCCCCCGGTTCGCGCGGTACCTACCTCCCAGAGCCCGTCGGCACGTTGGTGAAATTCCTTGACCATGGTCAGCGGATGCACTTGAGCTCCAGCAGATTCCGCGAGCCCGAGGTAGTTCTTCACGAGGGTGTTCTTGGCGCCGTACCGGCAACCTGTCATGCAGGAACCACACTCGGTGCAGCCGGTGCGCTCCGGCCCCGCCCCACCGAAGTAGGGATCCTCCACGGTCTTGCCCGGTATCTTCCCGCCGTCGGTGCCGAAGAACACTCCGACCGGCGTCGCGACGAAGGTGTCACCGACACCCATGTCCTCGGCGACCTCCTTCATGATCCGGTCCGCGTCGGTGAACGTCGGGTTCTCGACTACACCTAGCATCCGCTGGGCCTGCTCGTAATGCGGCATGAGCTCAGCACGCCAGTCGGTGATGTTCTTCCACTGCAGATCCTCAAAGAACGGCTCCGGTGGCACGTACAACGTGTTGGCGTAGTTCAGCGATCCGCCGCCGACCCCTGCGCCCGCTAGGATCATGACGTTGCGCAACAGGTGGATGCGTTGGATGCCGTACATACCGAATTGCGGCGCCCACAGAAACTTGCGCAAGTTCCAAGAGGTCTTGGCGAAGTCCTCGTCGGTGAACCGACGACCTGCTTCCAGCACGCCGACTCGGTAGCCCTTTTCGGTGAGCCTCAACGCGCTGACGCTACCGCCGAACCCCGAGCCGATGATGATCACGTCATAGTCAGGCTCCATTAAGACAGTATGAACTTACCCGTCGGTAATATGCTAGAGAGTCGACCCTAACTTTCGGTTGCCGCACGGTCGGTTGCCGCGCGATCGGTCGCCGCGCGATCGGACGCCGCGCGATCGAACGCCACGTGATCGAACGCCAAGTGACCATGGCCGAACGCAAACGTGGTCGAACGTGAACATGCTTTCACTCCCACGTTCGAGAATGAAGGTATCTTCACGCTCGTGCTGGCTGCGCCGAGGCGGCGCCGCATGTCAGAGCCGGTCGGCACACTCGCCGCATGGGGGAACCATTCGTGGGCAGTGCAGCCATCGCAGCAGGTATGACCTGGGGTGAGCTGCAACGCAATTACACGCGGATCTTTCGGGATGTGTACATCCACGCCGACGCCGATGTCACCCCCGTCACGCGCGCGCGGGCGGGTTGGCTGTGGTCCGGGCGGAACGCGATAGTCGCCGGACTGTCGGCAGCGGCCATCCACGGCAGCAAGTGGGTCGATGCACAGTCGCCGATCGAACTGATCCACCACAATCGGCATCGCCTGGCCGGCATGCGCGTCTGGGGTGATCGCATCAACGACGACGAAATTATCCGGATTGACGGGATGGGGGTGACGACGCCGGACCGGACCGCATTGGACCTCGCGTGCTGGCACCCGCGACGGGCGGCGACAGCTGCAGTCGACGCATTAATGCAGGCAACCGCGCTGCGGATCGCCGATGTCGAGGAGATCGCGGAACGGTACCGCGGGCGACGGGGCATTGTGAGGGCCCGCGCGGTGCTGCGTTCAGCCGATAGTGGCGCGCAATCCCCGCAAGAGACCTACCTACGACTACTGCTGATTGACGACGGACTCCCCCACCGCAGACGCAGATCCCCGTTCTGGGTGACAACGGTTCGGTGGTCGCCTACCTCGACATGGGGTGGCCGGATCTCATGGTCGCCGTTGAGTACGACGGAGAGCAACACCGCACCAACCGGTCCCAGTACAGCTGGGATGTGAAGCGACTGGAAATGGCCCAGCGGCGAGGGTGGATAGTCGTCCGGGTGCTCGCCGGGGACAAGCCGAAGGACACTCTGCACAGAGTTCGCGCCGCCCGCTCGCGCCGCGTGAAGGTGTCCGCCGCCTCCCACCGGCCAGCGTGAAGGTCGGCGCCTCCCACCGGCCAGCGTGAAGGTCGGCGCCTCCCACCGGCCAGCGTGAAGGTGTCTTCACGGCTAGGCCCCAATGTGAAGCTGCCTTCACGCTCGGCGGGGACCGACCGTGGAGATCGCTCAGCGGGGACCGACCGCGGAGATCGCTCGCCGGGGACCGACCACGGGGACGCTCAGCGGGGACCGACCGCCCGGGGCATTCAGGCCAAAACTGCAGCGGTCAGCGTCCGACCGTCAACCCGACCTTCTGGAACTCCTTGAGGTCGCAGTAGCCGGCCTTTGCCATCGCCCTGCTCAGACCTCCGACAAGGTTGAGCGAGCCGAACGGATCGTCGGACGGCCCGGTCAGCACTTTCTCAAGGGACGGCCGTATACCGCTGGCCACCTCTAGCAGCGCGCCGCGCGGCAGCGATGGGTGAGCTGCGGCCGAGGGCCAGAACCAGCCTCCCCCGAGCGCTTCCACGGACGAGGCCAGTGGAGTGCCGAGCACCACGGCATCCGCGCCACAGGCAATAGCCTTCGCCAGGTCGCCCGATGTGTGGATATCGCCGTCGGCGAGGACGTGAACGTATCGTCCGCCCGTCTCGTCGAGGTACTCTCGCCGCGCTGCCGCGGCATCAGCGATGGCCGTGGCCATCGGCACACTGATCCCCAAGACCTCGTCGCTGGTAGTGACCCCATCGGTGGAGCCGTATCCGACGATCACCCCGGCCGCGCCGGTGCGCATCAGGTGCAATGCGGTCCGGTGGTCGAGTACCCCGCCGGCGACCACCGGCACGTCGAGCCCAGAAATGAAGGTCTTCAGGTTGAGGGGCTCGGCGTCCTGCGCAACGCGCTCCGCAGAGATGATCGTGCCCTGGATAACCAGCAGGTCGATCCCCGCCGACACCAGGGTAGGCGTCAACGCCTGTGCGTTCTGCGGGCTGATGCGCACCGCAGTAGTCACCCCGGCATCGCGGATCCGCGCGACAGCCGCGCCGAGAAGGTCGGGATCTATTGGCGCCGAATGCAATTGCTGCAGCAGCCGGATGGACTCCGACGGGTAGGACTCTTTGTCGGCCACCTCAAGCACCTGGGCGATCTTGTCGCCGACGTCCGCGTGCCGCCCGATCAAGCCCTCTCCGTTGAGTACGCCGAGACCTCCGAGACGTCCAAGCTTGATGGCGAACTCCACCGAGACCAGTGCGTCCGTGGGATGCGCGACCACCGGAATCTCGAATCGGTACGCATCGAGCTGCCACGCTGTGGAGACATCCTTCGACGAGCGTGTGCGACGAGACGGCACGATGTTGATGTCACTGAGTTCATAGGTTCGGCGCGCAGTCCTGCCCATGCCGATTTCGACCATGTCACGCATGCTGATCAGTCCTTGACTGGGCCGGGGGCCCCTAGCGGCTGGTGTAGTTCGGGGCTTCGGCGGTCATCGTGATGTCGTGGGGATGACTTTCCTTGAGCCCGGCGGCAGTGACCTGGACGAACTGCGCCTGCTGCAACTGCTCAATAGTGGCCGAGCCGGTGTAGCCCATCGCCGCGCGTAGTCCGCCGGTGAGCTGGTGGATGACCGTCGAGAGGGGGCCACGGAAGGGCACCCGCCCCTCGATGCCCTCGGGTACCAGTTTGTCCTCGGAGAGCACGTCGTCCTGGAAGTAGCGATCTTTGGAATAGCTGCCCCGGGAGCTGCCCCCGATTGATTCACCGGCACCGCGACCCTGCATCGCCCCGAGTGAACCCATTCCTCGGTAGCTCTTGAATTGTTTGCCGTTAACGAAGATCAGCTCCCCGGGCGACTCCGCGGTGCCGGCCAGCAGTGAGCCCAGCATCGCGGTGGATGCCCCGGCGGCAAGCGCCTTGGCAATATCGCCGGAGTATTGCAACCCGCCGTCGGCGATCACCGGCACGCCATAAGGACGACAGGCCACCACTGCTTCTAAGATGGCGGTGATCTGGGGTGCGCCGACACCAGCGACGACCCGGGTAGTGCAGATCGAGCCGGGGCCGACGCCGACTTTGACCGCATCGGCGCCGGCATCCACCAGGGCGGCGGCCGCGGAGCGGGTAGCGACGTTACCGCCGACGACATCGATGCGGTCGCCGACGACGGCCTTGAGGCGACGCACCATTTCGAGTACGCCGCGGTTGTGGGCGTGCGCGGTGTCCACGATCAACACGTCGACACCGGCGTCGGCCAGCGCCATCGCGCGCGTCCAGGCGTCCTCACCCACGCCCACCGCGGCACCAACCAGCAGCCGGCCGTCACTGTCTTTGGTCGCCAGCGGGAACTGCTCGGTCTTGACGAAGTCCTTAACGGTAATGAGCCCGGTGAGCTGGCCGCGGCCGTCGACGATCGGCAACTTCTCGATCTTGTTGCGACGCAACAGCCCCAGCGCGGCTTCGGCTGAAACCCCCTCCTGAGCGGTGATCAGCGGCGCCTTGGTCATCACTTCGGCGACGGCCTTGGACTGGTCGACCTCGAAGCGCATGTCGCGGTTGGTAATAATCCCGACGAGCTGCCCAGCCGTATCAACCACGGGCAACCCCGAGATGCGGAACCGGGCGCACATGGCGTCAACCTCGGCGAGCGTGTTTTCGGGCGAGCAGGTCACCGGATCGGTCACCATACCGGCCTCGGATCGTTTGACGGTTTCTACCTGGCCTGCCTGTTCGGCCATCGGCAGATTGCGATGCAGTACGCCCATGCCCCCTGCGCGCGCCATCGCGATGGCCATCCGCGACTCGGTGACAGAGTCCATCGCCGAACTCACCAGCGGAACCTTCAGCCGGATCCGGCGAGTGAGCTGACTGGAGGTATTCGCTGTGGCGGGAATCACATCGGATGCCGCAGGCAGTAGCAACACGTCGTCGAAGGTGAGACCCAACATCGCCACCTTGGTGGGATCGTCTCCCCCGGTGGGCACTGGAACGACGATGGGGATACTGCTTTCGGCCATCGACGTGGGTATCGACATGGGTCAGCCTCCAGTAACAGATGCGGCCAGGCACAGACTCGACCTGAATGCCACATCTTATCGGCAACGAACTTGGGGTTTCGGTTCGCCCGACGTGCTGCCCAACCGCTGGCGCGATACCTGGGGAGCTGCGTAGTCTTGGGGTCGTGCGAGACCATCTGCCACCAGGATTGCCTCCCGACCCGTTCGCCGACGACCCGGCCGACCCGTCGGCGGTGCTCGACGCTCTGGAGCCGGGGCAACCGTTGGATGCACAAGAACGCATGGCGGTCGAAGCCGATCTCGCCGATCTCGCGGTCTACGAGGCATTACTGGTACTCAAGGGCATTCGCGGTCTGGTTGTCTGCTGTGACGAATGCCAGCAAGACCACTATCACGACTGGGACATGCTGCGCGCGAATCTGCTGCAGTTACTCGTAGACGGCACGGTCCGTCCGCACGAACCGGCATTCGACCCCGAACCCGATTCCTACGTGACGTGGGACTACTGCCGTGGTTACGCCGACGCCTCGCTCAATGAAGCGACGACGGAGTCCGACGGATATCGCTGAGAGCGCTAGCTCCACTTCCGCATCGGCTCGCGGTACCGGCTGCTTACGGCACCTCTATTAGCGTCGTGGTGGTTGGCACCCGCGCAGGTGTCGATGCCGGCGCCGGTCGTTGGGCCTGAGTAGTAGTTACCCGCGTAGGCGCTTGGGTTGTCCTGGGCGCTTGAGTTGCCGTGGGCGCCTGAGTTGCCGTGGGCGCTTGGGTTGCCGTGGGCGCCTGAGTTGCCGTGGGCGCCTGAGTTGCCGTGGGCGCTTGAGTTGCCGTGGGTGACGGCGCTGCCGCGGCCGGCGACGAAGACGGCACCGCCGCCGACGAAGGTGCGACAGCCGGTGATGACGAAACCGCTGCTGAAGAGGGTGCAGAAGATGGAGCTGCAGCCGACGTAGTTGTGGCGGCTGTTGACGGCGAGACACTCGTAGACGGCGACACGCTTGTCGACGCACTCGTAGACGGCGACGCACTCGCAGACGGCGACGCACTCGCCGACGGTGACGCACTCGCCGACGGTGACGCACTCGCCGACGGTGAGGGTGCGCTCGCCGAGCTCGGGCTCGGCGATACAGCCGCCGAAGACACGGTGGCCTCCGACAGCGCAGTTGTCTCCGACGGGACACTGCTCTCAGGAATCGCAGCCGCCCGCTGAGGCACACTGTCCTCCGGAACCACAGCCGCCCCTGAAGGGACACTGCCCTCAGGAACCGCAGCCGCCCCCGAGGGGACATTGGCCTCCGGAAGCGAGGCTGTCCTTGGAGGCGCCGTCGTGAACACCGTGATCGACCTATCCGACGGCGGGTTGGTGAGGGTAGCTGGGTCGATGTTCAGCGCCGGTATATCCGGGAACGTCGGCGGCGGCGCATCAGGGGCAATGGTGGCGGCCGCATCCTGAGCCTCGACCTTGACCGTCAATTCCTGCCACTGGGTGACTAGTTCCTCTTTGCTTTGAACGTCGTTGACCGTAGCCACCGTGGTGGTGACCGTTTCCAGCTTGTCCTGAGCGGCCTGCCAGTCACCCTGCTCGATGAGCTGCTGCACCTCTGCCATCCCGGTCTGGGCAGCAAGGATCACCGCGTCGTCTCGCGTTGCCTGCTCACCGAACAACATGGTTCGCAACCCATACAGCGCGTCGCCTGGGCCGGTGCCGGCGACCACCGCGCCGAATCCGCCAAGGCATAACACTGCGGCAGCTGCCGAACCGACGACAGCCAAGGAGAACCGTCGGCGGCGGCCAACCGATCCGCTGTCCAGCACCCGGGCGGCCTCATCGACGGTGACCAACTCCGACGCCGGAGTCTCGCGGACATCGTCGCGCCACCCTGCCAGCAGGGTCGCCAGTTCGGCCTCGCCGCGATCGGTCGGGTAGACCGGCTGCTGCGATGCCAGCGCATCGAGGAGCTCATCGGTGCGATTGATCTCGTTGATTGAAGGGTCTCCACCATCGGCGGCCCAGCGTCCGAGGTCAGGCATGGCCACCCCCAGTTGCCACAATTTCGGACTTCAGCCGGGCCAGCGCTCGGTGCTGCGCCACGCGCACCGCTCCCGCGGTGCTCCCCACGGCATCAGCAGTCTCCTCGGCACTCATCCCTACGACGACACGCAGGACCAGGATCTCCCGCTGCTTCTCGGGGAGAATCTGCAGCAGCTCTTTCATCCGGGCTGACTGCTCGGAATCGATCGCCAGCTGTTCGGGCCCCGCCTCACCGGTCGAGCTTTCTGGGACGACATCCATCGGATCAGCCCGGTTACGCCCTGCAGCTCTGTGGGCGTCAGCAACCTTGTGTGCAGCGATGCCGTAAACAAAGGCCAGGAACGGTCGCCCCTGATCCTTGTAGCGCGGCAGCGCCGGGATGGCAGCCAAGCACACCTCCTTTGCAACGTCATCTGCTGAGAGACCGCTACGCTCCGTGGCCCCCACCCTCGCCCGGCAATACCGGACGATGATGGGGCGGATGGTCGCCAGCACCTCCTGGAGTGCGCCCCGATCGCCGTTTACTGCATCAGCAACGACAGAATCGAGACGTTCTCTCGAAATAGTCATCGCTTACGCAATCTCCAGCGTTACGTCGAGGAAACACATCCCGGTGGGGGGAGGTGGTTCTGCCGGCAGGCAGACGGCCCCACCACGCGGTGCGGCTCAGCTAAACAATAACGACCAGATGGGGCTCAACCCGGTTACCGCGGACACCACACGCCGCCCTGTCTGATCACGGTTTCGGCAGACATGTCACGGATCGCGGCGAGTTCGGCGTACGAATGCTGTTCGCTGCCGATATCTGCGAGCAGGTTGGCGACCGCCCAACGCAACGGGACCAGGCCAAACACCGCCGTCTGGAGCAGCGCTTTGTCGGCCGTGCGGCGCGATCCGTCGACGTCACCTCTGCTACATAGTGCCGCGGCCAGAATGACCTGTGACTTGACGCCGTGCCGCGCTGAGGCCAGGGTCTCGGCGAGTCGCATCGCACGTTCGGCCGCCGCCACCGCGGCCATGCCGTCGCCGGTCACCATTGCTAGTTCGGCCGATACCCAGGCAAACCGCACGGGCAATCGGGCCGCCGCCGAATCGGTGACAAGCTCGGCCGCGTGCAGCAGGGCTCGCACGGAGGCAGCAAACCGCCGCACGCCCAGCGCGTCGGCGGCCAGCCCGATGAGCGCATCGGCGGAAGGGGCAGCGAAGCCATTGGCCAGCGTCAGCGCCTGCCCGTCCAACGAACGGGCTCTGTCATGCCAACCGAGCTGACGCAGAAACGATGCTCGCGTACTGAAAGCCAACGAAGCTAGTGGAGCATTTGCCGCCGATGGCCCACTCGCCGCCAGCCGCTGGAGGTGCCCCAGGTCGGACAGCGCAGTGCCGTAATGACCCTGCCCACCTGCGGCCACCGCACGCAACCACAGCTCGTGTGGTGTCGCGGCAGGCGGCAGCGGCCAGCACCCCGGGTTGCTACCGAACGCCACGTCCTCCAGGTCGACTGCGGCCGATACCGGGCTCTTGCTCATCGGCTGGGGACGCTACCAAGCCAACAGTTCATTGCGAATTACGTTTGTTAACAATTCATTATCGCGGTGTTACCGACATATCAACCACCTTCGGCCCGCCGGTACTGCTCGGCCGACACTGTGTGAACCGGTAAGCCAAAACAGCCGCTCACTTGCACGTCGGCCACCGGTGCTTGCTACCAACTCGTTGCCCCCACATCACAACGATGAACGTGATGTAAATTTCGCACGTTTGGCCTGCAGCTATGCACAGCTCCGGGCTGTTGACGTCCAATCCACCACCCTTCTACTTTATGTGCACGGGCGGTCATCGGCGACTGCACTCGGATCTGTTCCACGACCCACACATCCACTGCGCGAACCGAATATGCCGACAAAGGGGTTTTCCAGTGCCACAGCCTCAAGAGCTACCGGGACCGAACGCCGACATCTGGGATTGGCAGATGTCCGGCCTGTGCCGGGGTGTCGATTCATCGATGTTCTTCCACCCTGATGGCGAGCGCGGTCGCGCCCGCGCGCACCGCGAGATACGCGCCAAGGAGATGTGCCGCAGCTGCCCCGTGATCACCCAGTGCCGCACCCACGCGTTGACCGTCGGCGAGCCCTACGGCATCTGGGGAGGTCTCAGCGAAACCGAGCGCGAACTGCTCCTCAAGCGGGGCATTCGCCGCACCGCCTGAAACGTTTGCAGTGTGCAGTGGCGCGCGATGTCGAGGGAGGGATCGCCAGGTCTTCGGATTCCGACACCATCAGCACGGGACAGGTGACGTTCCAAGCTGACGGTGACCATCGGTGCCACGATTCGACTCGGCAAAATTGCCGACAACGCAGAAGCGGCGGACTACGCTTTACTGCCTGAGAGGTGGTTCAGGTGGCGAGGACCGACGCTGAAGTGCCTTTGGTTTGGTGGAGTCGCAGTGCGGTGGCGGTGGGGCTCGCGATTGCCCTTGCCACTTGGCTGGGTTGGGCGACCGGTGTCGAACAGTTAACCCAGATTCGTCGCGACTGGCCGCACATGACGCCGTGGACCGCTGCGCTCCTGGCCGGATTGGGAATCGCCATTCTGCTGCAGCTGGGGCAGCAGTCACGCCCCCGGGCGTGGATCGCTCGTGCCGTCGCCGCGTTGACCGGCGGGCTTGCGGCGGTGTTCCTGGCGGAGTACGCCACCGGTCGAGGGTTCGGACTAGACCGGATGTTGTTCTCCGATGCGGTGAGCGCACTGCAGGAAAGCTGGCCCGGGCGCCCGAGTCCCCAGACGGCGATGTCAGTTCTGGCGCTGGCGGGGGCAGTCGCGCTACTGAGACTGGAGCGCCGCTGGATTCCGGCAGCTTGGCCTTTGAGTATCGCGATTGCTGCGGCCCTTCCGCTTGTCGCGATCGCGGCCTACATGTTGGACGCTGCTCAGATGGTGAGCGTCACGTCGTCTACCGGTATGGGCAATTCGACTTCGATCGCCATGATGCTCC
Source organism: Actinomycetes bacterium (assembly GCA_022600605.1). GTDB lineage: Bacteria > Actinomycetota > Actinomycetes > Mycobacteriales > Mycobacteriaceae > Mycobacterium. The sequence continues at coordinate 34,684 of JAHZKD010000160.1, forward strand.
TGGTCGCAGCGACTCTGTTTGCGCGCTCTGATCGTAATCCGGTGGCTTGGGTGGTGGCGCGGCCCGACCGCAGAGTCCTGGCGACGGTAGTCACCACCTTCGCGGTCCTTCCGATCTGGGTTGCCGCCTGGCGGACCCTGTTTCTGGCGGTTGGCTTGCAGGGCGATGCGGCGTGGGTGCTGTCGCTCGCGTTGACGGCCCTCCTTCTCGGAGCTTCCTCCTTCTTCATCACCCGGAATGTCCAACAGCTGTTGATCGACAAGTTGGCGCAGAGCCGCCAACGCGCCGAAGCCGAGCACCAACGTGCCGAAGCCGAGCACCAACGCGCTGAAGCCGACGAGCGGTATCGGATTCTTGCCGAGAACTCCATCGATGTTGTCGTTCACCTGCGGGGTAGCGAGCCGGTCTGGGTTTCACCGTCGATCGAGCCGGCGTTCGGTTGGACCCCTCAGAAGTGGATCGGCGCCGACTTCAGCCCCCGCATCCACCCCGACGATCTCGACACGGTCTTCGGCGCACTAGCTGAGATCGCCCAAGGCAAAACGGCGGTCGCGCGGTTTCGCATCGCGACCGCCGATGGCGGTCATCGCTGGGCCGAAGGCCACGGAAAGCCCTACATCGACGTCGAGGGCAACACCGATGGGGTGATCGTCGCGGTACGCATCATCGAGGCTCAGGTCGCGGTGGAGCGGGAGCTTCAACAGGCACGTGACGAGGCCATTGCGCTGACGGAGTCGAAGTCCGACTACGTGGTGACGGTCAGCCACGAGATCCGCGCTCCATTGCACGCAATACTGGGCTTCTCCGAATTGTTGGATAACCAGCTGTCGTCTGAGGGCCGTAACCTCGCCGCCGAGTGGTCCAGGCTGGTCCGTACGGAGGCAGAACGTCTGACACGCCTCATCGAAGATCTCCTCAACCTCTCCCGACTGGAGGCCGGCAAGACGAAGATCGACTCCACGGCGTTCGCGCTGCGCAAGGTGGTCGACGACGTGATCCAGGTCTCCAGATTCAAGGCGGAGGCAAAGGGGCTGAAGCTCAACAGCTCGGTCGACCCGAACATCCCGGATTGGCGAACCGGAGATCCTGACAAACTGCACCAAGTGCTGATGAACCTTGTGTCCAACGCGACGAAGTTCACTCGTGAGGGCCGCATCGACGTAGAGATTTCATCGGGGGCCACCGAGACGGCGGCAGATCTGGTCCGGTTCGCTGTAACCGATACCGGGCCGGGGATTCCCGGTGAAGAAATCGGCCGGATTCTGGAGCCTTTCAGGCAGGTGTCGGCCTCCGACGCCGACCGAGGCAGCGGCCTGGGACTGGCGATCTCCGACAAGATCGTCCAGGCCCTCGGCGGCGAGGGCCTCGGCATCGCGAGCCTCGAGGGCCACGGGACGACCTTCCACTTCACCATTGCGTTGCCGGAGTCGGAGCCCAATGCACCCGCATCCATTAGGGAGATGGCCGAAACCGCAGAGACCGGTTCGGTGAGGACCATCCTCGTCGCCGACGACAACCCGACGAACCAATTGCTGGTCGAGGCACAACTCAAGAAACTCGGCTACGCGTGTGACATCGCGTCCAATGGAGCGGAAGCCCTGGAACGCCTCGAAACGGGCAGCTTCGAGGCGGTACTGATGGACTGCAATATGCCGGTGATGGACGGATATGAGGCGACCCGCCGTATCCGGGCCCGGGAGCGCGGCACCGGGGTTCATCTACCTGTTCTCGCGCTCACGGCGTCTGCGATGGATGCCAACCGCGATGCTTGCGACAGGGCCGGAATGGACGGATTCCTGACCAAGCCATTGCTCCTATCCGAACTTGCCAAAGAGCTCACTCGCTTCCTGGGCACTAGTGAGGCAGACGGCTTGAGTCCCGAAACCGACGCCGGCGATTCAGGTCCGAACGGGTCGAATGTGCACATCCTCGATGGGGCGCATATCGATCGGCTGGCCGAAGAACTCGGAGCCGAACCATTGCAAAAGGTTGTTTCCACCTTCACCGCTGAAATGCCACGGCGCCTGGCCGAGCTGTCGCGGGTGGCAGCCGAGGAGGACCCCGACGCGGTACGGCGCAGCGCTCACGCTCTCCGCTCCCCTAGCGCGATGCTAGGCGCGGCCGCGTTGGCTGATCGGCTCCGAGTTGTCGAGGAGGCCGAAGATCCTGTCTCGAGACTGTCCGAAGTGCGGCTCGATGACCTGATTGATGCGACCATGGAGCAACTGCACGCGAGGATTGGGCAAGCTGTGGATCAAGGAGGAGCCCCATGAAGGGCGTGCTGTTCAACGCCGTTGAGGAAGCGGTATCGCGCGAGTGGAGTGAAGATCTGTGGGATGACCTACTGATCGCAGCCGATGTGGACGGGGCTTACACCGCTCTGGGAAATTACCCCGACGCCCAACTGGTTGCGCTGGCCAATGCTGCAGCCGAACGCCTGAGTTCTCCGGTCGAGGATGTCCTGCGGACGCTGGGAAGGATAACCTTTGAACCTCTTTTTGCCCGTTACGGGGGTCTCATGGAGGAGCCCACATCGCTACGCGAATTCCTTCCCATACTCGAAGAATTGATTCACCCCCAGGTGCTGAAGCTCTACCCGGGAGCTTCGGTCCCACGATTCGTGCTCCGCGAGAACGGAGCCGACCTTGAGTTGGACTACGTGTCAGTGCGGAACATGTGCACCCTCGCCGAAGGACTAATTCAAGGGGTCGCCGATCACTACGGTGAAACCGTGGCAGTGGACCAGCCGAGCTGCAAACAGCGCGGCGACTCCCGCTGCACCATACGAATCAAGCCCGCGGCTTGAGCGGGCCTGCTGATCGGCCCGCGGCCGTTGAGCGCCTTGAGCGCCGCCTTGCCCGCGAGCGGGCCGCACGACTTCAGGCCGAGGCCATCGCAGAGCGTGTCACCTCGGATCGCTGGGAGCTCCAGCAGCAGCTGGAGGAGAAGCTCGCTCTGCGGACCTCGGAATTGGAGGCGGCGAGGCGGACCGCAGCCGAGGCGGTGAGCGAGCAAGAGCGTTTCACCGCGGCAATATCTCACGACCTCCGAACCGCGCTGGGGGCGCTGTTTTTTCTGGCCGATTCACTGTCCCCGGAGGAGCCGCCGAGCGCGCAGCAGCTTGAGCAACTGCGGAACCTGCTCGCGGACATGCGAACCGTCATGGACTTCCAGGCGGGCGCTACGACCGCTGAGGACGCCGACACCGGGCGCCGGGTCGCTGCCGGCAACAGCCCCGCCTCTCCTATGACGCTTGCAGACGTCATCTCAGCCCACGAGGGGACCTGGCATCAGGTCGCCGCCCGCGCCGGCAAGTTATTGATGCTCGACATACAAACCCCCGCCAGCCAGGTGAACGCTGGTCTCGGGGACGAGGTCGATGAGATCGTTCTAGGTGTAATCCATCATCGGTTGGATGCTTCTGAGCCGGTGATCGAGCTGCATCTCACGGTCGACGCCGGAGCCTTGCAGGTCACGTAGCCTACCGACGCTGGGCCGCGTCGCTGCAAACCACCACGTTTCGGCCCGATTGCTTGGCCCGATACATCGCGGCGTCGGCGCGGGCGGTTGCTTCGGTAGCCGACTCACCCGGAACGGTGATGGTGGCGCCGATGCTCAGCGACAAATGAATGGACGTTCCGCGGTGCTGGATCGGCTCGGTGGCCCGGCAACGAATTTTCTCGGCGATCTTGGTGACCTCGCCCAGGTCGAGCACACCAGGCAGCAGAACGAGCAGCACGTCCTCGCCCACGCGTCCCAGGGTGTGGGACGGGCGGATACATTCGTGGCTCCGGACCGCGAC
>JAHZKD010000161.1 GCA_022600605.1 Actinomycetes bacterium
CCACACGGCGATTATCGGCAAAGCCGACGCCATCGTCACCGACGATCGCCGCGCGGGGCTCAGTACAGCGAGCATGCTCGTGGAGGCCGGCATCGAGACTGTGTATCCCAATCAGTTCGCCGCCAACACCATCTCGGCGCACCCGCATGCAGGAGTGCGTGCGTTACGAGAGATGTCGAATCGCCGGACCGGCCCGCCGCAGACCCCGGAGCAAATCCTTGAGCTGCTGGTGACACGGCACAATATGGCTGAGGTCGCCGAGATCCTGCTGCAGCTGCTGGCGGAAGATAGCCGGCGGCCCGGCTGACCAGCAAGGTAGGCACTCACCAATCAAGTCCTGGCCGGTGATTGACCGGCCTCTCTTCCGCTCGCCGAGGCGCCCCGGCGTCATAACGCTCATCGTCCCTGTCAGCGGACTCGACTACCGTAGTTTGGCTGTCGAGATAGGAGGCGACGTTGCTGCTTGAGGAACTCAAACCGGGGCTGCGGGTCGACGGGCTGATCCCAGCTCAGGTGATCACGGTGATCTTTGCTCAGTGGCACGGCCCCGACGCCTTGGAGCTGACCTACAAGACCACCGACGGAACCCTCGGCCAGCAGGTCATCTTCCGCAAAGAACAGGACAAGCTGACCGTCGCCCAAACGGGCAGCCGCGCTTTCGACGCCAACGCCTCCGACTTCAAACTGGTAGCCGAGGCTCAGCGCATCAGGCTCGCAGGGCTGTTCGATCCGATGTTGGCGGTGGCCACCAGTGACGTGCGCCCGCTTCCGCATCAGATCCGCGCGGTCTACGGCGAACTGCTGCCGCGGACTCCGCTGCGTTTCCTGCTCGCCGACGACCCCGGCGCTGGCAAGACGATCATGGCTGGCCTGTACATCAAGGAGCTGATCCTGCGCGACGACGTCAAGCGATGTCTGATCGTCGCGCCGGGCGGGCTGGTAGAGCAGTGGCAAGACGAGCTGTTCTTCAAGTTCGGGCTGCGCTTCGACCTGCTGACCAACCAGATGATCGATGCCAACGTCAACCTCAACGTGTTCGACACCAACCCGCTACTGATCGCTCGGATGGATCAGCTGTCCCGTAATGAGGAGCTGCAGGCTCAACTCAAAGAGTCCGAATGGGATCTGGTCATCGTCGACGAAGCGCACCGGATGGGTGCGCACTACTTCGGCGGCAAGCTAGAGAAGACCAAACGGTTTCAACTCGGTGAACTGCTCGGCAAGATCACCCGCCATCTGCTGTTGATGACGGCCACCCCGCACTCGGGCAAGGAGGAGGACTTCCAGCTGTTTTTGACGCTGCTGGACCGGGACCGTTTCGAGGGCAAGAACACCAAGACCGCCGACACCGACGGGATCATGCGCCGCATGGTCAAAGAGGACCTGCTCACCTTCGACGGCAAGCCGCTGTTTCCCGAGCGGATCGCCGAGACCGTGCCCTATGAACTCACCGAACTGGAATACGACCTCTACGAGCAGGTCACCGCCTACGTCCGCGAGGGAATGAACCGGGCCGACCGGGTTGGTGGCAAACGCAAGAACACTGTCGGGTTCGCCCTGACTGTGCTGCAGCGGCGCCTGGCGTCAAGCCCTGCAGCGATCTACCGGAGCCTGGTCCGCCGCACCGAGCGACTGACCCGCAAAAAGCAGCAGATCCTCGACGGCACCTACGTCGAGAAGGAACCGGGCATCAACCTGGCAAGCCTGGACGCCGACGACTACAACGCCGAAGAGATCGAGGACATCGAGGAGGAACTGCTCGATGCGGCCACCGCCGCGCAGACCGTGGAAGAGCTTGACGCCGAACTGCTTGAGCTTACTGAGCTGACCAAGGTCGCTAAGCAGGTCCGCGATTCGGGTACTGACCGCAAGTGGAGCGAGCTGAGCAAAATCCTGCAGGACCACGCGCTAACCACCGACAAGAACGGGTGGCCGCGAAAGTTCATCATCTTCACCGAACACCGTGACACCCTCGATTACCTGACCGCCAGGATCCGGTCGCTGCTGGGTAAACCCGATGCCGTTCAGGCGATCCACGGCGGTGTCCGCCGCGGCGATCGGCGGAAGATCACCGAGGAGTTCACCCAGAACCACCACTGTCAGATCCTGATGGCCACCGACGCCGCCGGTGAGGGGCTCAACCTGCAGGCCGCGCACCTGATGGTCAACTACGACCTGCCGTGGAACCCCAATCGCATCGAGCAACGGTTCGGCCGAATCCACCGCATCGGCCAGGAGGAGGTGTGCCGGCTGTGGAATGTGGTGGCCACCAACACCCGCGAAGGTGACGTGTTTGCCCGGTTGCTGTTCAAGATCGAAGAGCAGCGCAAAGCCTACGGCGGCAAGGTATTCGACGTGCTCGGTCAGGCGTTCAACGAAACACCACTGCGCGATCTGCTGATGGAGGCGATCCGCTACGGGGAGCTGCCCGAGGTACGCGCCAAGATGCACAAAGTCATCAACGAGAAGGTGGCCGACGGACTCAAGGAGGTCCTCGAAGAACGGGCGCTGGCCACCGACCATCTCGCCGAAGCCACGCTCGCCGAGCTGCGGGCTGCGATGGACGAGGCTCGCGCCCGCCGCCTTCAGCCGCACTACATCGAGTTGGCCTTTCGGGCGGCGTTCACCCGACTGGGTGGCCGGATCGCCAAGCGCGAGCGGGGCCGTTATGAGATCGCCAACGTGCCCGCCCACATTCGCGCCAGCAAGCACCAGCCGATCGCCAGCAAGTACGACCGGGTCGCGTTCGACCTCGGCCACGTTCACCCGGATGGGCAGGTTCGCGCGGATTTGCTGGCCCCCGGTCACCCGCTGCACGACGCCGCGATGGATGAGGCGGTGCGAACCTTCGGCGGCAGCCTAGATAGCGGAACGGTGCTGGTGTCCGCCACGTTGGAGGAGCCGCATCTGCTGGTCGGAGTGATCCAAGAGGTCGCCGACGCCACCGGCGCGAGCGTGTCGCGACGGTTCGGTTACGCCTACGTCGACAGTTTCGGCACCGTTTCCCCCGCCGGGCCGGCACCCTATCTGGACTGTGTGGCCGCCCCGGACACCCCGGCCGTGACGGCGGCCCGCGGGCTCCCCTGGTTGGCCGACGCCGAAGATAAAGCGACGAGCTGGATCATCACCAACCAGCTCCCGGAATATCTGGCCGAGGTGCAGCCACGCCGCTCCGCCGAGCTGGCTAAGACCCGCGAGTTGGTGACCAAACGGCTAGAGGGAGAACGGGACCGGCTATTTCTGGACGCCGCGGTCGCCGGGGAAAAGGAACAAGCCGGGGAGAAACCCAAGCAATCGGCCGAGAGCCTGAACCGGAAGGCGGTGGACCTCGACGTCCGGCTCCGTCAACGCCTGGAGCTGCTCGACCAGCAGGCGCTTATGTCCACCAAACCCCCACGCATCCTGACCGCCGCGGTGGTCCTGCCGCTGGCCATGCTGGAAGGCGACGTTCCGTCGTCGACTCCGATGCACGCCAAGGAGACCAAGGAGGTGGAGCGCCGCGGTGTGGACCTGGTGCTTGCTCGCGAGCGTGAACTCGGCCGCAAACCGGTTGAACAGGCTTTCAACAATCCAGGGTTCGATGTGCTGTCCACCGCGTCGGGCGGCGACACCTACCGCATCGAAGTCAAAGCGCGCATCGAAGGCGCCAAGGACTTCTTCATCACCCACAACGAGGTAATGACCGGCAAGAACGCCACCCCCCGCTACCGGCTCGCGCTGGTGCGAGTCGACCCCCGTGGCCCGCGATACGACCAGGTCCGCTACCTCGACGATCCGTTCATCACCACCGACCTGGGTGATTTCGAAGCCACCGGCATCCGCGGCGACTGGGACAAGATGTGGGCCAAGGGAAGAGAACCGTTCTGATGGATACAGACAGGAATCAGGAAACAAAGTGCAGAAGCGGAAGCTAATCGAGGTCGCCCTGCCGCTGGAAGCGATTAACCGGGAGGCGGAGCGGGACACCCCGAAGCGTTCGAATCATCCGTGGCGGATGCACTTCTGGTGGGCGCGCCGTAAGCTGGCAACCTCAAGAGCCGTGCTCTTTGCACAGCTCGTAGATGATCCTTCGAGTCATCCCGACCTCTTCCCGACGCCAGAGGAACAACGACGCGAGCGTGAGCGTCTTCACTTGCTAATCGAACAGCTCGTCGCATGGGAGAACACTCGTGATGATCGACTCCTTCTGAAAGTCCGGAACGAGATCCTCCGTTCAACAGACGGCAACCCGCCAGCCATTCTGGATCCATTCGCTGGTGGCGGGAGCATCCCGCTTGAAGCGCAGCGGCTCGGGTTGGTGGCTCACGCTTCAGACCTCAACCCTGTTGCGGTTCTCATCAACAAGGCTCTCATCGAGATTCCGTCGAAATTTCGTGGTCGGCCTCCGGTATTCCCGGGCGCTGCAGAGTCGCAGATTGGCGAATGGCACGACGCCCAGGGACTGGCCGCTGACGTCCGGGCCTACGGCGCATGGATCCGAGCCGAGGCGACGCGTCGGGTCGGTCACGTTTATCCGAACGTCAACGGGCGTACTGCCCTGGCGTGGGTGTGGGCACGCACTGTGCGATGCCCTAATCCGGCCTGTGGTATTGAGATGCCGTTGGTGAAGTCGTGGTGGCTTGCAAAAAAGACCAACCACAAGGTTTTTATAAAGCCATACGTGAGCGACCACTCGACTGATCAGTCCGGCCGCCGAGCGCTCTTCACGGTTAGCGATGACTTGAGTGAACTCCCAAGTGACGTCGATGACGGCACTGTCAGCCGTCGCGGGGCCAAGTGCTTCTCCTGCGCGGCCGCGGTGCCGCTCAGCCATATCCGTGAGGAAGGGCGGTCCAAACAGCTAGGTCAGGCTCTCATGGCAATCATCGTCGATGGCGGACGCCGCCGTACCTACGTGAACGCAACCGAGGACCAAATAGAGGCAGCCGTTGTTGATCCGCCACCGGAAAGCATCGTGGGATCATTGGGCTATTACCCACGCGATCTCAAGGCGCCAACATATGGCCTGAACGATTTCGCCGATCTTTTCACAGCACGGCAATTAAGTGTTATCACAACATTGAGCGACCTTGTCGCCGATGCGCGCTTGCGGGTCCGTGCCGATGGTGGTTCCGACGAATATTCAGATGCGGTCGCCACGTACCTCGGCCTAGCGCTGAGCCGAGGAACCGATTACCAGTCCAACGTGACGACCTGGCACTACCGAAATGAGCAGATTCGCAATGTCTTTGCTCGGCAAGCCATCCCGATGGCTTGGGATTTCATCGAGGTCAATATTCTCGGAGAGGGATCTGGAACTTGGTCCTCACAGGTCGAGCTCGCCGCGCAAGCGCTTGACGGCTTACGGCCAAATTGTGAAGCCCATGTGTCGCAGGCTTCGGCCCAGGACGTTTCTTACACAAAGGTGCTTCTATCGACTGACCCACCGTATTATGACAACGTCGAGTACGCAGAGTTGTCCGACTTCTTTTATGTCTGGTTGCGACGAACGCTACGGCCAGTTTATCCGGATCTGTTGGCGACAATGCTCGTGCCAAAAACTGATGAGCTCGTGGCGAACCAATATCGTCATGTCAATAAGGAAGGCGCAAAGGCATTTTTCGAACAAGGCTTTCGTCTCATTTTCGCCAAGGCTCGTGAGGCTGCTTCTAACGATTTTCCGATTACTGTCTTCTACGCTGTGAAGCAGAGCGACTCGGGCGATGACGGCGAAGCTTCCTCCGGATGGGAGACTCTGCTCGAAGGCATGATTCGCTCCGGCTGGGCCATAACGGCAACCTGGCCGTTCAGGACGGAGACTGCGTCACGCATGCTCGCACAAGGCAAAAATGCGTTGGCTTCCTCCATCGTGCTGTCATTGAGACCGAGGTCTGTTGACGCGCCAACAACCGACAGGCGCGGATTCATTGGAGTACTTGAGTCCGAGCTGCCTGACGCGCTGCGCAAGCTCCAGCAAGGGCAGATCGCACCCGTGGATCTACCGCAGGCAGCCGTCGGCCCCGGCATGGCAGTCTTCAGCCGTTACGACGCCGTCTTAGAACCCGACGGCACAAAGATGACAGTTCGCTCGGCACTGGCTCGAATCAACGAGATCCTCGACCAGGTGCTCAACGAGCAGGAGGGTGATTTCGTCACGGCCACACGCTTCGCGATCGCCTGGTACCGCCAGCACGGCTACGGTGTCGGCAAATTCGGCGATGCCGACAATCTCGCCCGCGCCCGCAACACCAGTATTGATGCCATGCAACGAGAAGGCATCCTGACCTCCCGCGCCGGCAAGGTCCAGCTCATCAAGCCTGCCGACTTGAATTGGGATTACGACGTAGTCAACGACCCCGACATCAGCGGCTGGGAAACCTTGCACCATCTCATCAAAGTTCTGGAACGCGACGGCATCGCACCAGCGGGCGACTTCCTGAATGCGGCGTTGAGTCGCAGCGACGGCGCAGTGGACGCCGATCTGGTGAAGGAGTTGGCGCATCTGCTTTTCCGCATCGCCGAGGGCAACGGGTGGGCCAAGGACGCGTTGACCTTCAACAGCTTGGTCACCAGCTGGCCCGAAGTTCTTGATGTGGCTCGCTCGGAGCGGGCACCGGGCAGCGCGCAGGGCTCGTTCGACTACGCAGAGGAGGACTAGGTGGGATTTCAGACGCCGAAGTACGAGCTGAAGAACCTTCTCGACTGGACGACGAGCGGCAAGGTCCAGTTGCCGGACTTCCAGCGGGGTTACAAGTGGGACGATGAGCGCATCCGGCAACTGCTGGTCACTATCCTGCGCGGTCATCCCCTTGGCGTCGTGATGATGCTGGAGGCCGACAACGTCAACGTGCGGTTCAAACCCCGTCCGATCGAGGGCGTCAAGCTGGAATCTGGGGCAGCGCTGGAATGGCTGCTTCTCGATGGGCAGCAACGACTCACCTCGCTGACGCAGGCGCTCACCGGAGATGGCATCGTCGCCACCAAGGACTCGCGCGGCAAATTCTTGGAACGGCGGTATTACCTGGACATCGCGAAAGCCCTTGAAGGCGAAGACAGCATCGATGACGCCGTGGTGTCAATCCCGGGAGATGGCAAGATCCGCAGCAACTTCGGCAAGGACGTCGACCTGGACGTATCGACTGAAGAGCTAGAGCGCGAACGCGGCTACTTCCCGCTGCGGCTGCTCTACGATCCGTACGCTGGGACCACCTGGCTGTCCAGGCTCACCGACAAATTAGTGATGCCGCGGATGATTGCCGATGTTCTCAACCCGGCGGGCTCGTACGCCATCCCCGCCATCGTGCTCGATGACTCGACCAGCAAAGCTGCGGTAGCCACCGTCTTCGAGAAGGTCAACACCGGCGGGCTCCGGTTGAATGTGTTCGAACTGCTGACAGCGATGTACGCCGGTGACGTTGACTACTACGAAGCCCACGGCGATGACTTCCGGCTCAACGACGACTGGGCTGCGACCAAAGAGAGCCTCAAGGCCTACCCGGTGCTCAGCGGTCTCGAAAACACCGACTTTCTTCAGATAGTCAGCCTGCTCGCATCGTTGCACGGACCGGCCGCCACCACCGCGCGCAAAGAAGACATCCTCAACCTGCGACTGGCCGACTACCTGAAATGGGCACCCCGAGCTCGCGAGGCCCTCGCGTGGGCGGCCGGTTTCCTCGACTCGCTGCACATCCACGTTGCGCGTGACCTGCCCTACCCGAAGCAGGTCGTGCCGTTGGCCGCCATCAAGGTCGTGCTGGGCGACGACGCCGATGTATACGGCATCCACCGCCGGTTGCAGCAATGGTATTGGTGTGGGGTGCTGGGCGAGCTCTACGGCGGCGCCATCGAGAGCCGCTTCGCACGCGACGTCGAGCAGGTTCCGACGTGGGCAACCTCGACTGGTGATTCTGCTGCGGCGCAGCCGAAGACGGTGGTGGACGCCAACTTCTTCGAATCACGACTGCACTCCATGCGTACTCGCAACTCTGCCGCCTACAAGGGTGTCTACGCGCTGCTGATGGCCCAGAACACCCGCGATTGGATGTTCAACCAGCCGTTCGCTAAGGCAGATTTCCTGACGATGCAGGTGGACATCCACCACATCTTCCCGAAAGCATGGTGTGCGAAGAACGGCATTGACGATGAGCGGCGCGAGAGCATCGTGAACAAGACGCCGATGGCCAAGAAGACCAACATTCGCCTGAGCGGCAATGCCCCGTCGTTGTACATCAAGGGTCTGGAATCCGTTGTCGGCATTCCACCCGGCGATCTGGACCAAATCATTGCGCACCATCAGATCGACGTACCGACGCTCCGCGCCGACGATTTCGACGCATTCTTCAACACACGCCGGGAGGCGCTGTCGCGACTCATCGAATCTGCGATGGGCAAGCAGGTAGCCCGCGAATCAGCCAGTGCCGGGGTCGAGGACGCGGCGGCATTCGAAGCAGAGCCGGAAGATCCAGACGACGACTCCGATGACGAGGCACTTGCAGAAGGTGAGCTATAAGACATGGCACTGAGCAACCGCGAACGCATCGACCGGATGTTCCAGGCGATGGCGTCGCCGTTGGACGACTTCATCGCCTCGGTGATCGGGCAGGGTGACCCCGAACTCGGGGCGGTGTGGGTCAAGCTGGTCCAGAACAAGGACGAGAAGAATCGCGCGATTTCCAACAAGACCTACGATCCGCTGGACCCGCAGGTGCAGTTGCGGATGCTCACCGAAGCCAACATCACCGGCGGATTCAGGTCCGGCTGGTATCCGTTCAACCAGGCACTGGGCAAAGCGGGCGAGTCGTATGCGATCGAGTTGCGCGAGGTGCGCAACAAATGGGCACACAACGGCACCTTCAGCGACGACGACGCCTACCGGGCTCTCGATACCGGCGAACGGCTGCTGCGGCTGATCGGGGCCACCGGCGAGGCCGACGAGGTCCGCAACATCCGGCTCAACCTGCGCCGAGTAACCGCAGACAAGGACGACAAGAAAGTCCTCAAGGCCGCCGTCGACAACCCCGAGGCCGCCGGGCTCAAACCATGGCGTGAGGTGCTGCAGCCCCACGACGACGTCGCGACCGGACACTTCGCCGCCTCGGAGTTCGCCGCCGACCTGTACAAGGTGGCCTTTGGCGTTGAGAAGGACTCCGGCTACACCGACCCGGTGGAGTTCTTCGGGCGTACCTATCTCACCGAGGGGCTGACGGATCTGATCGGCCGAGCGGTGCGCCGATTCTCCGGCGACGACAACGCGCCGCCGGTGATTAACCTGCAAACCAACTTCGGTGGTGGCAAGACCCACTCGATGCTCGCACTGTGGCACGTCGCCGCTGGGCTGCCGATCGGTGATTTCCCGCAGGACACTCAGGAGCTGCTAACCGCCAACGGCTACAGCAACACCGAAGTCAACCGGGTCGCGATCGTCGGCAATCACCTCAGCCCGTCGGGGGCGACCCACGATGACGGCACCCAGGTCAACACCATCTGGGGTGAGCTGGCCTGGCAACTCGGCGGGAAAGACGGCTATGCGCTGGTGGCCAAGGCCGACGCCGACCGCACCCACCCGGGCGACGCGCTGCGCGACCTGCTGGCCAAATATTCGCCCGCGGTCATCCTCATCGACGAGTGGGTTGCCTACGCCCGCTCCCTGGTCGGCCGCGATGATCTGGCTGGCGGGACCTTCGACGACCAGTTCACGTTCGCGCAAACACTGACCGAGGCCGCCAAAGGCACATCCGGTGTGCTGCTGGTGATTTCGATTCCTGCCTCGGAAAGCGGCGACCCGACGCAGGTCGTGGCGGGCGCGGCCGAGGAGGTCGGTGGCGCACACGGTTTGGAGGCGCTCAAGCGGCTGCAGCGGGTCGTCGGGCGTATCGCCGATCAGTGGCGGCCGGCGTCGGCGACCGAGGCCTACCAGATCGTTCGACAACGGCTGTTCAAACAACCCGATGCCGCCGCGCTCGCCTCGATCAACGCCACCGCTCGCGCGTACGTCGACATGTACCGCAAATACACCGACGATTTCCCCCGCGAATCCCGCGACGGCGCCTACGAGGACCGGATCAAACGGACCTACCCGATCCACCCCGAGCTGTTCGACCGGCTCTATGAGGAGTGGTCGTCGCTGGAGCGTTTTCAACGCACCCGCGGTGTGCTGCGGTTGATGAGCACGGTGATCCACGCACTGTGGGCCGGTGAGGACGCCTCCCCGTTGATCATGCCCGGCTCGATCCCACTGGCCACCGCCAACGTCAACGCCGAACTTACCGCCTACCTGCAGGATTCGTGGAAGGCGATCATCGACGCAGACGTCGATGGCCCCAATTCCGAACCCACGCTGATCGATAGGGAAAAGCCGCTGTTCGGGCAGCGGTCGCTGACCAAACGCCTGGCCCGCACAGTCTTTTTCGGAGCCACCCCGACCATCGGCTCGGCACACAAGGGCTTGGAGACCCAGCGGGTGTTCCTGGGTACCGCGGTACCCGGCGACGTGCCCGGCAACTTCCATGCCGCGCTAACCCAGCTCGCCGACCGCACTACCTACTTCTATTCCGGCTCGGGCAAGTACTGGTATGACTTACAGGCCAACATCACCCGCACCGCCAAGGATCAAGCCGAGCGGCTGCACAAAGAAGATGTGTGGGCCGAGATCGTCCGTCGGCTCCAGAACCAGGCCAAGACCGGCGGCGATTTCGCCGGCGTTCACGTCTGCCCGGAAACCAACGCCGACATCCCCGACACCGACGAGGCCCGGCTGGTCATCCTGCATCCCAAGGTGGCCCACAAGAGGGCCACGGAATCGGCTGCGAAGGACTTCGCCCACAAGGCCACCGAACAGCGCGGCAGCGCAAACCGCACCAACCGCAACATGCTCGTCTATTTGGCCGCCGACGAGGCCCGGCTTGGGGAACTCGACACCGCCACCCGCGACTACCTCGGCTGGACCCATGTGTTGGCCAACGAAGCCGATCTCGACCTGACCCAGAACCAGAAGAACCAAGCAGCCCAGCGGCAGGGGCAAGCGGATCAGACCGTCACCGCACGGCTGTTGCAGTCCTTCACCTGGGCGCTCGTCCCCACCCAACCGGACCCGGGCGCGCCGTTCGTGATCCGGGAGACCAAGGTGGAGGGCCAGTCAGATTCGCTGGCCGATCGTGTGTCGCGCCGGCTCGGCAGCGACGGCGATCTGTCGATACGGCAGGCCGCGGTGAACGTCCGGTTGGCGATCAACAAGGTCCCGCAGATCTGGAAAGACGGCCACGTCACCCTGGGAACATTGTGGGGGCTGTACTGCCAGTACCCGTACATGCCGCGGCTGCGGGACCGGAGGGTCTTGGAGGACGGCATCCTCGACCTGCCGATGCTCTGGCAGACCGACGCGTTCGCGTTGGCGACCGGGTTCGACGAGAGTGCCGGTCGCTACATAGGGCTGTGGATTCCCGGTGATACAACCGCTGCTCCGCAGCGCACCGACACCTTGCTTCTGGTCCGCCCCGACACCGCGGCCGAGCAACGCGATCGTGAGAAGCAGTTAGAGTCGCCCGAGCCGCCTACACATGATCATGGGCACGAGCATGAATCGGGCGGGGGGAAGCCGCCTGGTCCCCCCGGACCCATCGACATCGCCTTCACGCGCTTCTACGGGGTGAAGACACTCAGCTCCGACCGGATCGCGCTCGACTTCAAGAACATCGCAGACGAAGTCATCGCCAACCTGCGTGCGCAGGGGATCAACCTCACCGTGAAGATCGAGATCGAGGCCACCGATTCCGCCGGCTTCGACGAGAGCAAGGTTCGGACGGTGTCGGAGAACGCGAACACGCTCAAGTTCGACCAGTCGGGGTTCGAGAAGGCATGAGTTCCGGTACCGGATGTTCGACCCGGTGGCCGCGCGGCCTTGGAGTCCTCATCCTGCTCATGTTTCGACTGACGTGATGCGGGCTGGTGGCAGGACGTGTGACGGGCGTTGCGAAGCAGCGAATTGTCCAGCGCTCCGGACAGTGCTCACATGCCTGTCGTGATCTCGACATTTTCTGAGGCCGTGGCTGATGCGAGGAACGGCGCCGGAGAAATGTCGCTCCTGCTTGGGAACGGTTTCAGCCAAGCGTTCAGCGGCGACTTCGCCTACCAGCGACTCCGTGATGTCGCGCAAATGGACAAGCTCACGGTGACCCAAGACGCACTTTTCGAACACGCGGCAAGCGACGACTTCGAGACCGTCATCCACCACCTAGAACAGTCAGCAAGCCTCATCCAGCTATACGATCCCGCAGACACTCGTCTCGCTGCGGCGCTGGTCGATGATGCGCAGGTCGTCAAGGACGGGCTGGTCGAAACGCTCACTCGAATCCATCCTGAGTCGGCTCGTACGGTCGATGACGCCAAGTATGTTGCGGCGCGCCGGTTCCTGTCGCCCTTCGCAAATATCTTCACAGTCAACTACGACCTACTCCTTTACTGGGCAATCAACCAGGACCACCCACAACCGCCGGTCGTCAAAGCCGACGGCTTCCGACGTCCAGAGGGTGTACTGACATGGAGATACCCGGACCATGATGACGATCAAGCTGTGTTCTTCCTCCACGGGTCCATGCACCTGTACACGAACGACAACGAAGTGCGAAAACTCAGCGCCGCGGGAGGTAACAACATCGTTGAGCAACTGCGCGCGAACCTTAGCGGCGGACGGTACCCACTGGTGGTAACGGAGGGAAGCCGCCAAAACAAGGAAGCGCGAATCGGCCAGAATTCGTACCTCGCGTACTGCTACAGGCGGCTGACGCGGTTGAATGGGGCGCTGTTTATCCACGGCGTCGCGTTCTCCGATAACGATCAGCACATCCTCGACGCGATTGCAGATCCGTCGGGAACGATCAGCGCACTCTACGTCGGGCTATACGGCCCACCTTCTGCCTCGCGCAACCGAGTTCAACTCGCCGCAGAACAACTCGCCGAAGCGTGCTCCGCGAAAGCGGAACACGCCCCGAGCTTGACGTTCTACGATTCTGAAACTGCCACGGCATGGGGATGATCGACTACGCCAGGAAGGACCCTTAGGGGCAAAGCGTTAACGACACGAACTGATCTGCGATAGGTGCGGGTTCAGAGAAGGCCGGAGCTCCCATGCGCCCGGACGGTCTGCCCGCTCCGCGGCGATAACGGAGTTGCCGGCTTGCGGATCAAGGCACGGGAGCCCTCGCCAACATGTACGAAGAAGGGTCTAAAGTTCGGCGGGCGGAGTGAAGAACCACCCCGCTATGACCGCCGCAAGATGCTGCAGGTTTTGAGTCCGCATGATGGGCGCCGAGGCGTTCGGTTCGAAGTCATCCGCGGCTTCCGTGACTCGCCAAATGCTTTGGTCACCGACAGGGGCAGCCGTGTGCTTGTCGAGCTTTCGGAAGAACTCGGTAATTTCGTCGTCGTCGACTTCCTTAGCGTGAAGGTCGTGCCATACGCCGGCGAGGACCCTTAGCATTCCCGTGGATCCTAGGAGGGAGTCCCGCCGCATTTGCTGGGCTGTCAGGGCCCCCTCGGCGACCGCCGAAAGGTCAGAAAACCCATCTGTGATGCATCCGAGGAAGCTGTGGACATTCTCGATAATCGTCGCGTCGTCGAGCTCGTTTTCGCGCTTGCGCCCAATGCGGCCGGAGACACCGACTGCGACAGCCCGAGTCAGGTCGGCAACGTGCTTGGCTCCCATGAGATTGGGGTTCTTCAGAGTCATCCGGTCTTGCTCAAGGTCGACCCGTCCGAGCAGAAGAGCGTGGGTCATCACGCGATCAAGAGTGCGATTTGCGATCTTGGAACTGTCGAATCGTGCCGTTAGGGCACGTGAAATCCCCTTGGCGTTGTCGGCGACGTCCACGAACATCTGCTTTGCCTTGTCGCTGTCTGGCTCCACATAAATCTCAAGACCGACCGCTTCCTGCTCTAGGCGCTGCAGCCGATCGGTAAGGCGTTCAATTTCCTCTGCCAACGCGGCGATCTTCGCCTCAGCCCGGGCGCGCTCTTTGTCACGCCCGAGCTTGTTGATCTGCTCGGTCAGAGCCTTGATTTCCATGTCGACGCCAAGGATCCGGTGTTGGCCGTCGATGGTAGTTAGCGGTGTGAGTGCACCGGTCGACCACGGGACTTCCAGATAACCGAGCTTTCCGTCCGTGCCGTCGACCTCGTCGAAACGGCAGCCCCCGCTATCTCGGGCCAGCAATGTCGGAGCCACCCAGTCCTCATTGTTGTTTAGATAGGTTGCGAAGTCTTTCGCATGCCGTACGTCGACCCGCCGGTTGTCTTCATCTGGGTGCTCCGGGTCTGGGAGCGGCAAAATCACACTGAGATCGCTTAACGGAACCCTAAGTGTGTACACGGTGCGTGCGCCCTGTTGCGAGCGCATCGCCAGGTAGGTGCTCGTTCGCCGAACACCACTCAACCGTGATGTGTCAATCGCCAGGCTCCGCTGGGCCCCTGCTGTCATCGTCTAACACCTCGTTTATCGGAACTACTTCACACTAGCAACATCTACGATAATTCAAGAGAAGTAAAAATTCTAATCTTGATTAAGATCTTATTCTTGTGATCAAGCGGTTGGCTATGGTAGGTTTGTTTTAACAGGCTGATTAAGGGCCGTAACCAGCAGGAACTACACATAGATGAGGTGGACTACATGAACAGTGATGAAGGGCAGGCCGGCCGTCCCGCTTCACATGCCATTGGCATGTCAAACGCGGCAGCATCGGGCCGGATCGAGGAGGACTACGCAGGTAGCCTGCCGTACCAGCATGCGATTGAGATTGTTCGCAACGGCATGCAGCAACACGGAACGACGGATATCTCCATCGACATCGTGTCGATGCCGGGCACCGGCGCCCTTAAGCGCGCATTCATCAACAATGGGCCTGCGCTTACGGAGCCGGAGTTGAACACCTACATGACCACCATCGGCGAAGGCGCGGGCGAGAGCTGGCGGCTACACAACACGCTTGGCCAACGTCATGCGGGTGCTCGCACCTCCATTTTGCCCTTCACGGATCTAATGGTTTTGTCCTGGGACGCCGAAACGATCCCAGGCGGCCTGGTGATGAAGCTGTTCAAGAATCCCGTGACCAGCGAGTACGAATTCGTCCCGGCCAGCACGCCGAACCCGGAGCTGCTCCAGATCCTGACCGGGAGACATGAGGTGCAACGCAGCGGCCACGGAGTGGCATTTATCCACACCGGCCGCGAAGAGCATGAAGATGGTCCGCTCTGCGACCCCAATCCCAACAAGGGCGAAACGGAAACGGGCATCGCCGATGCGCTGCGCGACCGGATCTACGACCCCCGCGGGACAGAAGAGCAAGTCATCCGCATTACCGTTAACACGCCTATGCCGGCCAACCAGGGAAAGAGCTTTGGTGGCCGCAAACTGATCGGAGTTAGCCGGAGCATTCGCCTCGACGGCCGCACGATTCAAGGCCATCGCCCTTGGACCAACCGCCCTGCAGCTACTGGCACAGTCGATGTCGACGACGTTCTCGGAGTTAAAGTCATTTGGACTCTGCTGCCGTTCACCCAGAAGGCCGAAGATCGGCGGCTGCCGTACGGAGGCAAGGGGCACATCATTGCTCGGTACAAGAACGAGTCGATGGTGCTTGCCGCGCCGGGCGGCCACTACCCTGACTTGCCCTCGAAAATGAGGCTTTTTGGTGTCCAGCTCGCCGACGTCTATAACCGGCTCAGCCTTGAGATCATTGGTCCGACCGACCCTGGGGATGACGTCGCGAACCCGCAGCTGCACCTCCATCAAGACCCGACCCGTTCCAAGCCTGTAATGAGTAACGGTAAGGAGCTGCCGCTGGCTCGCTGGGGCGAGCGGTTCGTTGAGCAAATGCCCCACGCGATTGTCGAGGCCAACAAGTCCGCACGCGAGCGCGTCAGCCGGGGCGGCAAGATTAATCTGACCACCGCTGATCGGCTTCGAGCCCGTCTCCAGTCCCGGATCCGCGCGGTGATCCAGTCCCGCCGGCGCAAGGCCGGAACTGGCGTCCTCGGACATTCCGGCGCACCGGGTATCGACTACCTAGACGGCATGGTGAACACTTCCGAGGCGCTCCCAATCGGAAGCCCGTCACCGACTGGTGAAGAAGGGCTGACCCCAGGCGGCACCACCAAGCGGCGGACCAAGAAGCGGAAAAAGGGCGCCAAGCACCGCGAACCCCGCATCAAACCTACGGGAGTGAGCACCGCCAAGCGTCGTACGCCCGGGAGCGAAAAGGCGACAGAGGTGCAGCCCCGGCCGGCACCCGTTCCCGAGCCTGCGCCGCTGAAGGAAGCAGACTGGATTAGGCAGGAATTTGACCCGAGCGACTTCGCGTCGTGGGACTCCGCCAACGGCGTCGTGTACTTCAACCTAGGCCACTCGATACTCTGCAACCAGAATGCCTACTTCGCTGGAGAATGGCTGGAGCAGAACGCCTACTGCCGTCGCAGGGTACGTGCGGAGGAAGTCCGCGACGCCGTTCTTCAGGCCTACGAGGAGGACACTGTCGGGCGCATCATGCACGTCGTTGCCGAACGCGGCCTCGCCAAGGCCAGGGAACAACTGACTGATGAAGTCCTGACCATCGGGGCGCACGGCTTCGAAAACGTGGAGGCCAAGATCGAAGAGATCATCCGCAAGTCGGCTGGCCGCGGCGTCGTGGACCCGAAGGTGGCGTGATGCAGAGCTCAATGCGCCACAGGGTGGGAGTGATCGTCCTGGGCGACCACGAAACCGGTAAGCGCGCCGACATGCTGACTCAAAGGGCGAATGAGCGCGGCGCGGTGATCACCGAGATCCGTACCTTCGACCCAGGCGAGGCCGGCTCACACGATGACCTCGCCGACGTTGATGCGGTCGTCACCGCGCTCACTCGGGCGATCGGCACCAAGACCGACATCTGGGCCCCATTTCCTATGGATGACCTTGGCCGCGAACAGCACGTGCGCCGGCTCAGCCTGGTGCTGCAGCGCCACGGACTTAACCTGCTGATGGGGCCAGGTCTCTGGCCATGCCCCACTACCGGTGGACTCACTGAGGCGGACTTCGCACTTCGCCAGGAGGTCAGAGCCGTCGACGAACTGGATCGGACCGCGCTGGCTGCTGCGGGGGTTGAGGTCCTCAACGACGAGATAGAGCATGCGCTGGAAAGAAGCTACTCCGTCTACCAGACTGGATGGTCGGAACAGCTGAGCGAAGAGCTCGGGCAGCTCGAACTCGACCACGAGCCCGCACCTTTATTGCCGCTACCGACCGCACTGTGGCGGTATCGCCAGCCGGCGCTGAAGCACTACGTAGGCTGGCTCCTCCATAAGTGTGGCCTGACACAAGCCGAGGCGGCGAGGATTATCAACGCGGCCGGTCACCGGACCCCTCAGGGCCGAGACTGGCAGCAGGCGACAGTCTCGGCGTTGATCCGGGGCGGCTATGACCGCGGAGCCGCAGCCTGACCTACGTCGGTGTGGAGAGGCCTAATCAATAGACTCGGCTGCTTTTGATTTCGGATCCGCCTTGCTGCCCCACCACCGAGCGGGCACCGGTGCTAATTTCCAGGTCACGGGAGGCGGTCGGCGACTGCTTCAAGTCGGGCCGGAACCTCGTCGGGACTCTTGACTGCGCGTTACGAGCATTGCCGCCACGCCGGTGTTAACAGCGGATTCGAAGCTTAATTGCATGGCGATTCTCGACAAGGACACCGGCGAAGTCCATCAGCTGTGCTCTCATCTCGGCGAGGGATACATCGTCCTTGGCGTCGGCATATTGTTCGTCGTACGAGGCCTAATCTGGAGGACGCCAGGTTGCCAGAGTTTTGTCCAGCCGGCCGTTTAACCGATGGAATGTTTTGCATACATTCGAGTACGCGATGGCGCACGCGCCCAAACAATGGCGGCAGAAGCGAGACCACCATTGTCGCCTCCGCAGCTGGAGCCCTCGCCAGACCGAGATGACCAGGATTAGTCGGCTACAAGATTGACCCCGTCATGTACCCGCGACTGAGGCCATTCCTCGAAGGCATCCAAGACGCGGACCCCGAACGCGGGCACCATCGCCGACTGTACTTCTTCCTTTGTCATCCAACGGATTTCACGAGCTTCTTCGGTTGCATGAGGCTCCCCCCCAGCAGGCCTACAGCGGTACACCAAGGCGACGATCCCGTGCGTCAGATTTTTGTAGACACCGGTAAGCCGCTCCACGGCCACCTCAAGCCCGGTCTCTTCGAGCACCTCGCGCCGGACGCCGTCCTCGAAAGTTTCGTCGAGTTCAAGAACACCGCCTGGGGCTTCCCAATGGCCGTTGTCGTCGCGCTTGATGACTAGGACCCGGCCGTCGTCGCGGACCACGATGCCGGCGACGCTGACGGAGTGCTTCGGTGTGGCCGCCATGCGAGACTCCATCCTCTGGGCCGGACTCCAGTAGTGACATGGGCGTGTCGCTTCCTTACACTAGTCGTCTAGACATGTAAGGGAAGGCTCGCAGGTGCTGCAACTTGGCCAGATCGACCGGGCGGACGATAAGCCGCCGTATCGGCAGATCGCCAGCATGCTTCGCGAGGCGATCAGCTCAGGCCAGCTAGCCGCAGGAGAACGCTTGCCGTCCGAAGCCGCATTGATTGATCATTTCGGGGTCGCCCGGATGACGGTCCGCCAGGCGGTGCAGGAGCTACGCTCGGAGGGGTTGGTGAATTCCGAGCACGGCAGAGGCGTCTTTGTGCGGCCAGCCGCTCCAATTCGACGGCTCGCATCAGACCGCTTCGCACGACGACACCGCGCCAGCGGAAAGGCCGCGTTCACCGTCGAGGCCGAAAAGTCGGGCTATGCGCCACGGGTCGACAACATTGCTGTGACGCGCGAGAAGCCGAATCCTTCTGTTGCCGAACGGCTTCGCTTGACCCCCGACGATGACGTTGTCGTCCGTTCACGGCGCTACTTCGCCGATGGCCGGCCAGTTGAGAGCGCGATTTCCTACATTCCTGCCACATTCGCTCAGGGCACCAAAATCGAGCAAGTCGACACCGGGCCTGGCGGCATCTACGCGCGGCTCGAAGAGGCTGGCCACACGCTGGCCCGATTCACCGAGGAAGTCGGCGCACGGATGCCCACCCCCGAAGAGCGTCGCGCCCTGCAGATCGCCGCGGGAGCACCCGTCCTGACGGTGGTTCGGACGGCCTACGACACCAACGACGTGGCTGTCGAGGTCTGCGACACGGTGAAGGTCGCATCCGCGTACCTGCTCGAATACGACTTCTCCGCGCGCTGAATCTTCACGAAGCGAAGAAAACAGCGTTGAGCGCTTGACTATCTCCTCTAGACGACTATGTTGATTAGTCAGCTAGTCCAATCCACCAGAAAGGCTCAGCAATGTCCATCCCCAAATGGCTCCAGGTCGGACACGACCAGGTGTTTTCGTGCGGTGCGTTCGTCGTGTCAGAGGTGACGCCGATGATCGACTTCGACAAGTCCTCGGGCGAGAACCGCGTACAGGCGAGGGACCGCGACACGGGTGTACCCATGTGGCAGGTCGAAGTGCTCGATGGAGATCCGGCAGCACCAAAGCGTAGCCGCACGGTGACGGTGAAGTTCGCCGCGCCCGTGCAACCCATTGCGCCCACCAATTCCAGCGGAACACCTTTCACTCCTGTGGTTTTCGAGGGACTGACGGCCCTGCCGTACATCGAACGCTCGGGCGACTTCTCGCGGATCGCGTGGTCGTTCCGCGCCACGGATATGAAGGCGCCGGGAAAGCCGTCCACAACGTCCAACTCAGCTCGGCAGTCCGCATGAACCCGGACCCGTACGCACCTATCGGTCCCGACAGCCCGCTCCGATTTGACCACGTACTGCAATTCCTCACCAGCTTTGCCCTGTGCGTGGCGATCGTCGTCGGCGTCACAAGCGCCGCTCTCATCTACTGGAGGCTCCACTCACCCGAGACGTACGAGGAACGGTTCGCGGCACCAGCCCGGCTTCTGCGTTGGCGGCTCTGGGCACACGTCTCATGGCAAAGGTTGTGCAAGCGCTGCGGCTTGTCCGCCTCCGAGCAGCACACGCGCCGCGACAACGAGGGCCGCCAAGTCACATCGACACGTTGGTTCCACCCAAAGTTGTTGGGAACAGATGGATCCGACACGACCTTGCGTCTGAAGGTACGAGCACGGATGGGGCAGACCGTCGAAGATTTGGAGCGCGCCGTTCCAGCGATCCGCGACGCTGCGGGCGCACACTCGGCGCGCTCGGTTGTCGTCTCGCCCGGGACACTTCAGATCGAGCTGGTCATGAGGGAACAGCTGTCGACGGTAGGTCACGTCGTACCGCCAACAAGAGTCGCAACAACACGAGTCACGCTCGGCCGATGCGAAAACGGCTCAGCCTGGACTCTGCCATTGAGCGGCCGGCACACCCTCACCGTGGGCTGCTCGGGTGCAGGCAAGGGTTCCGTCTTCTGGGGCATCGCTGGCGGGCTCGGTCCCGCAGTTGCCGCCGATGTGGTTCGCCTGGTGGGAATCGATCTGAAGTACGGCATCGAGTTGTCGGTCGGCTCAGGCCTGTTCACCAAGATCGCCACCACGGAAGCCGATGCCGTGGAAACACTCGCCGCGCTGGAAGAGCTGATGAACAAACGTGGCAGAGCGATGGCAGGTCGCACACGCAAGCACAATCCGACCAAGGCCTCACCCCTCGTGGTGCTGCTGATCGACGAACTTGCGGGAATGACCGCATACATGAGCGATCCAGCCCTGCGCAAAGCAGCAGCTGCCTCGTTGTCGCGGATCCTCACGAAAGGTCGCGCGCTAGGAATCGTGGTGGCCGCGTTCCTGCAGGATCCCCGCAAAGAAGTCCTGCCGATGCGGGGACTGTTCACCCAGACCATCGCGCTTCGACTGCGATCCAGAGAGGAAGTGACGATGGTCCTCGGCGACGGGATGGCCGATGCGGCACCCGCGCACCGAATCAGTCCCGACAGGCCGGGTACCGGCTACGTCGTTGCTGAGGACGGCCAAGTGACCAAGGTGCGATCCGACTTTTGGAGTGATGAGCAAATCCGCTCCACCGGAGGGAAGTACGGACGAGCGCAGGCAGCTGGAGGAATGCGCGATGAGTGAGTATTGGTCCATCTTCGAACCGCCCGACGCGGATCAGCTGGCCCGGCATGCCGATGACCTGATTCGTCGAGCCGAGCTCGTCCGCAGATACGGATGGGATGAGTACCGGCATCTCTGGTCTTGCGGCGAACTCATCGGCACCGCCCTGGTCCTCGGCGACGACGCCGAACTCCGACGCTGCGGCACGACAACGATCTCCGCGCTAGAGCGCTGGGCCTTCGACCTCTGGGGAATCACCGGCGGTCAGTCCGACGTCGACGCCGGATTGCAGGGCACGTCCACGTGGTTCGACTCGATCCGTGCAGCGAGGTGAAGGATGGTTACTCACGGCCTCCGGGAAGCTCTCGTCGCCGCAGGCAACTTCCCTGAGCTGCTGACCGCAGACCAGGTGTCAGCCCTCCTCGGCGTATCCGCCGCCACCCTCAACCGCTGGGCGGCGATCCGCGAAACCACCGGCGAGCAAATCGGTCCGCCCTGCTACACGTTGTCAGAGCGGGTTCGTCGGTGGGATTGCGCCGAAGTCCGGTCCTGGCTGAAGCAGGTGCGTCGGTAATGGCTGGCAACACGCCGCGCGGCATCCGGAAGCGCCTAAGCGCAACCGGAGAGCCTCGCTACCAAGTCCGATACCTGATCCGTGATCCGAACGTGCCGTCGGGCTGGGTCGAAACGTCGGCGACGTTCCCGACGCTGCGCGAGGCGAAGGCGTTCAAGTCCGAACGTGACAACGAAGCCGCCCTCGGTGCGCGCCGGTTTGACCCCCGTCTTGGACGGACTCCGCTGAACCGAATATGGACGCAATTTTCCGACTCCAAGAAACCGGCGGTCTCACCGAAGACCTGGAGCGGCTACACCCAGCACTGGGAACTGCGGATCAAGCCCCGCTTCGGCCACGTGCCAGTCGACGAAATCACCCGCGCCGACGTTCAGGTATTTGTCGACGGCCTGACCGTCGGCCCGTGGGCGAAGGTGTCGACGCTGCGTCTGCTGCGCTCTGTTCTCGACGTCGCACACCAGGACGGCCGCATCCACCGCAATCCGGCCCTCGGCGTCTCAGCGGGCCGCATTCCCGAGCGGGAGCGTCACCGATACCTGACCGCTCACGAGGTCCAGTGGCTCGCTACCGCGTGTGGCGATCAGGGCGATGTCGTGACCCTCCTGGCCTATACCGGCCTGCGCTGGTCCGAACTCGTCGGCCTCCGGGTCAAGGACATCGATCTGACCGCTCGTCGGCTCTACGTCCGACGGGCCGCACCGGAAGTAGAGGGCCGCATTGTCATCGGGCCGCCCAAGACCCGAGCCGGCATCCGAACCGTCCCACTCCCCCAAGTCGTCGTCGACATCCTCAAAACGCGAATCGGCGGCCGGGAACCAGACGAGCCCGCCATCACGTCACCCAACGGCGCGATGCTGCGCTCCAACAATTGGCGTCGCCACACCCACTGGAACAAGGCCCTCACGAAGACCGATCTGGCCCCACTGACTATCCATGATCTGCGCCACACCTACGCCAGCCTGGCCAGAAAGTCTGGCGCAGACCTGCGCTACGTGCAGAAAACCATGGGCCACTCAACGCCAACCGTCACCGCGAACATCTACAGCGACCTCTATGCCGACGAGCTGGACCAGGTCGCAACCAACCTCGATCAGCTTCACGCAACTGAGATTCAACCACCGACGACCGGACAAGAACCGGACGAAACAAACCAACCATCGAGTGCATAAACCGTGTCAATGCAGGTAGTACGTGGTGGCCAGGGACGGGATCGAACCGTCGACCTTCCGCTTTTCAGGCGGACGCTCGTACCAACTGAGCTACCTGGCCGATGCCGCAATGGCGACCCTGACGGGACTCGAACCCGCGACCTCCGCCGTGACAGGGCGGCGCGC
>JAHZKD010000162.1 GCA_022600605.1 Actinomycetes bacterium
CACCTCGGCCGTCGAGATCCGGTGGCCGGAGACGTTCATCACGTCGTCGACGCGACCGAGAACCCAGATCTCACCGTCACTGCCGTAGCGGGCGCCGTCACCGGCGAAGTACCAACCCTGCTGGGCGAACCGCGACCAGTAGGTCTCCTGGAACCGCTCCGGGTCACCCCAGATACCGCGCAGCATCGCCGGCCACGGCTTGTCCAAGACGAGATACCCGGGGACATGTTCACCGGCATCGCCGCCTGGTTTGAGCTCGTTTCCGTCGTCGTCTACGACCTTGGCCGAGATGCCGGGCAGCGGACGCATCGCCGAACCGGGCTTGCAGTCGGTCACACCCGGCAGCGGCGCGATCATCACAGCACCGGTCTCGGTCTGCCACCAGGTGTCTACGACCGGAGTCTTCCCGCCTCCGAACGCCTTGCGATACCACCGCCAGGCTTCGGGGTTGATCGGCTCACCCACCGAACCCAGTAGGCGCAGGCTGGTCAGATCGTGTTCGAAGGCGAGCTCGCGGCCCCACTTCATGAAGGTCCGCACCACCGTCGGAGCGGTGTAATAGATGGTGACATCGTATTTTTCAATGATCTGGTAGTGCCTGTGTTCGTCGGGTGAGGCCGGAGTGCCTTCGTACACGACTTGGGAGGTGCCATTGGACAACGGCCCGTACACGATGTAGCTGTGCCCGGTGACCCAGCCGATATCGGCGGTGCACCAATACACGTCGGAGTCCGCCTTCACGTCGAACACGTTGAAATGTGTGTACGACGCCTGAGTCAAGTATCCGCCCGAGGTGTGCATGATGCCCTTGGGCTTTCCCGTGGTGCCCGATGTGTAGAGCAGGAACAGGGGATGCTCGGAATCGAACGTTTCGGGTGTGTGGGCCGTGGATGCAGTTTCTACGGTCTCGTGCCACCACAGGTCGCGCCCCTCGGTCCACGGCACGTCGATTCCGGTGCGCCGCACCACAAGTACGTGCTCGACGGGGTTGTCCTCGCCGAGACCTTTAATCGCCTCGTCCACCCCCTCCTTCAGTGGGGCTGCCGTGCCGCGGCGGAACTGCCCATCAGTGGTGATGACCAGCTTGGCCTGGGCGTCATCGATGCGGGCTCGCAGCGCTGAGGCCGAGAACCCCGCGAATACCACTGAGTGCATGGCGCCCAGTCGCGCGCAGGCCAACATCGCGACTATGGCCTCAGGCACCATCGGCATGTAGATGGCGACCCGGTCGCCGGATTTCAAACCCAGATCGGTCAGCGTGTTGGCGGCCTGACAGACCGCGTCTTTGAGCTGCGCGTAGGTGATCTCGCGGGCGTCGCCGACAGGTTCGCCCTCCCAATAGATGGCGACGCGGTCTCCGTTGCCGGCCTCCACGTGACGGTCGACACAGTTGTAGGCGACGTTGAGTTTGCCGCCGACGAACCACTTGGCGACCGGCGCCCCGGACCAGTCGAGCACCTCGCTGAACGGCGTCTCCCAGCTCAGGCGATTGGCCTGGCCGGCCCAGAAAGCCAGGCGGTCTGCCTCGGCCTCGTCGTACATCGCCTCCGGCGCATTGGCATTCGCGGCGAACTCTGGTGCCGGTGGGTACGAAGACTGGTCTTCGGAGTGCGTCTCGGACATGACTGTGAGGGTAGTCACTCAACCCATTCACCCACGCATCGAGGTTGGTGCTCACACGCCGGGCAGTGGGCGTCAGGCGATTGGCAGCTTCGATCGGCAGCGAAACGTCGTCAGTAGCGGGTCCAGCCGTCGGCTAGCGTGGGCGGTCGTGACGAGTAGTGGGCGCAGATGACGGCCAAGGAGCCAGCCTCCGGGGACATCCTGGCGCCATTGTCTGCGCTGCCCGGTGTCGCGCAAGCAGGGGAGGAGGCGAGCGAGGCGCTCGGCAGGGCACACCGGCACCGCACCAACCTTCGTGGCTGGCCGAAGACCGCAGCCGAGGCGGCACTGCGGGCGGCCCGGGCTTCCTCTGTGCTCGACGGTGGGCCGCTGAAGTTTTCCGATGGCGGATCCACTAGCTTCCGGGACGGCGGCAGCGATCCGGTGCTTGCCGGCGCGCTGCGGGTGGCTGAGGCGCTCGAAGGTGGCGAAGGCGCGCTGGTCGGTGTCTGGCGACGGGCGCCGCTTCAGGCCATGGCGAAATTGCACGCCTTGGCGGCTGCAGATCTGGTCGATGGTGGCGAATTGGGTCGGCCACGCGGTGACCTCGATGTCGGGCGCAGGCTTGAGTTGCTCGCCGAAATCGCGACGGGCGCAACGCGAGTGCCTGCGACGGTGCTGGCGGCCGTTGTGCATGGTGAGTTGCTCACCCTGCGGCCCTTCGGCAGCGCGGACGGTGTCGTAGCGCGCGGAATGTCGCGGCTGGTGACGATTGCTGGCGGTCTGGATCCGCATGGTCTGGGTGTTCCGGAGGTGCATTGGATGCGTGGCGCCGGCCGTTACCACGCTGCGGCCCGGGGCTTTGCGTCGGGGACTGCAGAGGGCTTGACGGCGTGGTTGGTACTCAGCAGCGAGGGACTGCAAGCCGGGGCACGTGAGGCCTTGTCCATCGCGCAGTCGGTGTCTTCGTGATCCCGTCCGATTCGATAGCCGTCCCAGAGGGTGACAGTCCGTGGAAGCGCTGGCTCCCTGACTCATAGGGGCCCTACAGCTCCCCGGGGGCAACACAGCTCCCAGGGGCACCACAGCAAAATGAAGCGGGCGGCGCCCCGAAGCAATTCAAGATTGCTTCGGTTCACCGCCCGCTAGCACGGATCCCGGTTACCAAGCGTGCTTGTTGGGGTTGCGTGGGTGGCCTCGGCGTTCTTACGAAGCGCTACGACTGAAGACCCCACCCAAGGAGCTGTATTAGTCGTCCGATTTTCGCAATTCCGCAAGCCCGCAACACTTTTACCTATTCCGCGGTATGTGCTCCGCGTGGGTTCCGAGACCCGTGCTGGGAGTCGAGATCGGGAGCTCAAGCCTTCTCTTCTGGCTCGAACTTGGCCTCACCCGGCTGCCGTGCTTCCTTTGTACTACGTGGCATCGGGTACAGCAAGGGTCAATTCGGCCGGTGACCCCAGATCGTTATGACGGTTCTCTAGCTACCGCCAAGTAGCTTGGCCTCAGAAGACGAAACGGCGCAGCAGCGAGTAAGTCAGGGCACCTGCCGCCACGGCGCTCACCCCGACTGCGGCCGTGGTGGCCACCGCTGCCCCCGACGGGGCGGGGATGCGGTCGCGCAGCGACACGGGCTTGGAGAAAGTCTGCACTTGCCAACCGTGCGCGGTGGCCTCTTTGCGCAACGCGCGATCCGGATTCACCACAGTGCTGTGGCCCACCGCCTGGAGCATCGGAAGGTCGCTCGCCGAGTCTGAGTAGGCGTAACAATGATCGAGGTTGTAGTCCTCACGGGCGGCCAGCGCGCGGACGGCCTCGGCCTTGCCCTCGCCGAAGCAGTGGAACGCGATCTCGCCGGTGTACTTGCCGTCCTCAACGACCATCCGTGTCGCCATTACGTGAGTGGCGCCAAGCGCGCGAGCGATCGGCGCGACGATCTCCTCCCCAGACGCCGACACCACGACGACATCGCGACCGCACAGCCGGTGGTCGGCGATGAGTTCGGCGGCCTCGGCGAACACCAAGGGATCCACGATGTCGTGCAGTGTCTCGCTGACGATCGACTTGACCTGTTCGACGTCCCAGCCGGCGCACATTTTGGTGATGTAGGAACGCATCCTGTCCATCTGATCGTGGTCGGCACCAGACATCAGGAACAGAAATTGCGCGTACGACGATTTCAGGACAGCACGCCGATTAATTAGCCCTTGGCTGAGAAAAGGTTTGCTGAAAGCTCGCATGCTCGATTTCGCGATCACGGTCTTATCGAGATCGAAGAACGCAGCGGTGCGGATATGGCGGTCCGACCCGGGGGGCTGCTGGGCGGCTGGGTTTGGCCCGGCCGCCGTGTCGGATGACGTCACGCCGTCAGCATAAACAGATGCTGTCTGATACTTCGCCAATGCTTGTCCGAAGTGGCAGTTTGCGACAGGTGTCTACTGCTGTTGCTTTCCTGGTCCGGGGCAACTTTTCGGCATTCCAGAACTTGCGCCCGCCTACTCCAGCATGTGTATAGTGGGCAGCACTCGGCCTAGGTCGGGTGTGGATCAGCTCGACCCCCCGGGGCTGATACACGACGACCTCCGCCTCCTCCCCCCCTGGCGGGGGTCGTCCTCGTTTCTGGGTGACTTCTTCCTGATTAACTTCTCTTTGCGGCGGTTACCGCAAACTCCAAAAATTGTGAGGAATTGTTCTGATCGCCACGAGCGAACTGTTGTCCCCAATTTCGAGTTGATCCACAGAATCCGGCTGCCCGCTTTCCCAGGATTCGTCCACCCGCAACTCTTGATTAATGGCCCAGCCCGCCCAGCCCGCCCAGCCCGCCCAGCCCGCCCAGCCCGCCCAGCCCGCCCGGATTCTGGCTGTGATCGACGACCAGTCACTCAACACCGATATCGACCGCGTGGTGGCCGCCGCCGGCTTGCAGGTGGTGCGGGCCGGGGACCCGTCCAGCCCTAAGGTGTGGGCCAGTGCGGC
>JAHZKD010000163.1 GCA_022600605.1 Actinomycetes bacterium
CCGTCAGCTCAGTCGCCGCGCTCTCGCGCGCGACTGCGTCGGTGTGTCCAGGCAGCGAATCGCCAACTAACTATTGTGCAGGTGTTGTGCACGGGAGAAACGATACTTCGACCTGGTGGTCCCGGCTGGTATCGAACCAGCCGATCCAGCATTTCGCTGATAAGCTGCCACCTGGCAAGAACGGTCAAAAACCTAATTTAACCTGCTAGGGAGCGACTTTCGCCTGTTTGATTCTGTAAGGTTCTGCGTAAGTCACTATTGCACGTAAATTGCACGAGTCAGGAGGCACAGCGTGGCGCGTCAGATGGCAGCGAAGGGTGATCGCACTCGGCGGCAATTCGGGCGGCTGCGCCAGCTGCCGTCAGGCCGGTGGCAGGCTTCGTATCCACACCGCGGCACGGTGCACAAGGCCGTGGCGACGTTCCCCACGAAATCGTCGGCGTCGCACTGGCTGCAAGGCGAGGCCGACCTGATCGACCTGGACCGGCGTACGCCGGGTGCGTGGACGTCGCCGATCGAACGCGAGACCAAGGCCACCGCCGCCAAGCTGACGCTGCGCGACTACGCGAAGCCGTGGCTGGACCACCGCAACATCTCCCGCCGGACGCGAGAAAACTACGCCTATCACCTGGAGACGAACATTTTTCCGGTGCTCGGCGATAAGGCGCTGACCGAGATCGCCACCGAGGACGTGCGGGCGTGGTTCTCCGGCCTCGGCGCGACGCACCAGACCCGCAACGCAAGGGCCTACGGCGTCCTGACGGCCGTGCTGAACACCGCTGTGGACGATGGGCTGCTAGACCGCTCCCCCGCCCGCATCAAGGGCGCTGCGGTGGTCAGGCACACCAGACGGCCGGTGGTCCTTTTGGAGCCTGACGAGCTGTCGAAGCTCGCCGCCGCCATGCCCGATCCGCTGGGCCTGGCCGTGTTGTTGACTGGCTGGTGCGGCTTGCGACGCGGTGAACTATTCGCCCTCACACGGGCCGATGTCGCGTCGGACGGGGCGACGGTGCAGATCAACAAGGCAGTGACCTACCGGGAACGGAAGTACGTCTGTGGCGCCCCAAAGACTCGGGAGTCCAACCGCGCAGTGACGGTGCCGACCCACCTACGCCCGGCGCTGGTCGACCACCTGGCCACGGCCGTCGACCCGGCCAAGACCGCGCTGGTGTTCCCCGATCCGGCGACCGGCGGGTTCTACACCGAAGGCCGGTTCAGGGGGCCGTTCTTCGCGGCCCGCAAGACCATCGGCAAGGACGATCTCCACTTTCACGATCTCCGGCATTTCGGCGGCGTGATGGCTGCCGTTGCCGGTGGCACGACCAAAGAGGTCATGGACCGCCTCGGCCACACCACCAGCTCGGCGGCGATGCGCTACCAGCACGTGGCTGCTGGCCGTACCGAGGTGCTCGCCGATCGATTGTCCGCGCTCGCGGTGAAGCCATCCTGAGATCGAGATTTAATTAAATAAGCTGCGCCACAGGGTATCCCGCGACACACCCCTAGATCAGTACCTACGCATTCTCGCCCAACTGTGGTGTAACCTCGGACTTCAGGTCACAAAGAAGCCCCGCAGACCTGATCCCACGCACACGCTCCGGTTAGATCCCACGCAAACGCAAGCCACATGCCTTTGGGGATCGTCATCACACCGATGGAGCTTGAAGTGCGCACCAATGCAATAGCCACACCGATTTTCATTTCCCCGAAGGATGCTGCTGTCCGCACCGGGTTCTCTGTCTTCACAATTCGAGAGCTGATCGCCCGCGGCGAGCTGCCCGCTTACCGATTGAGCGACAAACCCGGCAGTGCAATTCGAGTCAAGATCTCCGACGTCGATGCGCTGATGCGGCCTGTCATTCCCGTGGTGATCGCCGCCGCTCGGTGATCGAAGCAACCCCTGGAAACGGCTGCGCCCCGCCGGGGGCTACGGGACCCGACGGGGCGACTTACCGAGACGATCAAGAGAGGCAGTGGAACTCCTTTTGACCCATCGCCAGCATACCCTGACGGGGTATATCGCGCATCGCTCCCGAGGTGACGAGTCGTGACCGACAAGTTCTCACTCGACGAGTTGTACGACCGGCCCGAAGATTGGGCGAAGCGCGTCAGGTGCGCCCGTGCCGAGAAGAACGCCGGACTTGATCCGATCAAGTCGATGCCCAATCTCATTGTCACGAGAGACGAATTGGTCAAGGCCGGTGCCGCCGACGATGAGATTGAGTCGCTGCGGGTGCTCACGGCGCTCGACATCCAGAATTCGCAGACCGAGGCTGCGGCGCTGCGGGAAGATCGGATCGCACAGGTCCGCACCCTGGCGCGCAAGATCTCGGCGGACCGCGACACCACGGCCGCCGCGCCCGATCCCTGCAGCCTGTCTGACCTGTTGTCGGAATCCGACGATGGAGTCAGCTACCGGATGGCCGGGACGTGGCCCGCCGGTGGCCGGGTGCTGCTGGCCGCACAGTTCAAGTCGGGGAAGTCGACGCTGGTGGGCAATACGATCCGCAGCCTGGTCGATGGTGAGCCTCTGCTCGGGACGTTCGCCGTGACCCCCGTGGATAACGTCGCCTTGATCGATACCGAACTCGACCGCCGCACGTTGCGTCGGTGGTTTCGAGATCAGGGCATCCGCAACACCACAGCCGTGACGGTGGTACCACTGCGCGGCGCCGTGTCGACGTTCGACATTCTCGACCGGCGGACACGGTCAGAGTGGGCACAGCGGCTTAGCGGTGCCGACATGGTGGTACTGGACTGCCTACGGCCCGTGCTCGACGCACTCGGCCTGTCGGAGGACAAGGACGCCGGGAAGCTGTTGGTGGCATTCGATGCGCTGCTGGCCGAAATCGGGGCCACCGAGGGCATGGTCGTCACGCACATGGGACACCAGAACGAGCGTGCACGCGGTGATTCCCGGCTGCTCGACTGGCCGGATGCGCTGTGGAAAATCATCCGCGACGGCACGGAGACGGACGACGACGGTACGCGCCGTCGTTACTTCTCGGCGATGGGCCGCGACGTCGATGTGCCGGAGGGTCTGCTGACATTCGATGCCGAGACCCGGCACCTGAGTTTCGGGTGCGGCGGCCGCGCCGACACAGCCAGTAATGCCGCACTTCCGTTGCTACTCGAAATAGTCGCCACAGCTCCCGGAGAATTGTCGAAGAAAACGGCCGAAGAATGTTTGATGGATACTCACCACCTTTCACAAAAGGACGCACGGAAAACGATCACACGGGCGACAAAGACCGGATTGGTGAGGCACACCGTAGGAGACCGCGGCGCTCATCTTCTGTGGCCCGTCGCCGATCCGCTTACGCAGCCCGCGGATGTTCTTAATTTCATACCTAATTTCATACCCGATTCAGAGGGCCGATAAATGGCCAGCTCGTTAGCTCGTTGCAGCTCGTCAACGAACACAGGGTCAGTTCGTCAGCTCGTTTATAGGAACGAGCTGAACTACCCACCGAGCGACGAGGTCTGGGAAGGGCTGCGATCCAACGAGCTGACTTCCAAGTCCGACAACGAATCACGAGGGAACGATGACCGAGCTGTCTGACTACTGCCGGAGCTGTGTAGCCGAATGCGGCTGTGGCCGCACCGACACGCTCACCGAACCATTTCAAATTGATTGGCCTGGCCCCGGCTCAATGCTTATTGGCCGGTATGAATGCGAAGGCGGGCATATCTGGTCGTGCTTCTGGTCCTCGGAATTGTTGGCGATGCACGAAACGATGGGAGAATAGATACTTATGGCTACGACCGATGAATACGGCACTCTTTTGACGGCGCTGGCGTTGATCGACGCCTACGCCGGAAAGGACAAGGAATCTATCGATGTGCTGCTCGACGGGCAGGACGCCGCACCGGTTGTATCTCATCTGCTGGAAGTGATGTGTCGGCTGCTACGCATTCTTTCACTCGTTACCCAGGACGACCCATTGATGCCAATTGACGACCTCCGGCGGCGAACACTTGAGCAGATCGCCGAAAAGGGGTTGGACTCATGACGCTGCGGCCGTGCATTACCTGTGGTGAGCCCATAGACGGCGCTCGCTGCCCCGAGCACGCCCAGCCGTCGAGTCCCAAGGCCCCGGCCGCGGAACGTGGTTACGATGCTGCGTGGGCTCGTTTGAGCCGACGTGCGCGGCGGTTGCAGCCGTGGTGTTCCGATTGTGGGGCCACCGAGGACTTGCAGGGCGATCACAGCCCGCAAGCGTGGGCACGTAAGGCTGCTGGCAGACCGATCCGCCTGTGCGACATCGACGTGGTGTGCGGGCCGTGCAACCGACGCCGGGGTGCTGCCCGCCCCCAGCAAACTCCCGCGGACGGCCAGCAAACTCGCTCGATTCCGCCGACCAGGGGGCGAACCCCTCCGGGACCCCTACTGCACCCCCGCTTTGAGGCAAAGTCTGAGTTACACACCGAAATCCGGCTCCATCAACGACGGCCAGCAAACAGCAAACACCGCCCAGCAAACTTGGTGGCACCGTGAGGGCGGGGCCGAAGGGCTGCGTCCGAGCTGCGCCGCTCGATCTGTCACGGTATCCGGCCGATCGTGCGCGACGGCGCGAACGGTTCATCGGCAAGTATCTGGTGACCCCACGCGGGCAGGGTGCAGGAGATCCGTTCAAGCTGCGCACCTTTCAGCGGGAGATCATCGGCGGCGCGTTCGCACCGGGTATTCGTACCTCGCTGGTCAGCATCCCGCGGGCCAACGGTAAAACCATGCTGGCTGCCGCCCTGGCGCTCGCGGAGCTGCATGTCGGCCCACCATCCGCGGAGGTGCTGGTGGTGGCCTCTGATCAGCGTCAGGCGAACATCACGCTCAAGTATGCCAAGCGGATGGTCGAATTGAATCCCATTCTGGCGGAACGGGTTCAGGTCTACGCCGACCGGCTCTATCTGCCGGAGAACGACGCAACCCTGTTGCCGCTGCCTGCCGAACCCGGCGCCCTGCATGGTCATGATCCCTCGCTGCTGATCGTGGATGAGCTGCACGTGGTGACCGAGGCTGTGTGGGAAGCCGTGACCTCAGTGTCGGGCAAGCGGCCCGAATCGTTGACGCTGGCCATCAGCACCCCGGCCAGCTCGCCTGACAGCATCATGTGGCGGCTCGTCGAGCATGGCCGTGCGGGCGCCGATCCGGCGTTCTACTTCCGGGAGTTCACGGCGCCGGAGGGCTGCGCGGTCGATGACCGCAGGGCGTGGCGGATCGGGAACCCGGCGCTGGCCTGTCGAGATCCGTTCCTGTCCGAGGACGGTATCGAAGCCGCACGGAAAACTATCCGGGAACCGGTGTTTCGGCAGCTGCGGTTGGGCCAGTGGGTCACCGGTGCGGAGTCGTGGCTGCCGTGGGGCGCCTGGGACGCCTGCGCGTCTCAGCGTGACGTACAGCCCCGCGACCGGGTGGTTCTGGCGTTCGATGGATCGGCGTCGGGTGACTCGACAGCGCTGGTCGGCTGCACGCTCGACGGGCACCTGTGGCTTGAGGGTATGTGGGAGAACCCCGGCGATCCCCGGTGGCGGGTGCCGCGGACCGACGTCGATATGGCGGTGCAGATGGCCTTTCAGAAGTTCGACGTGATCGAACTGGCTTCGGACCCGTGGGGCTGGCGCTCGGAGATCGAGCAGTGGGCGCAGCGTCACGGTGAGCGCCGGGTGCTGGAGTGGAACACCGCGAACGCGCAGCGCATGGCACCGGCCACCGATCGGCTGTATCAGGCCGTGTCGACGAAAGCCGTTACCCACGACGGTGATCCCCGGATGGCCGCGCATGTGGCCCACTGCGTGGCGAAGTCGACCCCGCTGGGCGATCTGGTGAGCAAGGACAAGCGGGGTTCACCCCGCAAGATCGACGCCGCGGTGGCCGCGATCGTCGCGTTCGACCGGGCGGCATTCCATCAGCAGAAGAACCGCAAGAGAGTACGGAGTTTTGCATGAGCACTCAGACCGAGCTGTTGACCAACCTGTTGCAGCGGCTCAACGAACCGCTGGCCCGATACGCCGATCTTGACCGGTACTACGAGGGCAAGCAGCCCTTGGCGTTCCTGTCGCCGGAGGCCAAGACGGCGTTGGGCCACCGGTTCGGGATCATGTCGAGCAACCTTCCGCGGTTGGCGGTCACCGCACTGGCCGAACGGCTGCGGGTGACCGGTTTCACCGGAGACGCCGCCGCCGCCGGCGTGTGGCCGGACTGGCTGCGCAACGACCTCGATCAGGCCAGCGGTGTGGCCCATCGGGAAGCACTGCTTCTCGGCGACTGCTACGTCATCGTCTGGGCCGACCGGGCGGGCCGTCCGCGAGTGACCGTCGAGTCGGCCAAGCAGGTTGCCGTGCTCACCGATCCGGGCAGCCGGGAGATCGTCGCCGCGGTGAAGCGGTGGGAAGATTCGACCCGTAAGACGACCGAGGCTGTGGTCTACCTGCCCGACGAGATCCGACGGATTCGTGCCGATCAACAGGGCGCGGTGGCCAACGGATTCCATACCGTCGAAGTCGTTCCCAACCCGCTCGGTGTGGTGCCGGTGGTCAATCTGCGCAACGCCGACCGGATCGTCGGCGACTGGGGTAGCAGTGAGATCGACGACCTGAAACCGCTTGTCGACGCGCTCAACAAATCGCTGGCCGACATGATGGTCACCAGCGAGTTCGTCGGCCGTCCACGGCGCTGGGCCACCGGAATCGAGCTGACCGAGGAACCCGTGATCGATGACGACGGTGATCCGGTGCTCGACGATGACAACCAACCCGCCATGCGGGAAGTCAACCCGATCCCCGAAGGCCATCGGGCGATGATCTCGGAGTCGGAGGCCGCCAAGTTCGGTCAGCTCAACGCCGCCGACCTGTCCGGGTATGAGGCCAGCGTCCGGGTCATCCTCGGTCAGATCATGGCTGTGTCAACACTTCCGGCCCATTACATCGGCGTGATGACCGACAACCCCGCCAGCGCGGATGCACTGCGGGCTGCAGAGGCCAGCCTGACCGCACGTGCCGAGGCCCGACAGCAGACGTTCGGCCGGGCATGGGAACAGGTTGCCAAGCTGATGGTTGCTGTCCGGGACGGCCGCGATCCGGCACAGATCGACGCCCGCGTGCAGTGGGCCGACGCCGCAACCCGTTCGGTAGCCCAAGAGGCCGACGCCGTGGTGAAGCTGTATCAGGCCGGTCTGCTGCCGGTCTCCGCTGCGCTGGCCAAGCTGGGCTACTCCGAGGACGAGATCGCACAGATCCGGGTGGCCCGGCGCGCCGAGGCACTCGACGGCGCCGGGGTGACCCTTCTACATGGTGGTGCGGCATGACCACCGTCGTCGACGAGTATCAGGAACAGACCGAGGCGCTGGCAGCCACCACCGCCACCGCCGTGTTGGCGCTGTACGCCACGCTGCAGACCGGTGGCCTGGCTCCGGCCGTCGTCGTGCCCGCGATGGCTGCGGTGATCGCCGTGGCGAACGCCACAGCCACCACGCTCGCTGATCTGGCTGTGTCGGCACAGATCGAATCCGCGACCGCACAGCCACAGCCGCCCATCGGTATCGCGCCGCGGGACGACAC
Source organism: Actinomycetes bacterium (assembly GCA_022600605.1). Taxonomy (GTDB): domain Bacteria; phylum Actinomycetota; class Actinomycetes; order Mycobacteriales; family Mycobacteriaceae; genus Mycobacterium. The sequence goes on from JAHZKD010000163.1 coordinate 7,558, forward strand.
CGAACGTCTAACCAAGGCGGTGAGAACCATTCTCGACGACCTGCCCGAACCCAACGAACCGGCCGAGCAGGACGAGGACGACGCCGCCGAAAACGAGGAACCGGCCGACGAGGAACCGGTCGATGAGGACGGCGACGGCGACGAGGACGCCGAAGAACCCGACGACGTTGCCGAGCCCGACGAGGACGAACCCGACCAGCAGGCCGAACAACCGGCCGAGGAGGACAGCCACAAAGAAACCGACGAGGACGAAATTGCGCGAATGCGGTTGGAACGGCTGGCCCGATCGGAGCCGCTGGGAACCGGGCAGGCCGTGACGGTCGAGATCATCAACCGGCTGCCGGTTGTCACGGGATGGACCCGCAAGCTCGACGATGACCCGTGCGAGCGGTGCCAGCGGTGGGCCGAGCAGGGCCGGGTGTTTCCAAAAGGCCACCACTTCAAAACGCACTTCGGCTGCAACTGTGCGGCCGAGATCGTCACAATAGAAAGGAATGCAGCATCATGACCGCAACCGACACGATTACCGAGGACACGGCCACCGAGGTCGACGACACGGCCACCACCGAGGACAAGGCCACCGAGGATGCCGCGGATACCGGCGACGAGAATCCCGACGACAACGCCGAGACGTTCCCTCGGTCCGTCGTCGAGAAGCTGCGTCAGGAGAACGGCCGCTACCGGCAGCGTGCCCACCAGGCCGACGCGCTCGCCGAGCGGTTGCACGTCGAGTTGGTCCGGGCCTCGGGTCGGTTGGCCGACCCGTCCGATCTGCCGTTCGACGCCGCGCACCTGGACGACGCCGACACGCTCACGGCCGCGATCGACGACCTGCTGACCGCCAAACCGCACCTGGCCACCCGCAAGCCGGTCGGTGACATCGGGCAGGGCAACCGAGGCGGTGCGTATGAGCCGTTCTCGCTGTTGGGGACGCTCAAGGAGCGAACCTAGTATTTCGATGGGGGGATGGCGGCGACTCGCTCGTTATGGTTCGGCAGAGAAATATTGGAGCTGGTTGGGGCTGCTACGGTGCACCAATGAGCGATTTCAAGTTCGCCGCGTCCATCATCGGGTTCACCGTCCTGGTGTCGCTGGCGATGGCTTCTATCTCGTGGGTGAAGTACCTCGTCGGCGGCAATCTCGTGCCGTGGCAGATTCACGTGGCACTGTTCCCCGCGGCGGTCCTGCTGGGGCTGACCATTACCGTCATGATCGACAAGCCATTGGGCCGCCGCTAGTTCAGACGCGCGGTACCAGTACCCCCTGGGGGTACAGTGGTGGGGTCGGTTCCTGGCGGACCGGCCCCACAGTTGTCCTGGTGGCACGGGTTTGACCCTCCCGCCGCTCTGCGGGGCATCGACAATTCCTTGGGTCCATGCTTCGAATGCTGCCGGTGTCCCGCGCAGTGCAGCGGAAATCCCCTTAGCTGCAAGGACTTTCACTCATGGCTATCGAAGTCACCGCCGACAACGGCACACTCATTCAGTCGCAGGTCGTCAGCCTGCTTGTCCAGCCTCTTGAGCAGGCATCGACGTTTCTGGCTGCGGGGCCGGTCGTGCTCGACTCGTCGAGCCCCGTGCGGGTGCCCCGCGTCGTCAACGGCGTCACGGCCGGATTCGTCGCCGAAGGTGCCCAGATCATCGAAGGTGATACAACTTTCGATGAGGTAACCCTGCTGCCCTCGACCCTTAAGGGCCTCAAGGTGCTGGTGAAGCTATCGAATGAGCTGATCCGTACCAGCGTGATCGGTCTGGAAGCGGTGCTGCGGACCCGTTTGGTCGCAGACGTGGCCAACGCGCTCGACGCCGCGCTCTGGGACGGTACCGGCTCATCGAACACCGTCAAGGGCATCCTGCGGGCCACCGGTATCGCCACCGGCACATTGGATCTCACCGACGCCGACTCGCTGATCGACGGTATCGCCACCGCACAGGGCAACAAGGTCAACCCGACACACTGGGTAATGACCTCCACGTCGTTCGCCACCCTGCGGAAACTCAAGATCGCCAACCCCGGCGAAACCTCCGATCAGGACTTCCGCCAGTACCTTTTCGACCCCACGGGGATTCAGGGTGGCACGTCGTTCCACCTGTTCGGGCTACCGGTCATCATCACCGACAACATCCCGGCCGTGTCCACCAAGAACCGCGTGGCTCTGGTCGACTTCTCCAAGGTGGTTGTTGCCCGCGACGTCAACGCCGAGGTGAAGGTTCTCGATCAGACCTGGGGTGACTACGACAGTATCGGTATCCGCGTCGTAAGCCGTTGGGACACAGCGCTGTTGCAGTCCAAGGCTGTGACCCTGCTGACCGAGGCGTAAGACAGCGGAAAACCCCCCCGGCCCCGGACTGGGTTTGGGGGGGTCTCCACCCGAAAGGATACCTCTGATGGCAGCCGTGACCGGCCAGCACGTGGCCGATTTCCTCGGCCAAGGCGACGACACCAGTCTTGTCGCCCTGGCATCCGAGCACGCCGCGATCGTCACCGCGTTGGCGCGTAGTTACACCAGAGGCCGAGGGTTCGCCGAAGCCGAGCCTGCGGAGGACATCGCCGCGGTGATCGTCACCGCCACAGCTCGTCTGGTGGCCAACCCGGAGCAGTTGGCGTCGGACTTCGGCAGCGTGTCGATGCGCGGCGGATGGCAGGGCTGGAACCTCGCCGAGCAGATCGTGCTCAACCGGTACCGGGTCAGGGCGCAGTGATCGGCCGCGATCGCATCGTCGTCCGCTGGCAGAACTCTGACGGTGACCCCGTCGAGAAGGTCGTCTACGGCGTCGTCGTCACCGACCAGCTCGACGGAAAGCTCGCGCCGTTCGGCGGCTCGCTGGTGTTCTCCAACTACTACCGGCTCATCTTCCCGCGGACCCTCAATCTCAGCGGCGCACAGGCCATCACCGTGTCGTTCCGCAACCGCACCGATGTCAGGCTCGAAACCCCCATCACCCCGGTTTTCGACGGCCGTGGCCGGGTCCGGCACTACGAGGGCGTCGTGCGGTCGAGCTGACCCCGAACTTGCACGTATATTGCATGGATTGGGCGAAAATAGCCTCTGACCTGGTGGTCCCGGCTGGTATCGAACCAGCGACCTTCCGCGTGTGAGGCGGACGCTCTCCCACTGAGCTACGAGACCGGATTGCCCGAATCGGACGAGGCAGCAGACTAACACGGGCGGTCGTGAACCGAGAATCTGCTGAGA
>JAHZKD010000164.1 GCA_022600605.1 Actinomycetes bacterium
ACGGTGCCTACGCCGACATCTTGCTCATCGACGGCAACCCGCTCGATGACATCACTACCATCGGCGCCAACCCGAAGTGGTACGACGCTGAACCGCGAAGCGATGACATCCCCACGATCCCGTTCATCATGAAGGGCGGCGCGGTCATGAAGAACTCTCTGGTGAACTGACAATCCACACGTTTTGACAATTCCTCGCGGCCACGAATCTGCTCGCACAGCTGCTGGTGTCCTCCTCGAGCCATAATTGTCGTTGGCCACGAGGATGGGACCACCTGTTGGCCAGCAACTAGGGACCACCTGTTTGGCTCACTGGGGATGATGGGTGGTCATTTGGTCGGTGTCAACTGAGGGGGTTTTGGCGGCGTTGGTAGGACTGGCCACGATGATCAGTTCGTGTGGCTGGTGAGGTGATTCTGTCGACGGCGGATTGGGCGAGCGGCGGGTCGGGTCATGATGGCTAGCTGATGATCCGACCGAGCTTCTGACAGGCCAACGTAAGGAAGCTGACGTTCGTCTGCCCCCTTGTCGGACCGGAACCCCACGCACCGTCAGGCACGGTGAGCACGGCGGTGCGCCCCGAGGATTCACAGGATCGAAGTGCGGGCCAGTCTCATCGGCCTTGACAAGTTCCGTACCATCACCCACCGAGGCCTATGTCCTGATTCGCCTACACCAACATGTGAACCCACCTCCTTGGGAAAGGAAATCGAAGGAGAATGCGCTTCAGTGGCTCGGTGTGTCTGGCACTTGCGATCCCTGGATTGTCGGTCGCTGTTTTGGCGGGGCCAGTGAGTGTCGCACCAGAGGCAGCGGCAGACGCGGAGTCCGCGGGTCTGAGTTGTCGCCCGGAGTCGTTCGGCGAGCTGACAGATGTCCGCTTGATCTCCATTACCGTGGAATCATCTCCGGCCCCTCACTGCATGGTGATCGGTTTCATCGGGGCTGAAATCGGGTTTGAGCTGCGGTTGCCGGACGCTTGGAACGGCAAGTTCATCATGGGCGGCAGCGGCGGGTTTGGCGGCAACTTCGCTAACGCCGCGCACGACTTCTGGAACGTTGTCCCTAACGGGTGGGCAACAGTGTCGACGGATACCGGGCACAAGGGGAATCCGGCTGATGCGAGTTGGGCGCTTAACAATCCCGAAAGGCAGGTCAACTTCGGGCACCTCGCGGTGCACCGGACCGCCGTGAACTCCAAGGCTTTGATCGAGGGGTACTACGGGTCGGAAATTAAGCGGAGCCTTTTCTTCGGATGCTCGCGCGGCGGTGGCCAGGGGTTGATGGTTGCACAACGTTCTCCTGAGCTGTTCGACGGTGTTTATGCCGGCGCGCCCGCTCTCTCATGGACGACTGAAATGGCGGGGCGGTGGACCTGGAACGCGCAGCGCATGTATCCGGACATGACTGAATTGACTGAACCCGTGATCGACGCGGCTGCGCTTTCTCTGATTGGGAACGCGGTCCTTGAGCAATGTGACGCGCTCGACGGGTTGATGGACGGTGTTCTGAACGACCCGCGCCGGTGCCGTTTCGATGTGGCGTCGCTGGCATGCGATACCGGCTCGTCCGATCCGTGTCTGACTCCGGAGCAGGTCGCAGTCGCCCAGGCCATTTACGGCGATCTCGAAATTGGCGGCAAAATGTCGCGCGGGGCGCCGCTTGGTTCCGAAATTCCCGGAACTCAGCTCGGCTGGGATCGGTGGATAACTGGGGGGTATGACCCAGACGACCCTCTGGATTTCCACCCTGGGGCCGACGCTGAAGGATTCGCGGACCCTGTCACTCCGAATGCTCGGTGGGCGTTCGCGACGGGTTTGATGCGTTACTTTGTTTTCAACGACCCGTTTTGGAGCTACGAGGGTTACAATTTTTCCGATTTCGCGCAGAAGTCCGCTCCGGTCGCGCAGATCCTGGACGCCGATAATCCGGACCTGTCCGCGTTTCGTTCCCGGGGTGGCAAGCTAATCATCGACAACGGCTGGATGGATGGCTCGTTATCGGCTCACGGAACAATTGACTACTACGATAGCGTTATCGACTTCGACCCGACGGCACGTGACGATGTGCGTCTGTTCGTGCGACCGGGGGTTGCGCATTGCAAGGGCGGACCGGGCCCCGACGGCACCAACTACATTGCTGCGCTGGAGGAATGGCTTGATTCCGGGGTTCCGCCGGAGAAGCTGGACGCACCCTATGTCAGCCCCGCGCCCGGCAGGCCACCGACGGGACAGGGTGGGCGGATTATTTGTGCTCACCCGAGTGTGGTGACCTACGACGGTTCCGGCGACCCGAATAATCCAGCGAGTTTCAGTTGCGCAGTGCCTCACGCTGACACGAAGATTGGGTGACCACAACCTGATGAGCCAGATAGTTGTGACTTGCGCCACCTACTTCGGGCACCTCGACGTGCGGCTCCGGCGCCATTCCATGCGCCTGTTCGCCCGAACGGTCACGCCGAATCTCGCATCATGAGAACCACGCGGTCGCTGGTGCGGCCCGCCGCGATCACTCCGCTGCTTCCGCTGCCGGCGCATGGTTGGCGCGCCCTGTTGGTGAAGGACGAGGCCAAGCAGATCCGATCTCCCACGCGTTCAAGTACCGGGGCAGCGCCCGCAAAGTGCGGTGTCTGCCAGCGGACAGCCGGCTTGTGACGGCCTCCACCGGCAACCACGCCCTGGGCCTGTCGATTGCGGCTGGCGACGCCAAGGCGTCTCTGGTCGTCTATGCGCCAACCTCTGCACCGCAAGCCAAGCTAGACGCGATCGTGGCCAACGGCGCGGAGATCGTCGCCGTCGAAGGCGGGTACGACGAGTGCGAGGCGAAAGCCCGCGAGCACGCCCAGCGGCACGCCGCGCAGTTCGTGCACAGCTTCGACGACCCAGAGATCATCGACGGCCACCGAACGCTCTACCGGGAGATGGGCCACCAGTTCGGTCGACCTGATTGCGCATTCATCCCTATCGGCGGTGGCGGGCTGGTCACTGCGGGCCTGCTTGAGTGGGGGCGAGCCAACACTCGCATCGTGGGTGTCGAGTACGCCCGCGCGCCCCGCGATGCGGGATTCGTTGCTCCGTCGGCGGAGGGTCGTCCTCGACGAGGCCCAGGGGATGCCGGACGGATTGCCGGTCCGCCGGATCGGTGCACTTGCGTTCTCTTTGTGCCGGTGGCACGACTTGCCCGTAGTTACCGTGGACGACAGCCAAATGGGTGCCGCTATGCGACTGCTTTGGCAGGAAGCCGCAATCCGGGCCGAGGGCGCCGGCGCAGCTGGCCTCGCCGCCGCCTTAGTCGCGCCCGACCCCACCGCAGTGGCCAGGCGGTCTGGAGTACGGCCACAGGGCTGGGCTGAAAACTGATTCATCGGATAGGGCCGGACGCACATATAACGGTGACCTCCGACTCTCGGATTACGCAGGTGCACTTACGAATACGACAGATTTTCGCAACGTCGCCGCGCTGACGCCTACGGGAGGCGGGTAGATTAACGACATGTTAGGAACCTCACCTTCGTCTGCCCCCTAATCGGATCGGGAACCCCAACGCGCCGGAAAGGCACGGTGAGGCCGTTTGGCTCGCTGGGATGATGGGCGGTCATTTGGTTGGTGTCAGCTGAGCCGGTTTTTGACGGCGCCGGTAGGACTGGCCTTCAATGATGAGTTCGTGCGCTGTCGAAGTGATCCTGTCGACGGCGGACTGCGCGAGCAGCGGGTCGGTCATGACAGCCAGCCACTCGTCGGGGCTACGGTTAGAGGTCAATATGGTCGAGGCCCGCTGGTGTCGGGCCACGACAAGTTCGTAGAAGTCAGCGGTGGCGGTGGCATCCATGGGTTGCAGGGCAAAGTCGTCAACGATCAGTAGCCGGATTTGGGCCAGGCGGCGCATCTCGGCCTCGGTGCTGTTGTCCAGCCGCGACGCTTTGAGCAGCTTGAACATCCCATCAGCACGCAGCATCAGGGTGGGGATGCGGCGCCGTACCGCGATGTGTCCCAGTGTCGTGGCCAAGTGCGTTTTCCCGACCCCGACGGGCCCGAGCAGCAAAGCCCCGTGGGGGCCCTCGATGAACCGCAGGCTGGTCAGATCGGTCCACAGGGTGCGGTCGTAGCGAACGGCTGCGGTGTCATCCCAGGAATCTAGCCGCATGGCCGCGTCCAGGCCTGCCTGGCGGGCGCGTCGAGCCGCTGAGCTGTTGTCTCGGCGGCTGGCCTCATCGGCGAGGACCAGTTCCAGGAACGCCGCATGCGATAGCCGTTGTTGGCGGGCCAAGATCAGCCGCTCGGGCAGGGTGTCGAGCATGCGCCCGAGTTTGAGCTGGCGCATCACATTCTTGAGGTCAGCTGAGATCGGGTCATTAACCACACGTTTGGTTGCCATGGTGATCACAGCCCGCTGTTGTCGTCGTGGCCGGTGGGTGCTTCGCCGCCGTCGATGACGCTCATCCAGTCGGGCCGGGGCCGGGGGTCAGGGCGGTATTCGCCCGGGTCGCGGGCAAACCGGGCCGGGGCCAGCCCGGTGGCCGCGCGCGGCGGCTCGACCGGCGTGTTTTCGGTGGCCTTGTGCAGCATTGCGGCGATCTTGGGCACCGAGACCACATCGAGTTCCAGGGCGCGCCCGCAGGCAGTGTTCACCGGTGTGGGGCCGTAGCGTTTGACCAGCCCCAACAGTCGATACACCTGCCGCATCCGTGTCCATGGCAGCTGGTGATTGAGCAGACGTTCAGCGTAGATACCGATATCGGGCCCATGGCCGGTGGCGGTGGCGATCAGCCGGCTCAGATCACGCATGGCGTAGTCGGTTTTGTCGGCGGGAAGATCGGCCGGGTCGGTGGATCGCCCGCCAGCGGGCTGGCGGGGATGGGTTTTGACCAGCTTGCCCCGATGAAACGCCTTGACCAGCTCAGCATCAGCGCGCACCGACAAAGTCTGCCCCCGAAGGTGTTGCGGGATCGAATACAAAGCTCGACCTATCTGAAGGTGGAAATCGCGGTGGACCGTGGCTTGGGCGTAGATCGGCACCCGGTAAACCCCTGTCGGGGCGGGCCCCAACAGGGCCGCCTCTTCCTCGGCGAACACCACAGCTGGACGCCGGCAGGTGGTGCCGTGGATACGTTGACCGGCCTTGTCCGCACACCACACGTGGGCTCGGGCTTGGGCGTCGGCCAGATCGGTGAAGTCTTCACCGGCGAAGAAGTTGCCCCGCACATACTGGACCATGCGTTCCACACGGGGTTTGTCTTGGGGGTGAGCCACCCGGGCTGGGTCGGTGAAAAATCCGCGGGCCTGCGAATACTCCGTCCACCCCACACTGAACTGCGGATCAGTCGAGTCCGCCTTGGGCACAATCGGTGTCATATTATCCGGAATCAGCACCCGAAAGACACCGCCGAAAAACCGCCAGGCCTCCTCACAACCGGCGATGATCGCCTCCAACCTTTGAGAAAACGTCAGCCACACGAACATGTGCCGCGAATACACCGCGGTGAAGATCAACGCATGGGCCACCCGGCGCCGCCCCGAATCGGCATCGAAGATCATCCCCATCCGGGCGAAGTCGATCTGGCATTCCACACCGGGATCACCATCAGCCACTGGAACCGTGGCGCCCCCGCCGCCGCGGCCCCGATATTCGGTGCACTGCGTGGCATACCGGTGCAAGGTCCGCTGGGGCACCACTGCGCCTTGGCGGGCTAACAGGTCACCGATCTTGACCACCGTCAGACCCTTTTCCACCCACCTGACGATCTGATTGTGGTTGGCGCACAACAGCGCCCACGTCTGGCCATGCCCATCGGGCCGGCCCGGCCGCACCGCCTCGATCACTGCGCCGATCAACTCATCGGTGAGCTGGTCCAGATCGCCGTCACGATCCAGCCCGGCCAACTGTGCAGCGTTGGTATAGCTGCGTGCAGTTTTGCGATCCACCCCGGCCAACGCCGCCACCCGGCGCAAACCGGCCCCCGTCATCCACACCCTCAACAGCTCGCGTACCTCAATCACTGAAACCTCCCGATACATTCAGCGGACCTCCTCCACATCGACGGACGTGAAAGCGATCCGAACCAGTAATCGAGCGACTCCGACGACAACACGCCGGTGGTCCCATCACTGGCAAACGGGTGGTCCAATGAAGCTGGCTAAACCCTGGTCAAGGTGGTCCCATCAAGGTGGCGGTCGACACATAATCGTCTGCACCACAAGCATTCTCATATTCGCCGCCCCCTGTCGCATCCTGTGTTCAATATGGAGCGGCCTTCTCTCGCGCGAAGAAGTCACTGCCGATCAGCCTCGTCTCCGCTGCGGGAGTTCAGGTATCCACGTTGGCAGCCGGAAGATGCCGGAGCGATTTCATCGATGTTGGTGTTCTGGTGTTCATCGCCTTAGTGTCCGCCGCTGCGCACCGGTCGGAACCTGCTCTTGAAACGGTCGATGGCGCCTCCCGCGTCGATCGCGAACAGCGTCGTCAAACCCATCAACGCGATGAACGCGGCGCATAGCACCATCGTCGCATCGAAGCCCTGAGTGTATGCCTTCTGGGCCGCCTCCACTGCCGCCTTCCCGGCGACGGTGGAGGGCTCCACTTGGTCTTGGGCGAAGGCCTGCACATCGTCGATCCCGGCTGCGACCTGTGACGGTGTGGCCAGCCCAGCCTTTTGGAGGGCCCCGGCGAAGCGCGCGTGGCCAAAGCCCTCGACGAGAACCACGCTCAGCGTCAAACCTATCGCGTAGCCGATCTGGCCGACCGTCGTCCGAAAAGAGGTCACCGGGCCGATGAATTTCGGCGGAGCCATAGCTACGAACATGACTGACTGTGGGACGGAGATCATCCCGAGGCCGAATCCGACCACGGTGACCCCAGGGACCACTACCCATGCCGGCCAGCTTTGTTTGGCCGCTGCCATGAGTAGTAGTCCGAGCACGCAGGCGGCGAAACCCAACCCAAGGACTTGGCGCAGCTTGTCGTTGTGCTTCGACAGGTAGCGGCCCACCAGAACCGATGTGGCCAGCAGAACCAGGAGGGAAGGGGCTTGAAAGATCGTCACCTCAAGCGGTGACGCTAACTTGGTGTACTGCCACAAGTTGCTCGTCGACAGCATGACGACTGCCTCCGTGAAGTTCCACGCCAGCCCGGCGACGACGGCGGCAACGAAGATCCCGTTGGTGAACAGCTTGATCGGGAACGCCGGAGACTTACTCCGGATCTCGACGACGGCGAATGCCGCGTAACCGAGGACGCCCGCCACCACGGGACCGTAGAACTTCGGCGAAGCAATCGAGACCGCCGCCTGGCTAAGGCCGTAGAGCAGCAGCACCGTCGAGGCTCCGATCAGTACCAGCCCCCAATAGTCGACTCGGCCCCCGCCCGACTGCGGCATGACCGGCAGAACGCGAGGGATGAAACCGACCAGCACGATCAGGATTGCCGGGACAAGCAGCATCGCGGCACGCCAAGACTGCGCTCCGAGTGCGCCGCCTATCGGCAACCCCACAATGACCATGCCGATCATCACGGCCGCCCATAGGCCAAGGGCCGCACCCAGCTTCGGCTCGGGGGTGACGAAGCGGACGTAGGCGAACGCCGCAGCAAGCGTCGCCCCGAGTCCGACGCCGGTAATGCCGCGACCTACCAGATAGACCTCAGCGACGGGCGCTGCCGCGACCACCAGATTGCCGACTGCCGCGAGTAGAGCGGCACAGATCAGGACACGGCGGCGACCGAGCCGGTCCGCTGCGAGGCCCGCAGCAAGAACAGTGGCTGCCAACGCAAGCGTAGATATGCTGGCGCCCAGTGCCCGCTCCCCGGCAGTGAAGCTCAGCGCTCTGCCTGCGTCGACGATGGCCGTGTTCGCGACGGTGGGATCTAGTGCCTGGAGCCCGCCCAAAAGGCCAAGCAGATAGATCTTGCCCTTCGGGACCGCTTCGGCACTGCCATTTTTCGTTGGCCGGCCCAGATTTGCGCTCATTCTTGCCCGCGCCAGTAAATGTGATTCCCATCCTTGTTGGTCAAGGTGACGAGTTCAGCATCGATCATGAGTCACTCTGGGACAATGTTGGTGGGGACAATGTTGGTAGGGACAATGCTGAGTCCCGCGATTCCGTTGGCCACGGCCGATCAAGGAAGTCGAAGGTCGATCTCGAAGGCCAGACACAACTCAGCCAGTTCACGCGGATGTCCCAAAGACCTGCCGGTGCGCTCCTCGACCTTGCGCAGGCGGTGACGAACCGTGTTCGGATGGCAGTAGAGCCGCTCGGCAGCGGCGTTGATCGAACCCCCTACCGAAATCCACGTGCGGAATGTTGTGAATAGTAGCTCGCGGCCCTCATTGTCTAGGTCGGCGAACCCGGCGAAGACGGCTGCCGATATCTGCTTCATTACTCCCGGAGCACTGACCGCAGCGATTGCCAGAGGGTCAGCCTCGAATACACCTACCAACGAACCGTCAACGCGCTCCGCTGAAAGTGCAATCCGCGCATGGGTGACTGCTTCGGGGGTACTGCTGAGGACGTCGAACCGTGAGCTGATGCCGATCCGCGTCGCCGCGAGCCTGGTCAGAGCCTTTGTGAGAGTGTCGAACTTGGTATCGGAACCAACATGAACTAGGCCGATTTGGATATCGGGGAGCAGACGCCAAGCTGACGCGATATCGAGGCTGCTCAACTTGGACTCGATGCCGGGCAATGCGGATTTACCTATCGCAGCACATTCGGCGGCGACAACGACATAAGGACCTCGGACCGGCAAGCGCAGCACTGTCGCTATTTCCCACAAACCAGCTTCCTCGAGGACCCTGCCTTCTAGCAGTGCTTCCACCAAGGCGACTCGCTCGTCTGCTCTGGTAAGGACCTGGCGCGTCATCTCGTCTCGGTAGGCGGTAGCCATCGCGTTCGTGAAGACGTCTTGAGCCATCCAGATGCGGGCTGTCGCCCGGATCAGTGCCTCGCGCCCTATGTGTGGGCGCGCGGCCGCAAGGTCAACGATCTCTTCCCATAGCAGCCGGCACCCGACACGATATGACTCCATCACTGCCGGCAACGGGGTCCCCACTACTGCTCGAATAGTCCCGGAACGGACGGCGGCGCTGGTATCAAATACCTTTGGCGCCTCGAGGCCTTCGACGGTGAAGTGCAGATTTTCCTTGATGTTGGCGGCGAGTTCATCACGGCTGATCCCGCCGGTATCGGCA
>JAHZKD010000165.1 GCA_022600605.1 Actinomycetes bacterium
CGAGATCGTCGCCCGTCGCGAAGCAGAACGATAGTCCACCCCTCGGGCGGGCACAAATCCCTCGGCCGGTGCGTTGACACCGAATATCAGACCGGTCGATAAAGGGTGGAACCCTGGCCGGAGATCGTGCGCCCGTGGCCATCGGAGTTGGAACATCGCCTGCCCGAGGGCTCACTATGGCAACTCATGCCGGTTCCGGGCCTGGAACTGGCCGTAGGGCGGGCCTGGCCGCAGCCTGAGGCCCTGTCAACTGCACCGACGCGGCGTGGGTAACCGGCCCGCCGGCGTGACGACGACATCCTGTGAAGCGCGAATGCTGACGGAGGCAACGTGCGTGTTAATCTTCTGCCTCGTTCGACTCGAGGAATCCGGTCTCGTAGCTCAGTGGGAGAGCGTCCGCCTCACACGCGGAAGGTCGCTGGTTCGAAACCAGCCGGGACCACCACGTTTGAACTCGCATTTCGGCCCGCCCCAGGCCCTAGCTGATTTTCCTTGTCCGGTCTCGGTGACTCGATCGAGGACGTTGGCGGTGACCGTGATCGAGGAAAGGCCCATAGTCTTCTGCCGCCACTTCAGATCCGCCCCGAGCAATTCTTGAAACCTGTGGATCGCCGGGGGAAGGGGCGTACCTTGCCGGGTGACCGATTGATGGTTCCAGGCTAGACCGGCGCGGCAACGCTGGTCGGGAAGGTACGTCCCTGTGCTCACCGTCGTCTCTGATTCTGGCGACCGTGAGAACACGATTAATCCCGCGAAGGCGTCGTCGCTGATCGACGAGATCGTGCGTGAGGGCGCCCGCCGGATGCTGGCTGAGGCGCTGCAGGCCGAGGTCGAGGCGTATGTCGCCCGTTTCGCCGACGAGCGCGAGGCGAACGGGCATCGTCTGGTGGTGCGTAACGGCACCCGCGCTGCGGGTAATGTGCTCACCAGCGCCGGCTCGGTGCCGGTTGTCTCGTCTCGTGTCAACGACAAGCGCATCGACCCGCAAACGGGTGAACGGCAACGATTCTCCTCGGCGATCCGGCCGCGGTGGGCGCGCAAGACGCCGCGCATCGACGAGGTGCTGCCGCTGCTGTATCCGCACGGACTCTCGTCGGGGGACTTCGTGCCTGCGCAGGGTCAGTTCCTCGGTTCCTCCCAGGGGCTGTCGGCCTCGACGATCACGCGGCTGACCGAGACCTGGAAGACCGAGGCCCGCGCGTTCGGGCAGCGGGACCTGTCCGGGGTGGACTATGTGTACCTGTGGGCCGACGGTATTGACGTCAACGTCCGCCTTGAGGACGCCAAGTTGTGCCTGCTGGTGCTGATCGGGGTCCGCGCCGACGGCCGCAAGGAACTGATCGCGCTGGCCGACGGCTACCGTGAGTCGGCCGGGTCGTGGGCCGATCTGCTGCGCGACGGCAAACGCCGCGGTATGCGCGCCCCGGTGTTGGCCATCGGCGACGGTGCGCTGGGGTTCTGGGGCGCGCTGCGCGAGGTGTTCCCGCAGACCCGTGAACAGCGGTGCTGGTTCCACAAAATCGCTAATGTTCCTGCTGCACTGACGAAATCAGCACACCCGGTTGCCAAGAAGGCGCTAGCCGAGATCTGGAACGGCGAGGGCCGGCGCCATGCCCTAGACGCAGTGAGGGCATTCGAAGCGGCCTACGGGGCAAAGTTTCTCGAGGCGGTCACCAAAATCCCCGATGACCTGGATCGGCTACTCGCGTTCTATCTCATCGAACGCCCCGACGAGTCATCCTCATCGAAGCAGATCGCATGACCCCGCCTCCCCCAGGAAAGCGCTCGGTAACGGGACCCTCAGGGGTGACCTACCGGCAGACTATCGGAGACAGAACCGAACTGTTCGCCGCCCTCGTAAAAGCCTGGGCGCCAGCAAAAGCGCTGTATCCGGGCTGCTATCTCGACATCTCGCCCTCGACGGCGATCCCCTCGGTTACCTACGTCGACACTGACCGCCGCGCCGCACGCTACTTCGCGAATCACGACCTCGTTGCGACCGAACTGCGGGGCCGCACCCGGACCGGCGTCGAGCCCGATGTGAGATTCCTGCGCGCCGACTACACCACCTCACTCGACCTGGCCAAGGCTGAGTTCGACCTGCTCATCTCGCTATACGCAGGCCCACTCTGGGACCACTGCCAGCAATACCTCAAACCGCGGGGCCTGTTCCTGGCCAACGCCAGCCACGGGGACGCCAGTCTCGCAGCGCTCGACCCCAGACTTGACCTCGTGGCCGCTGTGCACCGCCGCAGTGACCACTACCGCTTCGATACCGATTCACTCGACAGTTACCTAACCCCGAAGACGCCGACGGCAGCCGACCCCGACACAATTCGCCGCAAGGGGCGAGGGATTGCCTACACCCGGACCGCATTCGCGTACCTATTCCAGCTGACCTAACCGAAGCAATCCGCAGGTATTGACTATTGCTCCCGCGAAATCCCGATGGGCCCTGTTCAGAGTCCGAATTGAGTCAGCAAGCCTCGACATTGCCCTGAAGGGTTCGAGGTGATTCTGCTGCCACACGTTCTCAACGGCCCTGACCATGTTGTCGATCTCGATGACATTGATGTGCTCCCTTCGCTATCCGATTCCGCGCTCACCGGACTCGAACTGCGGTAGGAGTATGGCGCAGTGCCGCACCCCGAGGACTTTAACGCCAAGGTCCTTCCTGGTCATCGTGGCTCGTATCTCTTCTGCTCGGCGAGCCATGCTTGCAACTCGTCGAGATCCCAGCGGTGAAATTGCGGCCGACGGCGCGGAAGGGCGGTCCCGAGTCCTCGCCAGCATCTCGACGTGCCGCCCAGCGGTTCAGCGTCGAAGCGGACACGCTGAGAAGCGGTGCCGCCTGTCGGGCAGCGAGCAACTTTGGGAAATCGTTTGGCAGCGAACTGATTTCAAAATTGGGGAGGTAAGGCGACACTGTCACCGCAGCGACCCGAATTCCCGTTACGATCTGTCATCATTCAAACCGACACGCCAAACATCCTGTCCGGCAACAGATGGGGACGCCGGAAACTACCGAAACAGATTGCGCGATTTTTGCTCCTGCAGCCCACCGACGACACTGCTGAGATCACCACGAGCCGACTAGTGCGACCGCTGGGGGCAACCCGATTTGGTGTCGGGGGCTGTGGCCCCAGCCCGACTGGTGCCACGTGCGTCTAGTAGACGCCCCGTCGTGGGCTATGTGTAGAGATGTGGGATCACGTTCATCAGACCAACGCTGCAGCTTGGGTACGGCGCGGTTTGCCCGAGGGTGTCTTCGGGATGGCGCCGGGCGCGAGGACCACTACCTTGCGTGGACGCACCTCGACTGCGCCGACGACTTCGTGTGCAACCTGATGTTCGATCCGGTGAACTTCGTCGCGCTGGTCGAAAGCCGCAGATTCGACAACGACCGCGAAGGATTCTCGGCAGTGCCCGGCATCGAGGCGCACCGCAATTGCGCACCCGGGTCGCACCCCGTCGACCCGGGCGGCGGCGCGTTCGATATCGCTGGGGTAGATGTTTCGGCCGGCCATGATGATGACGTCCTTGAGCCGACCGCAAATGACGATGTCATCGTTCTCGGTGAGATAGCCCAAATCGCCGGTGTCATACCAGCCCTGATCGTCTTGCGCTGCAACGAAACCGGCCACCGTGGTGTAGCCGGCGGCAACGGATTTGCCGCGAACATGAATCACACCGACACCACGAACTGGCCGTTCAGAGCCGTCCTCGCCGACGACGCGTGCCTCCATTCCGTCCAGTAGGCGGCCAACGGACGCTAGCCGACGGGTGTTCCCCCGTTGGGCCGGTACCGCGCGATGCATCAACGTGAGCAGGTCGGCATCGACCTCATCGACAACAAGGCCTGAACCGCAGGGCGAAAAAGACACCGCGACCGTCGCCTCGGCCATACCGTAGGCAGGCAGTATTGCCTCGGGCCGCAGACCGTATGGGGCGGCGGCCTCGCAGAGATCCTCGACATCGGCCGGATCGACCTGCTCGGCTCCGGACAGGGCCCACCTGAGCGAAGACAAGTCGAACTGGCCTGGTGTGGCCTGATTACGCAGCCGCTTAGCGAAAAGGTTGTAGGCGAAGTTAGGGGCCGCAGTCATCGTGCCCTTGTACTTGTCGATCAGTTTGGCCCACAACAACGCATCACGCATGAAGTCGACGGGTGTGACCTTGACCAGTTCGGCGCCGAAGTACATCGGCACCGTCAGGAACCCAGTCATGCCCATGTCGTGGAAGCAGGGCAACCAGCTGACGATGACATCGGTGTCGACGTTGAATTCAGCTCCGACGAACATGGATTCAGCGTTGGCCACGATGTTGGCGTGTGTGATACGGACCGCTTTTGGCGAACCCGTCGAACCTGACGTCAACTGTCTGAATGCGACATCGTCGTCCGTCGTGGCGGTAATCCGATTTGGCCGTGCCTGCAGCAACTCCGCGGCAAGCGACACACGGATACCCATCTCGGTCAGCAATGGCGCCGCCGGCATGAACGGGTCGGACACAACGACCGTTTTTGCGTCGATCATGGTGATGACTGCGGCGGTTTGCTCGGCCCAGTGCTGCAAGTTCGTCCGTGGCGTGGGTTGGTGCAGCATGGTCACGCTGGCACCGCGCATCCAGATGCCCTGCGCAGTCGGTGCGACCTCCACCGGCGCACCTACCAACACTGCAACCGCGTCGCCATGATTCACTCCCGCAGCCTCCAGACCACCGGCGATACGGTTGGCGCGCTGGTGCACCTCAGCCCACGTGTGGCGCACCGGAAGATCCGGCTCGCCCGTAACGATGCCACGCGGACTGCACTCCGCATTTGCAAACATCGTCTCGGTAAATCGACTCACGGCAGCTCCTTGCTGACACAGGCGTGCATCTACGACGGGAGCGGAGTGCGACTAGGTGCGACGACTGCACACTAAACAGCTAGGCAAGTCGGACCTCGTTGGTCATCCCAATTGGTCAGTCCGCGACTTTGCCTGCAGGCCGGAACCGAATGACGGAACGTGCCCGCTGACTGTACACACTCATGCGGTTCCGGTCGATCAGGCACGACCAACACCTGCCCGGCGCGCCGAGGGACGGCATGATCACCTCTGCGTGCGGTTCAGCGACGCTACGCCTGAGTGGCACCACGTGTAGTGTCGAGATTGATGGGTTTCGCCGGCTCGGTGGTGTCAGTCATCGTGATCTGCCCATCCGTCGGTCTCGTGAGCTGGTGAGGAATCGCCGAATGCACTCTTTGATCTCTAAATTGATATCTGAACTGGAACTCTCATGAACGGCATGAGCGGATCGCGTCGCACGGCGAGCCCGGTTCGCCTCTGCCTCAACCCGCTTCCGGGCGGCGATATCGACGGAGCCTGGTGGCCGCACACCGGGTCACTGGCAAATGAATTGCCTGAGTTCGTCAACGCCCTGCACGCGCAGTTGGGTGAAATCGTCGACATGAACATCAATTGGTCCGCGACGGCCGGTGCGCCGATTCTGACCGCATCCCAACTGATGTCGAATATGCATTGGCAAGACGACCGTCAGCGCGTCATCGACGTCACCGGCCAAGCGGCAAGTGCCCGGCTTTTGGTGATCCCACACACAACGAGACCACCACTCGGCTGGATGATTCTGCGGCGTGCGGCATCAATCGCGATGTCGCACGAAGAGCAACGCAGCGCGGAGTTCGAGCTGGCGGGGCGAGTGATTCGTGCTGCCGGGGCCCAAGATGCCTTGTCAGCAGACCATGGACTAGAAACCGCCGACACTAATACACCCATGTCCTGATCCACTCTCGTGGCGGCGTCGGGCGTAGGGGCCGGCCATCGGGATGCGCTTGCGTACCCTCCGTTCTTCCCCAGGTCAATCCGGAACGACCGAGCAAGGGCTGTGGCGCCGACTCTGCTGCGTGTACATCGGGTTGGTGCTACCGCGCCGGTGTCTGCGGCGGACAGCCGATCCCTGGCGTCGGGGTGAACGGCCAAACCTCGCGTTCGCGTTGTTCGCGTTCTTGGTGTTTTGTTCGCAGGGCGCGGGGAGGCACCGGACGGCAACGCGGGTGTCTGGCATGCCGCCAGCATCCCTAGCAGTGCTTTAGCACCACGGTGACAACTCGCCGGACTCGGCCACCGTTCTTGCGAGGAATGGGCCTCACACGCGGAAGGTCGCTGGTTTGAACCCAGCCGGGACCACCAGGTCTGACCTGCTTCTTTCTTCCGGTTGTGGACCGTCGTGGCGTCCTGGATGGGGTGGCCCATCGTCTTCTGCACGGAGCCAGGATCGGCTCGGGCCGATCGTGCAAGAGACGCGGACGTGTGCCGAAGGCCGTGGGCAGCCAGCGCGGCCGTAACTCAGGAACCGTTCGTCCCGCTATCGCGTGGCCATACCATGACAGCCATGGCTCACGGCTACTACCCTTACCCCGGCTACGGTCCGCCGCCGGCCCAGCCGCAGCGGTCGGCTTCC
>JAHZKD010000166.1 GCA_022600605.1 Actinomycetes bacterium
CAGGAACAGTCCGGTGAGTGGATCGGGGGAGGGGGTGCTGGTCTCCCAGGATTGGACAAGCTCGACCCACAGTGACGGGACCTGCGAGAGTACCCCGATGCGCGCGCGGACGTCCTCTCCACGCTTGGTGTCGTGGGTGGTGAGTGCGGTCATAGTGTGCGGCCAGAGGGCAGCGCGGTCGGATGCTCGCCGGTGGAATTCCGCAGCACTGACTCCAAAATGCTCGGGTGCGCCACCGACCTCGTTGAGTGACACAAGTCTGGGGTCGCGGTAGAACAGGCAGTCCTCGATCGACTTGGCGGTTGCGGCTCCACACAGCTGCTGCAGCCGCACGCCCACTTCCCGCTGAAGGGCCAGTGCTGTCGTGAGAAGTGTGAGCGGTTCGGCTAACTCGGTGTGTATGGCAGCAGTTTCGGAAATGGCCACGGGCATCACCGAGGTCAGCGTCAGGTAGTCCGACCGGTAGACGTCGATGTGGCTCAATAACGCGGCCACCGCTTCGGGAAGACGCTCGTGGTCGCGCCCGGTTGCCGCGACCACGGCCCGGCACAGCCGACGCAGCTCACTGGCCAGGGTTTCGGTGACGGCCTTGACCTTCAAATCGCGGGCCATCTGGGCGGCCACCGAGTAGTCGAGGCCCGCTGAATTGACCAGTCTTGTGAGCGCGTCGACGCCGGTGGGGTCGATGAAGAGCCCACTGGTTTCGCGTAGCGCGTCGTATCCGGTGGTACCGGCCACCGGCAGGCTGGGGTCCAGTGGCTCGTCGACAGCCAGGATCTTCTCGATCACGATCCATGCTTCCGGTCCGGAGAGTTCGCGCAGGTAGGCCAGATATCCAGCGGGATCGGAGAGTCCGTCGGGGTGGTCGATGCGGATCCCGTCAACCAGGTTCTCAGAGAACCACCGACCGACTTCGGTGTGGGTGGCGTCGAACACCGCGCGGTCCTCCTGCCGCAGGGCGGCCAGCGAGGTGATGGAGAAGAACCGCCGGTAGCCGCAGATGCCGTCGCGCCAGCCGACCAACTTGTAGTGCTGGCGACTGTGAACCTCGGCGCCGGTGGCTGAGTGGCCTGCGCGAGTGCCCGGCCGGATCGGGTATTCGAGGGTGCCGAGTCGCAGCACCTTGTCTTCGCCGCTGCCGTCGACACTGCTGGCTACCGATAGGTTGGCCACGTCCTCGTCAGAACCGAGCACTGGCAACACGATTCGGCCTTCGGTGTCGGCATTCCAGTCGATATCGAAGTAAGAGGCGTAGGTCGACTGTCGACCGTTGGTGAGCACATCCCACCACCACCGGTTTTGCCGGGGCACGTCCACGCCGACGTGGTTGGGCACGACATCAACGACGATGCCCAGCCCCGCTGCTCGCGCCGCCTTGACGAGGCTCCGGAAGCCCTCAGCCCCACCGAGTTCAGCTGATATCGACGTGGTGTCGGTGACGTCGTAACCGTGGCTGGAGCCTTCGACGGCGGTGAGGATGGGGGACAGGTAAAGGTGCGAGACGCCGAGTTGGGCAAAGTAATCGATCAACTTCTCGGCATCGGCGAAGGTGAACGCCTCGCCGCTGGCCGGCCCGCGTAGCTGTAGCCGGTAGGTCGAAAGGACACGCATGTGTCAGGCGGTCTTACGTAGCACGAGCACCGACCGTGGCTGCACCGATATCTGCTCGCCGGCCGCTACTACGGAGTTGGTGTCGCCCCTGGGGTCGGCGGTGTCCAGGTCAGCAGTCCACTCCTGTGCGTAGTCATCCTGCGGTGCGACGAAAATCGCTGCCTCGCAGTGTGCGTTAAAACACAACAGGAACGAGTCGTCGACGACCTGCTCCCCGCGTTCGTCGGGGGCGGGGATGGCTTGACCGTTGAGGAAGACCGCCACACAGTGGCCCAGGCCGGTTTCCCAATCCTGGTAGCCCATCTCCTTTCCAGACGTCGTCAGCCAAGCAATGTCGCGGACTTGGTCACCGGCGCGAATCGGCTTACCTTCGAAGAACCGCCTGCGCCGGAAGACCGGATGGCGTTTGCGAAATTTCGCCACTTTGCGGGTGAACTCCAGCAGATCGCTGTTGGTTTCGCGCAGCGACCAGTCCATCCAGGACAGCTCGCTGTCTTGGCAGTAGACGTTGTTGTTGCCGTTCTGGGTTCGACCGATTTCGTCGCCGTGCGAGATCATCGGGGTGCCCTGCGACAGCATCAGGGTGGTGATGACGTTGCGCATCTGTTTGCCGCGCAGTGCCATGATCTGGGGGTCGTCGGTGGGGCCCTCCGCCCCGCAGTTCCAGGATCGGTTGTGGCTCTCACCGTCTTGGTTGTTCTCACCGTTGGCTTCGTTGTGCTTCTCGTTGTAGGTGAATAGGTCGTTGAGGGTGAAGCCGTCGTGGCAGGTGACGAAGTTGATGCTGGCACTGGGCCGCCGACCGGTCGCCTCGTAGAGGTCTGAGGACCCGGTCAGCCTGGACGCGAACTCGCCGAGGGTTGCGGGTTCCCCTCGCCAGTAGTCACGCACGGTATCGCGATACTTGCCGTTCCATTCGGTCCACAAAGCTGGGAAGTTCCCCACCTGGTAGCCGCCTTCACCGATGTCCCACGGTTCGGCGATCAGTTTCACCTGGCTGATAACCGGGTCTTGCTGGACGAGGTCGAAGAACGCAGACAGTCGGTCCACGTCATAGAACTCGCGGGCCAGCGTTGCCGCCAGGTCGAACCGGAATCCGTCGACGTGCATTTCGAGCACCCAGTATCGCAGTGAATCCATGATCAGTTGAAGAGTGTGGGGGTGGCGGACGTTGAGGCTGTTTCCGGTTCCGGTGAAGTCCTTGTAATAACGGTTGTCGCCATCGAGCAGTCGGTAGTACGCGGCATTGTCGATACCGCGGAAGTTGATAGTCGGCCCGAGATGGTTACCCTCGGCGGTGTGGTTGTAGACCACGTCGAGGATCACTTCGATGCCCGCTTCATGAAAAGTGCGCACCATGGCTTTGAACTCAGCCACCGCGCCCCCGGCTTTCTTGGTTGCCGCGTACTGATAGTGAGGCGCCAAGAAGCCGAATGTGTTGTAACCCCAGTAATTTCGTAGGCCCAACTCCAATAACCTTTGATCGTGCAGGAATTGGTGGACGGGCATCAGTTCGATCGCCGTGACGTTCAGTGACTTCAGATGTTCGATGATCGCGGGGTGCGCAAGGCCTGCGTAGGTACCGCGCAAATCCCTGGGCACATCGGGGTGCGTTTGTGTCATGCCCTTGACGTGGGCCTCGTAGAGGACCGTCTCGTGATAGGGCGTGCGCGGGGCGCGATCTGAACCCCATTGGAAGAACGGGTTGATCACCACGCTGGTCATGGTGTGGCCGAGCGAATCGACCTGTGGCGGCTGGCCGCCGCTGACCGGATCGTCGGCTTCCATATCGTAGGAGAACAGGGCCTGGGAGAAGTCGAACTCGCCATGAAACGACTTGCCGTACGGGTCAAGTAACAACTTGCTCGGGTCGCAGCGGTGGCCTGAGGACGGGCTCCACGGTCCGTGTACCCGAAAGCCGTACCGCTGGCCAGGGGACACGGTGGGCAGGTAGCAGTGCCACACGTAGCCGTCAACTTCCTCTACGTCTATGCGGTGCTCCTGGCCGTCCTTGCCGATCAGACATAGTTCGACACGGTTGGCGACCTCGGAGAAAAGTGAGAAGTTGGTTCCTGCGCCATCGTAGGTGGCTCCGAGCGGGTAAGGGGTCCCCGGCCAGACGGCGAACACTGACGCCGCCTCCGGGAGTGGCATCAGTTCGGCCACCAGCCGGTGATGGCGGCGATCTGGCGGCCCAGCTCAGCTGTCATCGAGCGCATGTATGTGCCCGAGATGTGGTGAGAGTCGTGATAGATCAACACGTTTCCCTCCACGACGCGGCATTGATCCTCGCGGCACACCGCATCACTCATATCGAGGGGCTTGAGCAGCGGGAACTTCTTTACGTAGTCCAGTGTCGGATTGCGATCCGACAGCAGCTTTGATCGTTCGATCCCACAGGACTGCCCGTCCCCGCCGTCGGCTAGGCAGTCTGCGGGGAAGTGGGGCTTGCCGTCGCGCACAAGCCATGGTGTGTCGCGCATGGCCAAGATCGGAATATTGTTGTCGGACAGCGCCTGCCAGATGCCAAGATAGCTAGCGGGCATCACGTCGCCGGGCTTGATATTCCAGGGGCGGGTAGAAGTGGTGAAGACATAATCGGGGTGGTCGGCTATGAGTTTGGGCATGACCCGCTTGTTCCATTCCCGGCATTCGGGGTACTTGCGGTTGTTGCCCATTATCCGCGGCGTCTTCTTCGTCGTCAGTGGGCAGCCCATCTTGAGGTACGTCACGACTTTGAAGTGATGCTGCCGGCCCAGCAGATCCAGTGCAGTGATCCAGTGCTCGGCGTGCGAACCGCCCGCCAGTGCGATTGTGCGGGTGGCTGATTTGTCGCCGTAGGTGCAGTTGATGACACTCGTGGACTTGAAATCGCCGATACATCGGTCGACGGTGGACTGCGGCAGGTCGGCTTTTGCCTCAAGCGCGCTCGGGCGCACCGGCAACTTGGGTACCCTCACGTCGTTGAACAGCGCGCGCGCACCCGGATAGTCGTGCGTAGAGAGCCCGGCGAGCACGTCGCCGTTTGAACGGAGCACGGTCACGTGCTCGCGCCAGGTGAAGGATGTCGCGGTCAATGCCACACCGAGCAATGCGACTGTGGACCCCAACACGATCGTCGGTCTGCGCAACCGGGTGCGCAATGACACCGCCGGTGCAATAGAGACATCGGCGACTGCCCCCGCCGTCGATCTGCCCGCGCGTAGCGGCTCTTCGACGTACCGGGTTGTCAGCCAGGCCAGCAGACCCGAAATCAGCAGCAGGGCTGCGCCCTCGACGAAGTTGACGGCGCCACGCCCGCTGTGGGCAAGGTAGAAGATCAGTAGTGGCCAGTGCCACAGGTACAGCGAATACGCCATGGCGCCCAGCGCCACGAATGGGGCCCAGGCGAGCAATCGGTTGGGTGCCGGAGTGCGGCCTCGGGTGTGGGGGTCGGAGTAGATGTTGGACGCCGACAGAATGAACAGCACTGCTGCGCCCACGGGGACCAGCGTCCACGGGCCGGGGAACTCGTTGACGCCGTCTATCAGTGCGCCGCAGGACAGGATGGCGGCTAGCGCGAGCACTGCTAGACCGGTGCGCAACCACATTGGCCAGCGCACGTAGGGAACGAGTGCGCCGACCAGTGCGCCCAGCAAGAGTTCCCATGCCCGCGCAAAGCTGTTGTAGTAGGCCGTGGATTGGTCTGCGTTGTGAGCGATGATGGCGTACACGAAGGAGGCGATCGCCAATGCGCCGAGAAACACCACGAACGCGGCCCGCATGTGCCGTCCGAGTACCCCACGGAAAATGAACGCGGTGAGCAGGACCAGCGCGAGGAGGGCGATATAGAACTGGCCTTGCACAGACATCGACCAGATGTGTTGTAGCGGGCTGACCCCCTCCCCGGCGCGCAGGTAGTCCGACGCGGTTCCGGCGAGCTCCCAGTTCTGGTAGTACCCCAGACTTGCCAAACTCTGGTCAGCGAAGGTTTCCCAGCGCGTTTCGGGTTGGATCAAGATCGTGAGCACCGCCGAGGCGGCCAACACCACGACCAGTGCAGGTAGCAAGCGTCGGATCAGTCGGGTGACCTCGGTCACTGGCCGAAGGGCCGCCCCTGGGGTCAGCGCGCCGCGTAGCAGGCGTCCGCCGAAGAAAAAGCCTGATAAGACCAGGAAGACATCCACGCCGCCGGACACTCGGCCGAACCACACGTGGAACACCGCCACCAGAGCGATCGCGACCCCACGGAGTCCGTCGAGGTCATGGCGGTAGAACCCCGAGGAGCGCGTACCGGCGCGAGGTGGCGCGGTACGCGGGGGCGGGCGCGGGTCGCGGCGTTCTGCCGGCCGGGCGGGGGCGAGGGTGATCATGGTCGACGGTTAATCTACCGAAGGTGCCTGAGTTGACGCCCGCTGAGATCGCCGCTGTCGATGCCGCCCATATCTGGCATCCATATAGCCCCATCGGGGAAGATGCCTCGGCGCCGGTCGTGGCGGTGGGTGCGCGCGGCGCTTGGCTGACCCTGGTTCACCAGGACCGCACGGTTGAAGTGCTGGACGCGATGTCCTCCTGGTGGACCGCTATCCATGGGCATGCGCACCCGGTCCTGGACGCGGCGATCACCGAGCAGCTCGCGACAATGAACCACGTCATGTTCGGCGGGCTCACCCACGAGCCGGCTGCCCGGCTGGCAAAGCTGCTGGTTGAGCTTGCGCCGGAAGGCTTGGAGACGGTGTTCTTCAGCGACTCCGGATCGGTATCGGTCGAGGTGGCGGTCAAGATGGCGCTGCAGTACTGGCGCAGCAGCGGCCGCGGCGGCAAACGCCGGTTGATGACGTGGCGGGGCGGTTATCACGGCGACACGTTCACCCCGATGAGTGTGTGCGATCCAGAGGGCGGCATGCACGAGCTGTGGACGGGCCAGAACTCTCCGCTGGCAGAGCAGGTGTTCGCGCCGCCCGTGCCCGCGGCTTACGACCCCGGTTACGTCGCGGCGTTCAGGCATCAGCTCGCTCAGCACGCCGACGAACTTGCTGCGGTGATCGTCGAGCCGGTAGTACAGGGAGCTGGTGGTATGCGCTTCCATGATCCGCATTATCTGGTCGATCTGCGCCGTGCGTGTGATGAACATCACGTGCTGCTGATTCTTGATGAGATTGCGACCGGGTTCGGTCGAACCGGGGCAATGTTCGCCTCCGATCATGCCGGAATCTGCCCCGACATCATGTGCGTCGGTAAAGCGCTCACCGGCGGGTACCTCACGCTGGCGGCGACGCTGTGCACGCGCGAGGTTGCGAACACCATCAGCGGCAATGCCCCGGGTGCGTTGATGCACGGTCCTACCTTTATGGCCAACGCGCTGGCCTGCGCGGTCAGCGCAGCCTCGGTGGAGTTGCTGATCTCCGGTGACTGGCGCTCGCAGGTGCGCGATATCGAGGCCGGTCTCAAGGCAGGGCTGGCTCCGGCGTCCTCGCTGCCCAACGTCGTCGACGTGCGTGTCCTGGGCGCGATCGGGGTGATCGAGCTCGACCAGCCGGTCGACTTGCGCGTTGCCACACCGGCGGCGATAGAGCGCGGAGTCTGGCTGAGGCCGTTTCGCAACCTGATCTATGCGATGCCGCCCTACATCTGTAGCGGTGCCGAGGTCGAACAGATCACCTCGGCGATGGTCGGCGTCGCCAGTGCTCTAACCTGAACAGTGTTCAAGTCGCATCGGGGTGGCAAAGGAGCAGTGTGACGCGCGTCGAAGTGTCCCCGCTGGCCTGGCTTGACGAGGTCGAGGGCCGGCGGCGCGCGGCGGGGTTACGACGTTCGTTGCGCACCCGCGGGGCCGTCGGGACTGAGCTGGACCTTGCCTCCAACGACTACCTGGGGCTGTCGCAGCACCCGGCGGTACTCGACGGCGGGGTGGCCGCGCTCCGCGCCTGGGGCGCCGGTTCGACCGGTTCCCGGTTGGTCACCGGCAACACCGAACTGCACGAAGCCTTCGAAGACGCATTGGCCAACTTCGTCGGGGCCGCTTCGGCCCTGGTTTTCTCGTCGGGTTATACCGCCAATCTCGGCGCGGTGGTAGCGCTGACCGGGCCTGGATCGCTGCTGGTCTCAGATGCGCGGAGCCACGCCTCTCTGGTCGACGCGTGCCGGCTCTCACGGTCGCGGGTCGTGGTGACACCGCACGCGGATGTGTCCGCGGTAGAGATGGCGCTGGCTAGACGCACAGAGGACCGCGCGGTCGTGGTGACGGACTCGGTATTCTCCACCGACGGGATGCTCTCGCCGCTGCGGGCGTTGCACGAGGTCTGCCGAACGCGCGGAGCCTTGCTCATCGTTGATGAGGCGCACGGGCTCGGGGTTCGCGGCGACGGCGGTCGCGGGCTGCTCCATGAAGTGGGTCTGGCCGGCGCTCCAGATGTGGTGATGACGACCACGTTGTCCAAGGCGTTGGGCAGCCAAGGCGGCGTGGTGCTGGGTCCGGCAGCGGTACGGAATCACCTGATCG
>JAHZKD010000167.1 GCA_022600605.1 Actinomycetes bacterium
CAACCAAGGTCGACGACCCGACGCGGGCTGTGCGCGCCTACCCGCGACAGCAGATCAATGAATGGCCTGCCCCGATCGTCCGCGAAAGCCAGATAGATCTCCGGATTCCACATGTCGGCATTCTGCCATCCACAGCGCCGGTCGCGTTAGCATGCCGGACATGGAGTCCGAAGGCGCACACCAACTCGTTCCCGAAGCAGCGGCGACACCCCTGCCGGTTCCCGATATCCCAGGTGCCGACGCGAGCGCGGGCGGCCTTCCCCGTCGCGTCGACCTCACGCTGCGGCAGCGGTTGATCGTGGACTCGTCGGCGGTCGCCGACCTGGCGTTACGCACGTCAATCGCGTCCCTGCTGAGCGCCACCATCGCGCCATCGCTCGTCTCTGCGCTGGGTAGGTCGCAGTCACGCGCCGAAAGTGAACACCTGCAGTTCTACGCAGAACTTGCCGCGGGTAAGGACCCGCAACGGTCTTTCCCCCCTCCAACATCGCTGCCGCGGGTGTCATCACGACCGGCTAACCCGGTCGCCGAATGGCTGGCGAAGGGCAGCGTCAGCAATATCCGCTTCGACAGCAGCTTCCGGGCGCTCAACCCGGCACTGCGTGATCGACACCGCGGCTATACGCGCAACAACGTCGTCCATGCTCAGCATTGGCGTCACAGCGACGGGCCGCGTCCCACGCTCTGCGTGATCCACGGATTCATGGGTTCGGCCTACCTTTTCAACGGACTTTTCTTTTCGCTGCCCTGGTTCTACCGCTGCGGGTATGACGTAGTGCTGTACACGCTGCCATTCCATGGAAGTCGCGCTGAAAAGTATTCACCTTTCAGTGGATATGGATACTTTGCAAACGGCTTTGCCGGATTCGCCGAGGCAATGGCTCAAGCGGTGCACGACTTCCGTTCTCTCATCGACTATCTGGAGTACACCGGTGTCGATCGAGTCGCGCTGACTGGAATGTCGTTGGGCGGGTACACCTCGGCGTTGATCGCCAGCGTCGACAACCGGATTCAGGCAGTGATCCCCAACGTACCGGTCGTCACCCCAGACAGGACGGTCGACGAATGGTTCCCGGCCAACAAGGTTGTTGCACTGCGGGACAAGATCCTGGGCACCGATACAGAACTCTCCGAGGGGGCGGCGATGTACTCCTCCCCGCTGAACTATCGGCCGCTGACCCCCAAGGACAGACGGCTCATCATCGCCGGCCTCGGCGACCGGCTGGCACCACCGGAACAGGCCGAGATCTTGTGGAAGCACTGGGACCATTGCGCGTTCCACTGGTTTCCCGGAAACCATGTACTGCACGTCAGTCAGCCGGACTACCTGCGCCGGATGACCCGTTTCATGGGTGGGTTCATGTTCGACTGAGCGCTGCCACGGTCCGTGATTGCCGCCATCACCTCCCATCCCTATGACGGCGGAGATTCAGTTCGTCCGTCACACCAGCGGGCGCCCAGTACGGATGCGCAAGTCGACATCCTTGAGCAGCACGTTGAATGGAAACTGGCGCACGAAACTGGGCGCCATATTGTTTGCGACGCGCAACACGCCCATCAACAGATCGAACTGTTGCTGTCGGGCCGCGTCCCAGGGCAGCCGCATCTCGTCGCGAAACCGCTGTGGCAGAAAGCCCGTGGTGATCAACAACGCCAGACCCTCCGAAATACCCCGCAACGGCCAGGGCAGCGACAGCCCGCCCAGCCGAGCCGCCGCGATCGGGTACAGATACTTGCGAACGGCGTCATCGATGTGGACCTCGTCCAGAGACTTCTGCCAGTACCGGTCGAACGCCTCCCGGTCGGCCGGCCACATGCCCTCGGGTACCTGGAGCATCGTCGCCAATGAACGTCCCTGCAGGTAAACCTGATCCGCGGTCTGCTCGTCCATTTCCCCAACTAGCAGCCGGTGCACATCCACCGTGCCCTTGTAGAGACATGCCCCAACCCACAGCTGCAGGTCTTTGTTGAACGCGTTGTACTTGACCGCGCTGGACTCGGTGGAGAACACCTGGGCATGCGCGCTGTCGACAGCACGGCGGAACGCGGCTTTCTGCTCGTCGGTCCCGCTGGTGGCCACCGCGAGGTAGGTGAAAGTGGTACGTGCCCTTTTGATCGGGTGCCGGTCGATCCGACCGCTCTCGACGCGGCTCTCCATCACGCCGTATCCGACACCGGGGCGCGCAAGCTGCATAATCACGTTGGCAGGACCGGCGAGGAGACCAAGTCCCAGCATCCCGGCGGAACCGGATTTCGGCGAGCGCGCCGGAGGGGCTGCCTCGCTCACGGCGCGTTCGACGTGCGAGACGAGCACGCTCGCTCCGTTCACCGTCATCGATGACTCCTCTCCGCAACGGCACCAAAAGTGCGAACGTATGTTTCCTGATATTGCTCCCACGCCCGCCGAGTGTCAATATGAACGAATGACCCAGGTGCGTCCGTACCGCGGCGTAGAGGCTGCGCAGCGGATCGCGAAACGCCGGCGCGCGCTACTGGAAGCCGGCCTGGACCTGCTGGGCGGGCAGGTCGTCCCCGCCGACCTGACAGTCCGGGCGATTTGCTCGCAGTCCGGACTGGCAGCGCGCTACTTCTATGAGAGCTTCGCCGACAAAGACGTGTTCGTCGGGGAGGTGTTCGATTGGGTGATCGCCGACATCGCCACCACCACCCAGGCGGCCGTCGCGACCGCCGCCGCCAGGGAGCAGAGCCGCGCGGGCATGGCCAACATTGTGCGCACTATTTCCAACGACGCCCGAGTCGGCCGACTGCTGTTCAGCGACCACCTTGCCAATCCGATAGTTGTGCGCAAACGCGCAGAGTCCGGTGCCCTGTTCGCGCTGCTGTCGGGACAGCATGCCGGTGTCGCCCTGCATATCGAGCCCAACGACCGGATCAAGGCCGCTGGACACTTCGTGGTGGGCGGTGTCGCGCAGACGCTGAGCGCGTGGCTGTCCGGCGAGATCGGAATGACTCAAGGCCAACTGACCGCCCAGCTCGCGGCACTCATCGACCAACTCGCCGA
>JAHZKD010000168.1 GCA_022600605.1 Actinomycetes bacterium
GAGAGCGGGGCAGTCCAAGGGGGCGCCCGCGGCCGACGGCGACCTCTAGGCGTATTACGCGTCAATGTGGGCGCTATTTTGCTGGTCAGCGCCTTGATCGCATCTGCGGGATTGGCCGGCTGGCTATACCTGAATCAATATCGTCCCGATCAGCAGACCGACCCCGCGGCAGCGAAGGTGGCGCTCGACGCCGCGTCCAGGGGGACCATTGCGTTGCTGTCTTATGCCCCGGATTCCCTCGATCAAGACTTTGCGACGGCAAGAGCTCAGCTCACCGGAGACTTCCTTTCGTATTACACGCAATTCACCGAGCAGATCGTCACGCCGGCGGCCCGGGAGAAATCCGTCAAGACAGAGGCCTCAGTCGTGCGGGCTGCTGTGTCGGCGATCCGACCAGATTCCGCCGAAGTCCTGGTGTTCATCAATCAGACCACCACGAGCAACGAGAATCCTGACGGGGCGTTCGCAGCGAGCGCCGTCAAGGTGGGGCTGAAGAAGATCGACGGCGCCTGGCTTATCGCGTCGTTCGACCCGGTGTAGCGGGATAGCCTCAGCGCTGTGGCGGTGACGGCTATTCTTCCGGTCCCGATTGAGTTCGCTGGGCGCCGCGAAGCCGTGTTCGCGTCCGTGGCTGGGGTGTCGCCGCTGGCCCGGGTCGTCCGGGTTCTCGGCCAGCGATGCGATGTCGTGGTTGCCTGCGCCGCACCGCTCGCCGGTGCTGTGCGGGAAGCCCTTGCCGGGCAGAACTTTTCGAGAATACCGGTGGTGGTGTCGGTGCCAAACGGTGAGCGTGTGCAGTGCGTGGCAGCCGGTTTGCGGGAGCTCGGCGAAGGCGACGAGGTGCTGGTGCACGATATCGGGTGGCCAATAGTGGGGGTAGGCACTTTGGACCGCATCATCGCATCGCTGCGCGATGGGGCGGCAGCGGTGATGCCTGCCAGTCCGGTCACCGACAGCGTCAAGGCGATTGCTGGAGGTCTGCTGACGGCGACCCTAGACCGCTCCCAGCTGCAAACCGTTCAGTATCCCCGTGGTTTTGCCGCCGATGTGCTGGCCGAGCTGGTGCGACGAAGTGGATCGGGCACCTTCGACGAACTCGAGGCAGTCCTGTCGACAGGAACGCCGCTGACCTTTATCGAGGGTGATGACGAGGCTTTGAGTGTCGATCTGCCCGGCGACGCCGACTATCTCGCTGCCCTTATCGTGGGTCGGCAGAATTTAGCCGGTCCATGAGAAGGCGTTGCGCGACTGCGACATCGCGGGCATAGGTG
This sequence comes from Actinomycetes bacterium, assembly GCA_022600605.1. GTDB lineage: Bacteria > Actinomycetota > Actinomycetes > Mycobacteriales > Mycobacteriaceae > Mycobacterium. The sequence goes on from JAHZKD010000168.1 coordinate 1,272, forward strand.
ACTTTGAGGTTTGCGGCGCGGCCCGGGAATGTGTGGATCTGCATGTCGGTGTAGCGCTCGACGCATGATGCGGTGTCGGTGCCTTCGAACCCATCGCGTTCGGCACTGCGATAGGCGTGCAGTAGCTCAGGAGCCCGGAATGCCTGCGGCGTCTGCACTCTGACCAATGGTCCCAGGTTGGCCACCGATTGTGGACCTGTTGCGGCGGCCCGTGCCAGTCCCACGATGGGCAGGGATGGCAGTGCCCCGCCGAACTCGCGGGCTACTGAGATCGCCGTTCGGAACATCTCCGGCGCGGCGAGTGGCCGGGCGGCATCGTGGATGGCCACCACGTCGACCGCACCCGTTTCGATGTCGTTGGCCAGATACCGCAGCGTATTGAGCTCCGATGCGTGCCTGGTGCTACCGCCCTCGACCAGTTCCACGGGTGTGTCGGGGAGTTCGCGCGCGACGGTGTCCCTGGCGAGCTCGGCTTCGCCCTCTCGGTACACGAGAATCGTTCGCCCGACGTCGGGCAGCGTGGCGAGGGTGTTTAGGGACCAGGTCAGCATGCTGCGCCCAGACAGCGTCAGGTACGCCTTGTTGCCGCCGGCGCCCACGCGGCTACCCAGGCCGGCTGCCAGCACCACCCCAGCCACAGTGCCCATGAAGGAACAGTATCGCGGTAGGCGCCGGCCATCGCGGTAGGCGTATGCCGTCGGGGCAGGTGATTGCCGTCGGGGTAGGTGCTCGCCGATGACGACGTTCCGCTGCGTTCCCTGGGAAGCTTGATGCACTTGTGACCAGTGGCGTTAACGGTGAATGCGATGTAGTTGTCGTACTCTGTTGCCGTGTCATTGTCTCGGCGTGATGTGCTCAGGTATTCCGCCGCAGCCGTGCCCGCCGTCGTTGGTATGGGCGCTCTCGCGGGAACACCTCGGGCGTCGGCCGAGCCGCTGGGGATCCTGCTCGACTATGCCGCCGGTGTGATCAAAGCCGCGGATATCCGGGCCTCGGGTGCGCTTGGGGCTATCCGGTATGTGTCGGATCGCCGCCCGGGCGGCGATTGGATGCTCGGCAAGCCGATCGAATTGGCCGAGGCGCGCGATCTGTACCAGGGCGGGCTGAAGATTGCTTCCTGCTATCAGTACGGCAAGCAGGACACCGCAGACTGGCTGGCCGGCGAGTCCGCGGGTATTCAGCACGCCCAGCGGGGCTGGCAATTGCACACTGCGGCGGGTGGTCCGGTCGGTGCGCCCATCTATACATCGATCGACGACAATCCCACTTTCGACCAGTACAAACGACAGGTGGCGCCGTATCTACGCGGGTGGGAGAAGGTGCTCGGGCACCAACGTGTCGGCGTCTACGCCAACTCCAAGACCATCGAGTGGGCACTTCAGGATGGGCTCGGGTCGTATTTCTGGCAGCACAACTGGGGCTCGCCGGGGCGTGTCGCACACCCGGCAGCCCATCTGCATCAAGTGGAGATCGACAAACGCAAGGTGGCCGGAGTGGGCGTCGACATCAACCACATTCTCAAGCCGAGCTTCGGTCAGTGGGACTAAGACTTACCGAGTAGTAAGGTTCTCCAGCAAACTTTTTACTAAATCGCAAAGAGGCGTGAGAAGGCATATGCGCACAAGTTGTCGAGTCTTGTGTCTGCAGGGCGACACATGTTGCTTGCCCAAATTTGCAAATAACGATTGTGTAACAATCGTGCCGTGATCTGCACTTCTTCCCTACTCGACCGTAACCGCCTGCATGCAGGACGTTTGTCCGAGAACAGTTTGGGTCCTCGCGGACGGCGCGTAATCCAAACTCTGTTACCCGTGCGTAGAACTGGCCAGTAACGATTCCGGGCGTGAAAATGATGCAATCTCTTATGACACTCTTAGTGCAGCTGGAGTGTCCACCGTGGCCCGGTTGGGGATGCTGAGGTCGCGGACGAGAACCGGCCGTTTCAACGCAGAAACGCCATGGACCCAACGGGAGTACAGGCCAGCACGGAGATCGAGCCACCACCAGCCCGAGACGACAAGGTTAAGCGCGACACACCGCGACGAGGGACCGAGGAGACAACCCACGTGACGATCAACGACCAGCACCGCGCCGACACCACAGCCGGGAACGGCGAAATCCCGGAACCGCTAGCTGGCGCGCACGCACTCGTCGATCGACTGCATGCCGGAGAACCGTACGCCGTGGCTTTTGGCGGCCAGGGCGCTTCTTGGCTGGAGAACCTGGAGGAGTTGGTCAACTCGGCGGGGATCGAGTCTGAGATCACCGCGTTGGTCGGCGAGGCCGAGCTGCTGCTGGAACCGCTGGCGCGCGAGCTGGTGGTGGTGCGTCCGATCGGCTTCGAACCCATGAAGTGGGTCCGTGCTCTGGCTGCCGACGAGCAGCTGCCCGCCGAGAAGGATCTGACCAGCGCCGCCATTTCAGGGCCCGGCATTCTGCTTACTCAGATGGCAGCCATGCGCGCGCTCAAACGCCAGGGCCTCGACCTAGAAGGTCATCCTCCGGTCGCCATCGCAGGCCATTCGCAGGGTGTGACCGCTGTGGAGTCGCTCAAATCGCACGGGACCCGCGACGTCGAATTACTCGCCATCGGTCAGTTGATCGGTGCCGGGGGATCGCTCATCTCGCGTCGCTGCGGCATGGTCGGGCGGGGCGACAAATCACCCATGGTGTCTGTCACCAACGTCGATCCCGCCCGGTTGGCCGGGCTCCTCGACAGGTTTGCCGAAGACGTACGCACCGTGTTGCCACCCGCTCTGTCCATTCGCAATGGCAGGCGCTCGGTGGTCATCACCGGAACCCCCGAGCAGCTGGCCCGTTTCGAGCTGTACTGCCAGAAGGTCACCGAGAAGGAGGAGGCCGAGCGCAAGAACAAGACCCGCGGCGGCGCCATCTTCGCGCCGGTGTTCAGCCAGGTCAGTGTCGAGGTCGGGTTCCACTCACCGCGGTTGGTCGGCGGGGTCGACCTCGTCCGCGAATGGGCGTCGCGCGCTGGCCTGGACTCAGAACTGGCGGGCCGCCTCAGCGAGGTCATCTTCGTCAATCCGGTCGACTGGGTCACGGAGGTCGAGGGCCTGGCAGCTGCGGGGGCCAGATGGATCATCGACCTGGGTCCCAGCGATACCGTGACCCGGTTGACCGCACCAGTGATTCGGGGGCTGGGAATCGGCATCGTGCCCGCCGCCACCCGGGCCGGCCAGCGCAGCCTGTTCACCGTGGGCGCCGCCCCGGTGGTTGCCCCGGCCTGGTCCAACTACGCGCCCTCGGCCATCGAGCTGCCCGACGGTTCGGTCAAAGTGTCGACCAAGTTCACCCGGCTCACCGGACGGTCGCCGATCCTGCTGGCAGGTATGACCCCGACGACAGTCGACGCCAAGATCGTCGCCGCGGCGGCCAATGCCGGGCACTGGGCTGAGCTGGCTGGCGGCGGCCAGGTAACCGAGGAGATCCTCGAAGGGCGCATCGAAGAGTTGGTCAAGCTCTTGGAGCCCGGGCGCGCGGTCCAGTTCAACTCCCTGTTCCTCGATCCTTACCTATGGAAGCTGCAGGTGGGGGGCAAGCGGCTGGTGCAAAAAGCCCGGCAGTCCGGGGCACCCATAGACGGGGTAGTTGTCACCGCCGGCATCCCGGACCTCGAAGAAGCCGTCGAGCTGATCGAGGAGCTCAACACCGTCGGCATCAGCAACGTGGTGTTCAAGCCGGGCACCATCGACCAGATCAAATCCGTCATCAAGATAGCGACCGAGGTACCCGACAGAGAAGTCATCGTCCACGTCGAGGGCGGCCGCGCCGGCGGGCACCACTCGTGGGAGGACCTCGATGACCTGCTCCTAGCGACTTACGGGGACCTGCGAAAGCACACCAACGTCACCCTCTGCGTGGGCGGCGGCATCGGTACCCCCGAGCGGGCGGCCGACTACCTCTCCGGGGACTGGGCCAAGGACTACGGCTTCCCGTCGATGCCGGTGGACGGCATTCTTGTCGGCACCGCCGCGATGGCGGCCAAGGAAGCGACTACAAGCCCAGCGGTCAAGCAGATGCTCGTCGAGACCACCGGTACCGAAACCTGGGTCGGAGCCGGCAAGGCCATCAACGGCATGGCCAGCGGTCGCAGCCAGCTCGGCGCCGACATCCACGAGATCGACAACACCGCCTCGCGCTGCGGCCGGCTACTCGATGACGTCGCCGGCGATGCCGAGGCCGTCGATGAGCGCCGCGACGAGATCATCGCCGCGATGGCCAAAACCGCCAAGCCCTATTTTGGCGACCTCGACGAAATGACCTATCTGCAGTGGCTGCAGCGCTACGTCGAGCTGACTATTGGCGCGGGCGATACGACCGCCGATACCGCCGCGCCCGGCAGCCCCTGGCTTGCCGACACCTGGCGCGATCGCTTCGAAGAGATGCTCAAGCGCACCGAGTCGCGCGTGCACGAGAAGGACTTCGGTCCTATCGAGTCGCTCTTCAGTGCCCGATCAGATGCCGGATCAGAGTTGAACTCGCAACATCACGAGCTGCTTGATAATCCGCAGCAGGCGATAGCGTGCCTGCTTGACCGCTACCCCGACGCCGAGTCGATCAAATTGCATCCCGCAGACATTCCCTTCTTCGTCACGCTGTGCAAAACAGCCGGCAAACCGGTGAACTTCGTTCCGGTCATCGACAAGGACGTCAGGCGCTGGTGGCGCAGCGACTCCCTCTGGCAGGCCCACGACGCTCGCTACAGCGCCGACGAGGTGTGCATCATCCCGGGCACCCAGGCCGTCGCCGGAATCACCCGGGTGGACGAGCCGGTTGGCGAGCTGCTGGACCGCTTCGAGCAGGAGATCACCGATCGAGTGCTGGCCTCCGGGGCCACGCCGGTCCCCGTGCTGTCTCGCCGCCAAGCCCGCGCCGACATCACCGGACCGCTCGCCGTCGTCCTCGATGCCCCCGACGTGCTCTGGGCGGGACGCACCGCGATCAACCCCGTGCACCGCATTGGTGAGCCGGGCGAGTGGCAGGTCAACGACGTGCCCGGAAAGCCCAGCGCCACCCACCCGTCCACTGGTGCCCGGTTGGAGCTGGCCGGCGACGGAACCCGGCGGGCAGGATCAGCACGATCCGGGGATGTCTCTGGCGATGTCTCCGTCGTTCTGAGCGTCCCGCTCTCCGACATCTGGATCGACATCCGCTTCACGCTGCCGCCCTGCACGGTCGATGGGGGCATGCCGATCGTCACCGTCGAGGACGCATCGACGGCAATGCGCGCGGTACTGGCCATCGCCGCCGGCGTCGACGGCCCGGATGCGCTTCCGCGGGTCGAGAACGGCACAGCGACGGTCACCGTCGAATGGGATCCAGAGAAGGTGGCCGATCACACCGGCGTCACCGCGACCTTCGGCGCGCCCCTGGCGCCCGGGCTCACGCTGGTGCCGGACGCGCTGGTCGGGCTGTGCTGGCCAGCGGTCTTCTCGGCGGTCGGGTCGGGGCTTACCGGCGACGGCTTCCCCGTCGTGGAAGGTCTGCTGAGTCTGGTGCACCTTGACCACGCCGCACATCTGTTACGGGCGATGCCGACAACCAAGTCCACATTGACCGTCACCGCAACCGTGTCGGCGGCCACCGACACCGACGTCGGCCGTGTGGTCCCGGTCGCCGTCACGATCAGCGAGGCGGGGATCGACGATAGCGACGATGCTGGCGATGCCGGCGTGGCCGGCGATGGCGGCGATGCCGGCGTATCAGCGGTGTTGGCCACCCTGCAGGAGCGTTTCGCCATCCGAGGTCGGACCGGTCCGAGCGAACTGACCGATCCGCCGCGGGCCGGTGGTGCCATCACCGACAACGCCACCGATACGCCACGGCGGCGGCGCCGCGACGTCGCCGTCACCGCACCGGTAGACATGAGCGCGTTCGCGGTCGTCTCGGGTGACCACAACCCCATTCACACCGACCGGGCGGCGGCGCTGCTCGCCGGGCTCGAAACTCCGATCGTGCACGGCATGTGGCTTTCGGCTGCGGCTCAGCATGCGGTCACCGCCACCGACGGCCGCGCCACGCCGCCGCCCCGCCTGGTGGGGTGGACCTCCCGCTTCCTGGGAATGGTGCTGCCTGGCGATGAGGTCGAATTCCGAGTGGACCGCGTCGGCATTGACCGCGGCGCGGAGATCATCGAAGTAGCTGCTCGGGTGGGCTCGGAACTCGTGATGTCGGCGACCGCGCAGCTGGCCGCGCCCAAGACCGTCTACGCGTTCCCCGGTCAGGGCATTCAGTCAAAAGGGATGGGCATGGAGGTGCGTTCGCGGTCCAAGGCCGCGCGCAAGGTCTGGGACTCCGCCGACAAGTTCACCTGCGAAACCCTCGGCTTCTCGGTGCTGCACGTGGTGCGTGACAACCCGACCAGCCTCATCGCTTCCGGCGTGCATTACCACCACCCCGAGGGGGTGCTCTACCTCACGCAGTTCACCCAGGTCGCGATGGCGACGGTGGCCGCTGCCCAGGTCGCCGAGATGCGCGAGCAGGGCGCATTCGTCGAGGGCGCCATGGCCTGTGGTCACTCCGTCGGCGAGTACACGGCGCTGGCCTGCGTGAGCGGGGTGTATCCGCTCGAGGCGCTGCTCGAGGTCGTGTTCCATCGCGGATCCAAGATGCACGACATCGTGCCTCGCGATGCTGCGGGTCGCTCCAACTATCGGCTCGCAGCGATCCGCCCGTCCCAGATCGATCTTGACGACGAGGACGTGCCCGGCTTCGTTGATCAGATTGCGGCGAATTCCGGAGAGTTCCTACAGATCGTGAACTACAACCTGCGTGGCTCGCAGTATGCGATCGCCGGAACAGTGCGGGGCCTGGAGGCGCTGGAGGACGAGGTCGAGCGGCTTCGCGAAATCAGTGGCGGCAAGCGGTCGTTCATCATGGTGCCCGGTATCGACGTGCCGTTCCACTCCTCGGTGCTGAGGATCGGCGTCGCTGACTTCCGGCGCTCGCTGGAGCGGGTCATGCCCCGCGATGCCGACCCGGCGCTGCTCGTCGGAAAGTACATCCCCAACCTGGTGCCCAGGCCCTTCACCCTGGACCGCGACTTCATCGAGGAGATCCGCGACCTGGTGCCGGCCGAACCGCTCGACGAGATCCTCGCCGACTACGACACCTGGCGGAACGAGAAGCCGCGGGAGTTGTGTCGCAAGATCGTCATCGAGCTGCTGGCCTGGCAGTTCGCCAGCCCTGTGCGTTGGATCGAGACCCAGGACCTGCTCTTCATCGAGGCCGCCGCCGGCGGGCTCGGTGTCGAGCGGTTCGTCGAGATCGGCGTGAAGTCTGCTCCCACGGTCGCTGGGTTGGCCACCAACACACTCAAGCTGCCGGAGTACTCGCACAACACCACCGAGGTGCTCAACGTCGAACGTGACGCCGCCGTGCTTTTCGCCACCGACACCGACCCGGAGCCGGACTTCGAGGAAGACACCGCTGCAGTGCTTGACGACGCCTCGGTCGAGGCCGCTCCGGCGGAGGCTGCGCCGGTAGCTCCTGCGTCACCCGCCGCGCCCAGCGGCGCTGCGCGCCCCGACGATCTCGGGTTCGACGCATCCGATGCCACCATGGCGCTGATTGCGCTCTCGGCCAAGATCCGCATCGATCAAATCGAGCCGCTGGACTCCATCGAGTCCATCACCGACGGTGCGTCGTCGCGGCGCAACCAGATGCTGGTCGATCTCGGGTCCGAGCTGAACCTCGGAGCCATCGACGGCGCCGCCGAGGCGGATTTGGCCGGCCTGAAGTCGCAGGTCACCAAGCTAGCGCGGACTTACAAACCGTTCGGCCCGGTCCTTTCGGACTCGATCAACGATCAGCTGCGCACGGCTCTTGGCCCGTCCGGTAAGCGTCCCGGCTACATCACTGAGCGGGTCAACAAGACCTGGGAGCTCGGAAACGGCTGGGCCAAGCACGTCACCGTCGAGGTCGCGCTGGGCACCCGTGAGGGATCTAGCGTGCGTGGCGGGGCGCTGGGTGGTCTGCACGACGGTGCACTCGGCGACGCACCAAGCGTCGACAGGGCGATCGATGCCGCGGTGGCCGCGGTAGGCGCCCGTCTTGGCATCCCGGTGTCACTGCCGTCGGCCGGTGATGCCGCCGGCGGAGTCGTGGACTCCGCCGCACTGACTGAATTCGCCGAGCAGGTGACCGGACCCGACGGTGTCCTCGCTTCGGCCGCACGTGCGGTCCTCGATCAGCTAGGACATGGCACTGCCGTTGTCACCCCCGAGCCGTCAGCCGGCGCGGAGCTCATTGACCTGGTCACCGCCGAACTCGGTTCGGAGTGGCCACGTTTGGTCGCTCCGGCGTTCGACAGCCGCAAAGCGGTGCTGTTGGACGACCGGTGGGCCAGCGCGCGTGAGGACCTGGCCAAGATCTGGCTGATGGACGAGGGCGACGTCGAGTCTGAGTGGGTTGACCTTGCCGAGCGATTCGAGGGTGCCGGACACGTGGTTGGCGTCCAGGCCACCTATTGGCAGAGCAAGGCGCTGGCCGCAGGCCTAGCCATCCACGCATCTCTCTACGCCCGGGCCGCAGCGGGTGCGGAGAACCCGGGCAAGGGCCGCTACACCGACGAGGTCGCCGTTGTTACCGGCGCCTCGAAGGATTCGATTGCGTCCTCGGTGGTGGCGCAGCTACTCGAAGGCGGGGCAACCGTCGTCGCGACGACATCCAACCTCGACGACAGCAGGCTCGGGTTCTACCGAAATCTCTACCGCGACAACGCCCGCTTCGGTGCGCAGTTGTGGGTAGTGCCGGCGAACATGTCCTCCTACAACGACATTGACGCATTGGCGGAATGGGTCGGCAACGAGCAAACCGAGAGTTTGGGACC
>JAHZKD010000169.1 GCA_022600605.1 Actinomycetes bacterium
ACAGTCGCAACGCCGCGAACCGAACACATCACCGGTCAGGCATTCGGAGTGCACCCGCACCAGTACGTCATGGCCATCGCCCCGGGGGCCGGCGATGTCGCCGCGGGCCAGAGCTACGTGCTCGACCTCGTCATAGATGCTCGTGAATCCAACCGCCCGGAACTCACCGTGACGGGTGGGGATGCGGGCTTCGGCAACACGCTCGATCTGCTTCTCATGCTTGCGCCGCCACTCGATGAGATCGGCGATCGAGATCAGGGCCAGACCGTGCTCGTCTGCGAATATCCGCAGCTCATCGGTCTGCGCCATATCCCCTTCGTCCTTTTGGCTGACGATCTCGCAGATCGCCCCCGCGGGCTGCAGACCCGCCAGACGGGCTAAATCGACCGCAGCCTCGGTGTGACCGGGACGACGCAGCACGCCACCGTCCTTGGCACGCAGCGGCACCACGTGACCCGGCCTGGTGAACTCGTCGGCGGTGCTGGCCGGATCTGCCAACAGCCGCATCGTCGTTGAGCGGTCAGATGCCGAAATACCCGTTCCGACACCCTTTTTCGCATCGACGGTAACGGTGTAGGCGGTGCCATGCTTGTCCTGGTTGACCGCATACATCGGCAGCAGGCCGAGCCGGTCGCAGACATCGCCGTCGAGCGGCACGCACAAGTAGCCCGAGGTGTAGCGGACCATGAACGCGACAAGTTCGGGAGTGGCCTTCTCGGCGGCGAAGATGAGGTCGCCTTCATTCTCACGGTCCTCGTCGTCGATGACGACCACGGCCTTGCCTGCGCCGATGTCGGCCACAGCCCGCTCGACCGAATCCAGCCTCGTCATCTTCACCACCCTTGCCAGTTCCAGGGACTTAACCACGAAACTCCATGGAACAACTAAGTCAACGCCTTTTCAGTATGAACCACCAGCGAAAGCCGGTTGTTTCCCGCCGGAGCGGGCAGGTCCAGGTCGAGGCTTGGGGCCGGTGGGAGTCCAGCGGTTGTCGGCTTCCACCAGCCGCTCGACATACGTCGCGACCAGGCACGACCGAACGCCAAGCCTGACCTGCAAAGACCAAGGTCAGCCTGGGGGCATTGGGGGCATTGCGGGTGCGAAATATGCTCGACCTGCGCGGATGTGGACCGCCACCTCGCGGCCGATCGGTTTCACGGCGAGTTTTGCGGGTGCCCCCAGGCTGCGCCCAGGCACCCGGCGAAGCATCGAGTTCAGCAACAAGAGAAGAGATGCCCGCAGCGAGGTTCTGTAGAAGGAGGTTTCCGCGCGGACATGCTGAGTTGAGGCGGCCGGGCCCGGGAAGGGCCCCGAGGAACCGCGCACGGCCCGTTACGCGGCCCGGCCGCCTCCTCAGCGAAGTGTGACAATGCCAACTGGCCGCCAACTAGCCAGAGTTAGGACCGCCAACAGGGTCGAAGTCAAGATCGGCTCGAATTGCTCTACCCCGGCCCCATCGACACACTGGGCGTCATGACAACCACACCAGCAGTGCGCGATCCTCGCGGCCGCGGCTGGGGATACCGCCTCACCGCCGCCGCCTCTGTCGTGTTGGGTCTTGCGGCCGCAGGGTGCGCGAACTCCAACAACTCCTCGACCCCGTCAGTCGGCGACGCCCCCACGGCTGTGGCGCTCAGCACGGCGGCGGGTTGCCATAAAGTCAGTTACCCGTTGGTCGGTATCCCCCGACGCACACCGGGCGAACCCATAATGCAAATCCCCAAACCTCCCGGGTGGGAGGTTGTCCCAATCGACGAGGGCGACCAGAGCGCTCGGTTCGAACTAGCCAACCCAGCCCTGACCGCCAACGAGACCGCTCCCAACGCTGTCGTCGTGCTGAGGTCGGAGCCGGGCCACCGCCCGGCGCAATCGATATTTGATGACGCAAGATCCGAGTTGATCAATATGGGTTTCAACGAGGTGCAGTCCGAATCGAACGCTGCCACTGTGTGCGGGCAGCCGGCCGAAATCGGCGAATACACCACGACGATGGAGGGCATGAGCTACTCGGTGTTCACCAAGCTGCTGATGGTGGTAGCCGAAGCCGAGAACGAGACGTATATAGCCGCGCTGTTTGTGGGGACCACCGAACCTGACAATCCCATCTATCAGCGCGACAGCCAAGCCATTTTCGACGGGTTCCTATTTTTCCCCCCAGACTCCCCGTGACCTGTCTCCAGGGCGAGTAAACAACCGCGGCGCACGACTTCTGAGGGGTACGGGGCCGGGGCCGGGGCCGGGGCCATACAATATGGCATTGAACAGCATCTTTAGGTGAGGGCAGGCCGTCGAGAAGCGCAACTATCCGTTGCACACGTTTCCTGCGGAGGGAAGCGAACTTTCATTGGCGGTCCCGCCTGGGCTTACGCCTTTCACGATCCAAAGCCGCCCCCCTACCCCGTTGGGGTGCGCTTCACCGGCGACGGCGAACTGACCGCGACGTATCCAGGTAGGCGATCCAGGGGCGAAGGAACGGGGAGCGGCCTGAGCGTGGATACACTTTCAAGGTGGCCACGGTGCGGGTTGATGATGCGGGGTTGCAGGTGTGGGCTGCCCACTGTCAGACCGTTGCGGGTCAGTTGGCGGGCGGGGTGGTGCCCGCCACAGGTGGGCCGGCGGGCCAACGCACAGCGGCGGCGGCGCAGGCCGCCGATGCCGGTGTCGATGCCACGGTCGGCGCCTTAAAGGCCCGGGCGCATACCACCGGGGGCAAGGTAAACAGCGCAGCTGCCCGCTATGCCGGCACTGATCAGAACTCCGCACAACGTATCGCGGCGGTAGCGGTCCCCCCGGTGGTGTAGATGCCCGCTATAGGTGCGGCGGCCTCCCTGAGTTTGTCTCAAATTCAGAGCTGGGACGTCGAGCATTTAGAAGAGGCTGCCCAGCGGTGGAGTTCGACCGCGCAGTTGTGGGAGGACTCCTTTGAATCCATCCATCGCGGGTCGCTAAATCCCGGTGGGACCGTGTGGGAGGGCGAGGCTGCCGAAGCCGCCCAGCAACGCACCTTCGCCGATTTGGTGAAAGTACGTGGACTGGCTGAAGTTCTGCGTGAGGCCAGCTCGACAGCCCGCTGGGGAGCCTCGAACCTGCAGTACGCCCAACGCAACGCACTGACCGCAATCGAAGCAGCCCAAGCCGCCGGATTCACTGTCGGGGAAGACCTCTCAGTGTCAGACCCCACCCCGCTAGCGTCGCTGCTTAGAGGTGGACGTCAAACACAAGCTGAAGAACTGGCCGCCGACATCGCCACCCGCGCTACAGCATTGAGCGTTCTGGATCAGGAAGTCGCCACCAAAATCACCACCATCACCGCCCCGCTACACGAAACCAGCTTCGACGAAACACCCACCGACAGCACCGACAACGACATTCAAGCCCTCGACAACGTGGGTGAAGGCAACGAGACCGGCACAGACACCGGACAATCCCAAGATGGTTTCGTCCTCGGCCCACCAACCAAGCCGAAAATTGAATGGGACGAAGACTTCGAATACGGATCCCGAAGCCCCGGATTGGACGACTGGATCGATCGCGCCAAATGGCAAGCCAAGCTGGCAGGCGCGCGAGCACTGCGTCCAGACCTGGATGACGCGACCGCGATGTACGAACACTATTGGGACAACGATGGCAAGCCAATCGTCTTCGATTACGAAGAAGCCTTTCGCGAAGACAGTGCCATCCGCGCGAACGTCCAGGCCGAGATTGCCCGGGCACAGCGCGCAGCCGAAGGGTTCGTTCGTGCTGGCAACGAGTCTTTCTCCATGACCGGAGACGCCGTAGCCAGCCCGGAATACCCCGAGACCGAAAATTGGCAGAAGGCCATCGGCGGATATCAGCAATGGAGCAGCGCAGATGTTCGTGTAGATGGCAACACGGTGACTATGGAGGTCACCGTGCATGCTGAAGACCACTACAACTTCAATCGTGGTGACGCCGACGTCACTACCGGAATCCCGGACAACGTCAATGGTCGGTTCACCGAACTTGGCTGGGCCAAGCCGTTTGATTCCTCTGGCTCATTGACCAGGACAATCACGTGGGAGCTGGGCGATGCACCAACTATTGAATCGGGGACGCCGCAGTTCAACCCAGGACGGGAGGATCGCATCGATGGCAGGGGCAGCAGCTTCTTCCCGCAATGGCCGTCAAATAACCGCGAAACGGGGCGGGTGGGCTGGCCGTGAGGCTCGCCGCCGCTCAGCCGCCGCTGTGCTGATGGGATTATCAGTAGTGTTCGCAACCGGATGCGCCCATCAACCGTCAGTCAAGGGCGAAAGGGAGCACGCTTTGGGAACTCCAGCGCAAAAGAACGACGCCAGCTCGGTTCGGCATGATCTTGAGCCACTGACGAAGCGTTTCCCCGCAATGGGTGACCCCGTATCGGCATCATGGGTCAGCGGCAACATGGGTGACAGCCGAGTTCCCGGACCGTCGGTGTACTGGATCGACGCGGTTGTGCAGCTCCGTCCCGAAGCCGCCAATCGACTTAGGCAAGAGTTCGCTCCTCAATCCACGACGAAACGCCCGAATGTTTGGGCATCCCTCACTAGTGAATTGCCACAAGGACCGTTTCTAAGCAGCGAGGCCCTGAACAGCGCATTTGCTTCTCAGAGGGTGCGAGCGAAGGTATTCCTCAGCGAGAACACGCCCGTCGTTGTACTCACCGCGAAGGGCGACTGAAGTCGCCATCCCGCCAGCGATTAGGCGGTGAATGCCTGGACGTTGCTGAGTTCGGCGGGCGTGCCGGTCTGAGTGCACCAGCGGAGGAAGCCGCGCACCCCCTCGCTGTAGCTCGCGATGGTCGCCGGGGATTTTCGTTCGGCCCGCAGCGCGAGTTACCACGAGGACAGTAAGGCGGCAAGATCCGGCACCCAGTTATCTTGACATACAGCGCTGTGCTTACGTGATATCTTCAACCTGTCCAGCAGAACCGCTGGTAGAAAGATGATTCGACGCGAGCAGCCGTTCAACATATTTCGCGATCACGTCAACCTCAAGGTTCACCGGCGCACCCGCCTCGGCACGACCGAGCGTGGTCAGATCCAGCGTCGTCGGGATCAACGAAACCTCGAACCAGTCTGGGCCCAGTCCGCTCACGGTCAGCGATACCCCGTCGACGGTGATCGAACCCTTCTCTACGACGTAGCGGGACAACGCCGCAGGTAGTGTGATTCGCACCACGGTCCAGTGTTCTGAGGTCGACCGGGAGATGAGGTTGCCGGTCCCGTCGACGTGCCCCTGCACGATGTGCCCGCCGAGCCGGCTCTGCAGCGCCGCGGCCCGTTCTAGGTTCACCCGGGTTCCGACGTCGATAGCTCGCAGGCTCGACCGGCTCAGCGTCTCGTCCATGACGTCGGCCGAGAACGTACCGTCGGCCAGCACGTCGACCACGGTCAGGCATACGCCGTTGACCGCGATGGAGTGCCCATGCCCGGCGTCGGAGGTGACGATCGGCCCGCGGATGACAAGTCGGACCGAATCCCCGAGGTTCTCCCGGCCGACCACTTCACCCAGCTCTTCGACGATTCCGGTGAACACAGTGCCAGCTTAGAGGCCGGCCTGGAGCAACTACCCGTGGCAGGACGTGGGCTTCACCCCGGGCCCGGACAGCACGTGCACCCACTACGATGCAGGCATGCAGTCCCGCCTCCTGGCGATCTTCGCCGCGCTTGTCGCCCTTGTCGCCACCGTCGCCCTTGTTGCAGGATGCTCGGACTCGTCGAAGGATTCCGGCAAGGCACTCCCCGACGCAGCCACCCTGTTGAAAGAGTCGCGCGAAACTACCAAGGACCAGACCAGCGCACACCTCAAGCTCGCCGTGCAGGGAAAGATCGCCGAGCTGCCGGTGGAGTCCCTCGTCGGCGATCTCACCCAGACCCCAGCCGTGGCCGCCAAGGGCACGGCCGACATCGTGTTTTTGGGCCAGCGGCTCCAAGATGTCGAGTTTGTCGTCGCCGACGGCGACCTCTATGCGGCGATCACCGCAGGAGGCCGGCTGTCGGATTTCGGACCCGCTTCCGAGATCTACGACGTCGCGGCGATCCTGAGTCCCGACGTCGGACTGGCAAACGTGCTGGCGAACTTCTCAGACGCTACCGCCGACGGCCGCGAAGAGGTGGAGGGCACTGAGACAGTGCGTATCAGCGGCACTGTCTCTGCAGACGCGGTCAACAAGATCGCCCCGCAGATCGAGGCGACTGGCCCGGTGCCGGGTACCGCCTGGATCGGCGAGGACGGTGACCACGAGCTGATGCAGGCCCGCTTGGAGCCCAGCCCCGGCAACAGCGTCACGATGACCCTGTCGAAGTGGGGCGAGCCGGTGACCGTCGACAAACCCGCGGCGTGATGCAGGGTCGGCATTCAGTCACCGTGTCGACGTCCACGCCGGCAGTGAATTCGGGCCGGACCAGCCGCCGAACCGCGATCAGCGCGGGCAGTCTCGCGGTGGTGTTGGGCGCCCTCGACACCTACGTCGTCGTGACGATCATGACCGACATCATGGCCGACGTCGGCATCGGCGTGAATCAGATCCAGCGGGTGACCCCGATTATCACCGGCTACCTGCTCGGCTACATCGCGGCGATGCCGCTGCTGGGCCGGGCCTCAGACCGGTTCGGCCGCAAGATGCTGATACAGGTCAGCCTGGCCGGATTCGCCGTCGGGTCGGTGATCACGGCGCTGTCGACCGATCTCACCGTGTTAGTCCTCGGCCGTGTCATCCAAGGCACTGCCAGCGGCGCCCTGCTGCCGGTGACATTGGCCCTGGCCGCCGACCTTTGGGCCGCCCGAAATCGCGCGGCCGTCCTTGGCGGTGTGGGTGCGGCCCAGGAATTGGGCAGCGTACTGGGCCCGATCTACGGCATCTCCCTGGTGTGGCTGTTCCACCATTGGCAGTCCGTTTTCTGGGTCAACGTACCGCTGGCCGCGATCGCTATGGTGATGATCCACTTCAGCGTGCCTAGTCGGCAGGAAACCGACGATCCGCAGAAGGTCGACGTGATCGGTGGCCTACTTCTGGCCATCGCGCTCGGCCTGGCGGTGATAGGCCTCTACAACCCCAAGCCGGACGGCAAGGAAGTGCTGCCCAGTTGGGGCCCACCGATGTTGATTGCCGCCGCCGTGGCGACCGTCATGTTTTTCGTCTGGGAGAAGTTCGCCCGCACGCGGCTGCTGGAACCGGCGGGGGTGCGCTTCCGGCCGTTCCTGGCGGCACTGGGCGCGTCGCTGGCCGCCGGGGCGGCGTTGATGGTGACACTGGTCAATGTCGAGCTGTTCGGCCAGGGCGTCCTCGGCCAGGACCAATACCAATCTGCCTTCCTGCTGCTGCGCTTTCTGGTCGCTTTACCGATTGGCGCTTTGCTCGGCGGTTGGCTGGCCACCCGCATCGGGGACCGGATCATCACGTTCGCCGGCCTGCTCATCGCCGCTGGGGGTTATCTGCTGATCTCGCAGTGGCCGGTCGACCTGTTGGCCGCGCGCCACGACTTCGGCCTGTTCACCCTGCCCGCGATGGACACCGACCTGGCGATCGCAGGCCTCGGTCTCGGACTGGTCATCGGCCCACTGACGTCTGCGACGCTGCGGGTGGTACCGGCCGCCCAGCACGGCATCGCCTCAGCGGCGGTGGTGGTGGCCCGCATGATCGGCATGCTGATCGGCATCGCGGCGCTGAGCGCATGGGGTCTCTACCGGTTCAACCAGCACCTGGCCAACCTGCCCGTGACCACCGAGGGCAATACACTCGCCGAACGGCTGTCAGCTGAGGCCGCACGAATCCGCGAGGCCTACGTTATGCAGTACGCCGAGATCTTCACGATCACCGCGGTGGTGTGCGCGGTGGGTGCTGTGCTCGGTCTTCTCATAGCTTCTCGCGACGAGCACACCGAGGCGGCTGAGGAGTTGGCGCCCGGCGGCGAGCCTCAGCAGCGCTCGCGCCCGCGGCCCATGAGCTGAGGCTCCCCGACTGATCCGGATTCTTCGGTGATCCGACGTTCTTCAGCGATCCGACGTTCTTCAGCGATCCGACGACGCCATGCGGCGCGGATCACACCCTTGATGCGGTGCGGATCGACCCGACTGACGTTGAGCCAGTCCTGCAGTGCAGTCATGCTCGTTGTCCTTTGTTCGTGCTCACCGTGCGCATTTCGCCGGCGCAATCGCGATATTTCCGCCCTGGTCATTAGTCCCCCATATTCTGGGACGAGTGTACTGAAACTGCGACCCCGACATACACCTCGCAGGGCCGGGAACAGGTGTGACGCCGCGCACGGAAACAGCGTCTGAATCTTCGGAAACGATTGGATAACAACCCAATCGGCGCCGGCCGCTATGCGGGCTTAAGACTCAATAGTACGTCAGGACCTAGCGGTACCACCGAATCGAAGCGCCACCGCTGCGCATGCGCGATACTGAGCACTCCGACATCGTCGACCGCTGCGATGGGTCCTCCCAGTAGTATTGGTGCCACGTAGGCCAGGATCCGGTCGATCACACCGGCACGCAGGAATGCGCCGGCCAACGTCGGGCCGCCCTCCAGTAAGACATCAGTGCGGTCGGACAGCGCTCTGATCACTTCGTGAGGATCATGAGTGCGGATCACCATGGTGCGCGAGTCGTCGTTCAATACCTTTGCATCCGGTGAAATTTCACGTTTGCCCACCACCACACGCAGTGGCTGATCGGCAGACAGCGCCCCGCCGGGCAACCGCGCGGTCAGCTTTGGGTCGTCGACGAAGACGGTGCCCGTTCCCACCACGATCGCATCAGCAGCCGCGCGTCTGCGGTGTACGTCGGTGCGGGCGGCCTCACTGGTGATCCACTGGCTGGTGCCATCAGCTGCAGCGCTGCGTCCGTCGACGCTCGTGGCGAATTTCCAAGTAACGTGTGGCAATCCAGTACGTTGCTTGTGTAGCCACTCCCGCAGCGTGCCGCCGCTGACAGCATCGGCCAACACACCAGCCGTGACTGTGATGCCGGCCTCGGCGAGCCGGGCCGCCCCGCCGGCGGCTATCGGGTTGGGATCCGAGACCGAATAGACGACGGACGAAATCTCTGCTGCGACAAGCGCATCCACGCATGGCGGCGTTCTTCCGAAATGCCCGCATGGTTCCAGAGTGACGACCGCCGGACCGCCTGTCGCACGCCGACCCGCCCGACGCAGCGCCAGCACCTCGGCGTGCGGCCCACCAGCCGGTGAAGTCGTCCCGACACCAGCCACCTCACCGTCGCAGTCCAGGATGACGGCGCCCACAGGCGGATTCGGATATGTACGGCCCTTGACCCGGTCAGCATGCTCTATAGCCGCCCGCATCGCAGCGTCCAGATTCATGGCGCCAGATGGGGGGAAGCATCCGCTGCCTGCCTGCGCAGGGCTGCCACAGCAGCGGCGGGATCGCCAGCACTGTAGACAGCCGAGCCGGCAACGAAGCAGTCGACGCCGGCCTCGGCGGCCTGCTCGATGGTGTCATCGTTGATGCCACCGTCGATCTCGACAACGACGGTCAGCTCGCCCGATTCGATGAGCCGACGCAGGATCGCAACCTTGGGCAGCACCTCAGGGATGAACTTCTGGCCGCCGAAACCAGGTTCCACCGACATGATCAGCGCGGTGTCGAATTCCGGCAGTATCTCCAGGTACGGCTCCAGCGGGGTGCCCGGCTTGATCGCCAACCCCGCCTTGGCGCCGGCGGCTCGAATGTCGCGGGCGACACCCACCGGGTTGTCAGTAGCCTCGGCGTGGATTGTCACGTTGTACGCGCCTGCTTCTGCATAGGGAGGAGCCCAGCGCTGGGGATCGTCAATCATCAAATGACAATCCATCGGAATATCAGTGACCTTCAGCAGCGATTCCACGACCGGAAGACCCAGCGTGAGGTTAGGAACAAAATGGTTATCCATGACGTCGACG
The DNA here is from genome assembly GCA_022600605.1 of Actinomycetes bacterium. GTDB lineage: Bacteria > Actinomycetota > Actinomycetes > Mycobacteriales > Mycobacteriaceae > Mycobacterium. The sequence continues at coordinate 9,908 of JAHZKD010000169.1, forward strand.
TGCAGCCAGTCGGCGCCCCGCACCGCTGCGGTCTCCTCAGCCAACCGAGCGAAGTCAGCGGCCAGAATGGAGGGAGCGATCAGCGGGACTGAACCAGTTTCCGGCGCGGCACGCATGGAGGTCAGCGTACTTGCAGCGCGGCGGCGAACATCGCGTCGGTACCGTGCCGGTGTGGCCAGAGTTGGACGTACGGGCCGGGGCCGAGTTTGTCGGCCGGTTCGAATAGCGGCCGGGCGTCGATCGCGGCAACAGGGTGCCGGCGCAGTGCATCGGCGACCACCCCAATTGTCTCGACCAGGTGCGGCGAACAGGTCGCATACAGCACCACACCGCCTGGTCTGGTCAACCCGATTGCGGATGCCAGCAGTTCTCGCTGCAGCTTTCCCAGTTGCGGCACATCGCCGGGCTGGCGCCGCCACCGCGCCTCGGGCCGGCGTCGCAGCGCTCCCAGGCCGGTGCAGGGCGCATCAACGAGCACCCGGTCGAAGCCGCGCCCCAGCCCCGATTCGCGGCCGTCGACGCACACCACATCAACCGGCAGGCCCACTGTGTTCTGTGCGACAAGATCGGCGCGGTGCGGTGCCGGTTCTACTGCAGTGACACCGATGCCGCTGATACCGCCCGTGGCACCGCCGGCCTGGCCGATCGCCGCGAGCAGCGCCGTCTTGCCACCCGGGCCGGCACACAGGTCCAGCCATCGCCCGCCGTCGATCCCGTCCAGGGGCGCCAGGGTCAACGCCCGAGCCACCAGCTGGCTTCCCTCGTCTTGGACCAGCGCCGTGCCGTCGCGGACGGGCGCGAGCAACCCGGGGTCACCGCCGGCCAGATACACCGCGTAGGGCGAATATCGGCCGACTGTGCCGTGGACCTCAGCGGCCAGCTCGGCCGCGGTCAACGTATTCGGCCGGGCTGCAAGATGGACATCGGGGCGGGCGTCGTCGCTGGCCAGCAATGCCGACAGCTCCCCTGCATCGGCGCCGAGCGCATCGGCGAAAGCCTGCGCGATCCATCGTGGATGGGCGTGGGCGAACGCCAAATTTCCAATCGGATCAGTCGACGCCGGCGGCGCAAGCTCGTTGACCCATTCACGCTCGTCGCGAGCGGCGATGGTGCGCAGTACACCGTTGACGAATCCCGCTCGCGACGTATCGAATTCGATGCCGGCTTGCTCAACGGTCGTTGACACCGCCGCGTGCTGACCGACCCGGGTTCGCAGCAGCTGGTAGCTGCCCAGCCGGAGCAGGTCCAAGAGCACCGCATCGATCTTGTCGGCCGGGCGGCCCGCCGCGTGGACGATGACCGCGTCGAGCAGCCCACGAGTACGGCAGGTGCCATAGGTCAGTTCCGTGGCGAAAGCTGCGTCGCGCCCGGAGATCCCACGCTCCCGCAGGATCGCCGGCAATGCAAGGTTGGCGTAAGCATCGCGCTCGGAGACTGCCCGCAGAACGTCGAAGGCTGCCCGCCGGGCCGGGTCGAGTTCTTTGCGCTTGGCCGGGCGCCGCTTGCCAGGTCGGGTCATCGCGCGCGTTCCCCGTCGGCCAGCCGGGCACCGCGGGCCCAGTCGGCGGCGACCATCGGCTTCTTGCCTGGTGGCTGGATCCGGTCCAGCACAACAGGGCGCGACCCGGTACCCACCCGAACACCGTCGCGGGCGGCACGGATCTCGCCCGGCTCCAAAACGTCCTCGGAATCGACGTCGATCGTCACCGGTCCCAACTTGAACCTCAGGTCGGCGATCATGGTCCAGGCCCCCGGATGAGGAGTCATCGCCCGAATCCTGCGCTCGACCGCTTGAGCGGGTAGTTCCCACCGGACTCTGGCCTCGTCGACGGTGATTTTCGGTGCGGTGGTCACGCCTTCTGCAGGTTGGGGCACCGCGCTCAGGATGCCGTCGGCGATTCCGTCGAGGGTGGACTCAAGCAGCGCCGCACCCGATACCGACAGGCGCCCGAGTAAGTCTCCAGCGGTGTCGCGGGCGTGGATGGTCTCGGTGACCACGCCGTACACCGGACCTGAATCCAGACTGTGCTCGATCAGGAACGTGGTCGCACCCGTCACCGAGTCGCCGGCGATGATGGACGCCTGCACGGGCGCGGCTCCCCGCCATGCTGGTAACAGGGAGAAATGCAGGTTGATCCAGCCGTTGTCGGGCACCGCGAGCGCAGCGTCACCCAGCAGCGCACCGTAGGCCACCACGGCGCAGCAGTCTGGCGCCAACTCGGCGAGTTCGGCAACGAATTCGGGCGAATTGGGGCGCTCTGGCCGCAGCAAGGGAATGCCCAACGGAACACACTGGTCCAGCGCCAGCTGTGCCACCGGGGACGGGGCGGGGCGCCCGCGGCGCCCCGAGGCGGCGTCCGGGCGCGTCAGCACCGCGACGACTTCGTGCCGGGTCGAGTCGAGGAGCCGACCCAACGACGGAAGTGCCGGCTCAGGAGTGCCGGCGAACACAACGCGCACCGAGCCAGTCTAGGGAGCCGGTCGTCAGCCCTTCGCGGGGTCTGGCTTATCGAGGCGTCTGGTAGTACTCCCGCTCGGCCACCCCGGCCACCGGAGCGACGAACATCCACGGGATTGTGGTGAGCGACCGGTTCAGGGTCGCGGCCGCGTCGTTGTAGTACTGACGGGCGAAGGCCAGCTTGTTCTCGGTGTCAGTGAGGTTTTCCTGCAAGTTCAGAAAATTGCTCGACGAGTTCAGCTGTGGGTAGGCCTGTCCGAGCGCGAGCAGTGGGGCCAGCGCGCTATCAAGATCCTTCTCGGCCGCGCTGCGCTGCGCGACGGACTTGCCTGTCGTTGCGGCCGCCAGGGCTGCACGAGCTTGTGTCGCATGATCCAGGATCCCTTTCTCGTGCCGGGCGAACGATTGCACGGTATGCACCAGACTGGGGATCAGCGAGGCCCGCCGGGTCAGCTCGACGTCGATACCGGAGAGCGCTTCAGCAACCCGGACGTCCGCCCCGCGAATCTTGTTGTAGCCGATCACCAATACGATCAGGACCGAAACGGCCAGGACAAGCGCGACGATCAAGAAGAATCTCACCATGATCCACCTCCGCCACCGCCGCCTCCGCCACCGCCGCCTCCGCTGAAGCCGCCACCGCCACCCGACGAAGAGGACGACTGCGATGCGGTGTAGGCACCGATTGACGACGACAGAGCTGATTCGAAACTGTCGAAATCCGGCCCTCCGGAGAAACCCCAGCCGGTCGCCCCAACTGTCGTTGAGGTCATATACCAATCCGGTTGCGGCGCAGCGGTACCGGTGGAAGCCTCGTACTTCTTAGCCCACAGCGCGGCCGCGCCGGCGGCGACGGCGAACGGCACGTAGGCCGAGTACAGGTCCTTCCTGGCCCCGAAGTCGAACCGCGCCTCAGAAGATTCGGTGGCTAGAATGCGCTGGAAACCGCCTGCACGCGACCATAACTCACGGCCCGCAGCCGTTCGCCGAGTGCCGACTCCGTCATTCCACGACCCGACTGAGCACATGAAGAATGCCGCGAATGGCATGGCCCACATGGTGGCTGGAAATCCCCACAGCAAGAACCCGCAGATCATCAGAATGAATGCCACCGCGTTGGCAGCGCGGACCCACAGTTCCTTCTTGCGCTTGAACATCAAACCGTCTTGCAGGGCCCATTCCTCGACGGCCTTGGTCATGTTGGTCTTGGCTGTACTGAGCAACTTGCCCGACTTGACCGTCTTCTTTGCCTTGAACAGAGAGTCAGGACTGTCGACCTTCAGCGCGGCGGCCACCGCGACGCTGACCGGATCAATGTGGGTCCATTGGCCGGGTTGGCTGATCCCGCGGACGTTCCACTGTTTGTCGCTGACCTGTTCGAGCGCAACCAATTTGCGTTCGGCCAGATAGAACAGTGTGGCTGTTAGGCCGTTCTTGGGGACAGCCTCAGTGCGGATGTATTCCGTCTGGACTGGCCCCAGCCCGGGAGGAGGCCCGTACTGAAGTGGGAAACCTGGCGGGCGCTCGAGCGTCGTGCGGTACCACAGCAGTCCGCCGACACCGAAGAGCACGCTGAGCCCGGCTACCCAGATCACGCCAGCTACCGACCGCCCCAACACCTGATCCCAGCTGAAAGCCCAGGGCAGGGTGTTCTGCGGCGGAGTTGGCAGGTCCACGCCGGCCCGGACCGTGACCGGGGTGCGCGGGGGCAGGGCGGTGGCCGACAGAGTCACAGTCTTGCCGTGGACAGTCAGATCTTCGCAGGCGCGGCCGACCCCGTACCCGACCGAGCACTGGGCGGTGCCGACCTCCCCGGGGAGAGTGACGGAGATGTCGGCCCGGTCGATGCGGTTGTTCCAGGATGGCGCGATGACGTTCCAAAAGAAGACCGATGGCGCTGCGCCGGCACCGACAGACTCCGCGAACCGTTTGTCCGCGCCTATATCGCCCGGGTCCAGGACACCGGGAATGGTGTAGCTGATCTTGAAGACGTGCGTGCCGAATCTGAGCGTACGATCCGGATCGCCGATCTTGGCCACCCGGAACCGCTCGCCGTCTTCCCATAGCAACTGGTACGGCGCCGGCTTGCCATCGAGAAGAACCGAGGTGATCACCGGTGGCTGGCGCACGTTGGGGTTGTTCTGGTTGGCGACGTCCCAGTAGCGGAATATTCCGTGACGTCCGCCGGGAAACTCGGTGGTGATCGTCTCTACTGCGCGCATATCGCCGTGGTCGTCAACGACGACGTCGACGTCGTAGTCGGTGATCACCACCGGGTCGTAGACCGCAGGGCCAGAAGACCCAGCTGAGCCCTGGAAGATTACGGGCCACAGCAACCCAAAACCGATGACAAGCAACGGGATCAGCCACTTGACTGGGCGCCGCATAGTCACCTCCTGTTCCAGTGCCGTCCGGATCACCCTATGTGCAACGGGTCAATCTGCACACGAACCGGCTCCTGATCCTGGTGCACGCTTTGGATCGCGGTTGCCCTTCTCAGCGCGGCGGCCAATGCCAGCCCATCATTGCGGGGGACGCGTACCAGCATCCTGCTGACCGGCAGGTGGCCCGGAACACCGGGCGGCCTGCGAGCGCCCGGCGGCAGGTCGACCGGCCCGATCCGCTCGCTGGTCGGCGGCAACTCGCCCGCGTCCAACAGCGCCGATACCGCGGCCGGGGTACCGTCCACCGCCGCCATGTGCACCGAGGGAGGCAGGCCCACGTCAATTCGGGAGTCGAGTTCGGCCTGGGCATGCCCGATCGGATCCCACCGGATCAGTGCCTGCACGGTGGCTAGCGCAGATTCTGCGACGACAACGACGACGCCGCCCTCGGCCCGGCTTCGGACCAGGGCGGCCGCTGCCATCCAACGCCGCAGCGTGTCCTCGGCGGCACGCAAGTCCTGTCTGCCCAATAGCGCCCAGCCGTCGAGCAATAACGCGGCGCCGTACCCATCGGTCGTGGCCGGCTCAACGCCGGGGGTCGCCACCACCACCGCGGGGTGCTGGGGCACGCGGTCCACCACGTCCTCACCGCCGGAGGTGACCACCGGCACCCCGGGAAACGCCCGGCCCAGTTCCTCAGCTGTGCGGCGCGCGCCGACGACGACAGCACGTACCGTGTTGGATCCGCACCGCACGCACAGCAGCGCCAACTCGTCGCGTCCGCACCATCGGCACAGCGCACCGGCGGCGTCACGGTCGGGCAGTGAGAGGGGGCCGGTGCAGTGCCGGCACCTGGCGATGGTGCGGCACCGCCCACATGCCAGCGAAGGCACATAGCCCCGCCTGGGCACCTGTACCAGCACCGGCGAGCCGCCGGCCAGCGCAGCCCGGGCTGCATCCAGGGCCACCGAGGGGAGCCTGGCGGTGCGGGCAGCTGGGTCTCGTTGCTGTGCGTAGGCGCTATCCTCCAGCGCGACCACACGCGGCGCCCGCATCCGCAGAACCTGCCGAGGCGCAGTCAAATCATGTGCCCAGCCGCTGCGCACCAGGGCTTGCACTTCGGCGCTGCGGGCGTAGCCACCGAGCAGTGCCGCGCAACGTAACTGGTGCGCACGCAGCATCGCTACCTCGCGAGCGTGCGGATAGGGCGCCCGCGGTTCGGCCAGCGAATCGTCGCCGTCATCCCACACCGCCACCAGTCCCAGCTTGGCCACCGGCGCGAAAACCGCACTGCGCGTGCCGATCACCAGACGCGCGTCGCCCCGCAGCACAGACAGCCAACGTCGGTAGCGTTCGGCAGGTCCCAGGCCGGCCGACAACGCGACCACCCTGCGCTCCTCGACCACGGTGATGGCAGCGTTGTAGAGCAGGTCCACATCACGTTGATCGGGAAGCACGGCAAGCACGCCGCGGCCGGAGTTCACGGTCACTGCGGCGGCCTCGGCCAGCCGCTGCGCCCAAGATTCACCCGGCAACGCCTGCCACCCGGCCCGCGCGGCCCGGCCGTCTTTCAGCGCCGCAATGAACTGCGCTCCCCCGCTATAGGCCGACCAGCCGGACGTGTCCAGGGCCTCAGCACGGCTGTCCACCGGCGGCCCGAGTTGTGGTTGGGGCTTCTTCTCCACGCTGGCGTGTCGGGGAGGGACTGCCAGGCGCAGCACATCGGCACGGGTTCCCGCGTATCGGGCGGCGACCGCCTCGGCCAGACGGCGCACATCGTGGGTGAGGACGCGTTCAGCCGAGACCACCTTGTCGAGCCAGCCAAGCTTACCGACATGGTCTGTGTCTGAACGTCTTTCGAGGATAAATGCGTCGACCAGCCGGCCGTGGAAGCGCACCCGCACCCGCACGCCGGGCTGGGCGTCATCGGATTGCGCTGCGGTCACCAGGTAATCGAATTCGCGGTCCAGGTGAGGCACCGTCAGCATGGGCAGCACCCGGGCGACCGGTTCGTGCTCAGCAGCCTGCCGGGTAGTCGTCACTGGCCAGGTCTAGCAGACGGTCCTGACGACCGGCCGCAGAACCTACGAAATCAGGCGGCAGCCGTACCGCGATCGCCGTTGTCCCCGTTGGCCAGAGTCGGGATCAAGCGACGTCTCGGGTCCGCCGAAAGCAGCCTCTGGCGGCCGGATGCGTACGGTGTGTGCCATGCCCCTGGATGACGTCCTGCAGCAGGTGCTCGAGGTTGTTCCGTTTCAGCTGACCACCGACGGCGGCCCGCAGCAGGCCCGTCAGCGCTTTGCCGACCTTCCGCGCCAATCGGTGCATCCGGAGGTCACGGTTTCCGATCGCACCATCGAGGGCCCCGGCGGGCCGCTTCGCGTGCGCCTCTACCGTCCCCCATCGGAGCATTCCGTGCTTCCCGTCGTCGTCTTCATCCACGGAGGCGGGTGGTCGGTCGGTGACCTGGACACCTACGACGGCCCGGCGCGGATGCACGCCGTAGGTGCCGAGGCGGTGGTCGTGTCGATCGACTATCGGCTGGCGCCGGAGCACCCGTTCCCCGCCGCCGTCGACGACGTCTGGGCGGCCACCCGGTGGGTGGCCCGGAATGCCGAACAGATCGGAGCCGACCCGGATCGCCTGGCCGTGGCCGGCGACTCCGCGGGCGGGAACTTGGCGGCCGTGGTGGCACAGCTGGCCCGCGATGCCTCCATCGCGGTGCGGTTTCAACTGCTCTGGTATCCATCCACCACCTTCGACACCTCGCTGCCGTCATTCACCGACAACGCCGAAGCTCCCATCCTGACCTTGGCGGCATGCAAGGGCTTCACGCGTTGGTATGTCGGCGACGCGGACATCTCTGCGCCACCGGCCACTCTGGTACCTGCGCGGGGCCAACTGTCGGGTCTACCCGCAGCCTACGTCGCCGTGGCCGGTCACGACCCGTTGCGCGACGACGGCGCCCGGTACGCCGAACTGCTGGCCGAGGCAGGCGTAACGGTCGAACTGCACAACGCTGAGTCGCTGGTGCACGGCTTCATCGCCTATGCCGGGGTCGTCCCCGCGGCAACCGAAGCCACCGAACGCGGTCTGAGGGCCCTGCGAGCGGCGCTGGGGAGGTCGTATGACAGCGCGTGACCACGCCGTGCCCGACTACCAGACGGTGATCGTCGGTGCGGGTTTCTCAGGCATCGGGACGGCGATTCAGCTGGACCGGCGCGGCCTGAGTGACTATCTCGTCGTCGAAGCCGGCGACGAGCCTGGTGGCACCTGGTACTGGAATACCTATCCTGGCATCGCGGTGGATATTCCGTCGTTCTCGTATCAATTCTCCTTCGAGCAAAGTACTGCCTGGTCACGCACCTACGCGCCGGGAAACGAGCTTCAGGCCTACGCCGCGCACTGCGTGAACAAGTACGGGCTGCGCTCCCGGATCCGGTTCGGCACCAAGGTTCTAGGCGCGGATTTCGATGATGCACAAGGCTTTTGGCGTGTGCGCCTGGACGCCGGGCCGGGAACCGAAACGGTGACCGCAAGGTTTCTGATCAATGCCAGCGGGGTGTTGACGGTTCCCAACCTGCCCGATATCGCCGGTGTTGACTCTTTCGCCGGAACGACTGTGCACACCGCGCGCTGGGACCACGACCAGGAGCTGTCCGGCAAGCGTGTCGCCATCATCGGGACCGGCGCGTCCGCAGTACAGGTGATTCCCGAAATCGCACCGATAGTCGAGCGCCTGACGGTCTTCCAACGCACCCCGATCTGGTGTTTTCCGAAGTTCGATGTCCCGTTGTCGGCCGCAGCCCGCCGGATGATGCATCTTCGGGTCGGCAGGACGCTGCAGCGCCTGATCAGCCAGGCCTACGTCGAGTTCACGTTCCCGCTGGCCGCGCAATATTTCACGGTCAATCCGCTGGCCAAGCGGATGGGCGCGCTCGGTGCGGCATACCTGCGCAAGCAGGTCGACGATCCGGTCGTCCGGGACCAACTGAGACCTCGCTACGCGGTGGGCTGCAAGCGGCCCGGATTCCACAACACCTACCTCTCGACGTTCAACCGCGACAATGTCGATCTGGTGACAGAGCCGATCGACAAGATCGTCAGCTCGGGGGTGGTGACCACCGACGGAGTCCTGCACGAGGTCGACGTGCTGATCCTGGCTACCGGTTTCAAGGTGCTCGACATCGATAATGTGCCCACGTTTCCGGTGAACGGCCCGGGGGGTCGCTCCCTTGCCCGGTTCTGGGACGAGAACCGCCTGCAGGCCTACGAGGGGGTGAGCGTGCCGGGCTTCCCGAACTTCTTCACGGTGTTCGGGCCGTATGGCTACGTCGGCTCTTCGTACTTCGCACTGATCGAAGCGCAGACCCGTCACATCGTCCGATGCCTGGACGCCGCCCGCCGCCGACGCGCCACCCGCGTGGAAGTGCGCAAGGAGGCCAACGACCGGTACTTCGCCGAAATGATGAGCAAGCGCCACCGTCAGATCTTCTGGCAGAACAGCTGTCAGTTAGCCAACAGCTACTACTTCGACCAGCACGGGGATGTACCGCTGCGGCCGGCGACCACGTTCGAGGCGTACTGGCGCAGCCGCCGCTTCCCGATCGACGACTACGAATTCGTGTCCTAATCGTGCGGGTCAGCTTCTGTTGGTGACGATTCGGTATTCTCGACGCCGTCGATATCGTCGCCCAACGCGGGCTCCAGAGCGATGCTCGGCGATCGCTGGCTGCCTGCGCTCATCGGCGCAGCGGCGTCGGTGGACCGCAGATGCACCACCTCGCCTACCGCTCGGCGCAGCCCAGGTGGTCCCTCGACACGGAGGAGTTCGCCGATCCGTCCGGCACGGTAGCGCAGCGGCGAGCTGATGAACTCGCCCAGCACCACCCCGCTGCCAAGAGCGAGCGCCACGGCCACCGCCGCCACCAACTGCCTCAGACCGTCGTTGAAGTCCTTAGTGTCCACCGCCAGATAGAACACCGCCCGGAATACCGCGAGACCCGGCAGCATCGGCATGATGCCGGCGGTCGCGGTCATCAGCGCCGGCGCCTTTCGGCGGATCGATATCAGCGTCGCGAGGACGCCGACCACCGCCGCAGCGAAGCCGCTGGCGAACACCTGGCCGAACCCTGCCCTGCCCAGACTGAGCAACACCAACTCGGCGACTCCGGCAGCGATCGCGGCGATAGCCGCCGAACGCAACCGCGCATAGCTCGCCACAGCGAAACACGCACCGGCCAGCGCTGCGCCGAACACCGCGAGCGATATCGCCAACGGCCGGGTCGGGACAGCGAAAACCTCCGTCGTGTCGACGTTCAGTTCGATCGTCACGCCGGCGACATCGGCGACCTTCAGACCAGCGAGTATGCCCACGACGATCCCCGCGGTCAGGAACACTGCCTCGCCGAGCCGGCTGACGGCGGCGATCATGTAACCGGTCACGGCGTCCTGCATCGCGCCGACCAATGTCATGCCTGCGAGCAGCATCACGATTCCAGTCGCGACCAGCGCAGTCGGCCCCTGGCCGGCGAAATAGTACGCCGCGACCGCCACCAGGGTCGCGATCATCGCACCGACTACGTTCTGGAAGAAGAACGGGGTTCCGATCCGGTTGAGCAGCCGGCCGGTCCGGTCGATCGCCACCGCAGTGACCGGGGCCAGCACGCACGTGAGCCAGCTGCCGCCGAGCAGCAGTGCGATACCCAGAGCAAAGCCCGCCCAGCCGGCGGTCGCAATCCAGCGGGGGTACGGGTGTGGACGCTCGGTCAGTTCGTCCATCGCTTCGTGAGCTTCGTCGACCGTGACCCCGCCGGAGGTGATCCGCTGGACCAGTAGGTCGAGCTCAGCTACCCGGGTGTAGTCAGTAGCACGGGCCTGCACGGACCGCACGATGGTGATGGGCGGGCTGTCAGCGGTCGACAGCGCAGACACGAAGACGGTGGTGAGGAAGACATCGGCCACACAGTTGGTGAGGCGGTACGCCTGCGCCACATCCTGAGCCGTGGCGACCACGTCTGCGGTACCCGCACCAGAGGACAACATCACTTCGGCGAGCCGGACCATGAGGTCCAGCACGTTGCGGGTATGCAGATCACCCATTGCGTTCTGGGTGCGGCTGCGCTGGCCGGCAAGGGGTGCTGGATCGCGGCGACCGCGAAACGCATTCTGAAGGCTACGGCCGAAGCCGGCCGTACCGCCTGATGTATCTCGCGCCATTGCCCAGCAGGAGAGTGATGCCCTCCCGCAGTTGGGTAGGGCCCCTCCCGGCTTAGATCACGCTTTTGAGCTCGTCAGCCTTGTTGGTCTGTTCCCACGGCAGCTCGACATCAGTGCGGCCGAAATGCCCGTAGGCCGCGGTCTGCGCGTATATCGGACGCAGCAGGCCCAGGTCCCGAACGATGGCACCGGGCCGCAAGTCAAACACCTCGCCTATGGCCTTCTCGATCTTGAGCGGGTCGACGGTTTCGGAGCCAAATGTCTCCACGAACAGGCCAACGGGCGCGGCCTTGCCGATCGCGTAGGCGACCTGAACCTCGACGCGCTCCGCCAGTCCTGCGGCGACGATGTTCTTGGCTACCCAGCGCGTCGCGTAGGCCGCCGAACGGTCCACCTTGGACGGATCCTTGCCGGAGAATGCGCCGCCACCGTGGCGGGCCCATCCGCCGTAGGTGTCGACGATGATCTTGCGGCCCGTCAGGCCGGCGTCACCCATCGGGCCGCCGAGAACGAACTTGCCCGTCGGATTCACCAGGAGCCGCGGCGAGGATGTGTCGAGGGTCTTGTGGCCTAGCTCGGTGCATACCGCATTGATGACATGTTGGGTGATCTCGGGGGCCAGCTGCGCTTCCAGGTCGATGCCCTCGGCGTGCTGGGTGGAGAGCACGACGGTGTCCAGCCGCACCGGCGTCGTGCCGTCATACTCCACGGTGACCTGAGTCTTGCCGTCGGGGCGCAGATAGTCGAGGGTGCCGTTTTTGCGGACCTCAGTCAGCTTGCGGGACAGCCGGTGGGCAAGTGCGATCGGCAGCGGCATCAATTCGGGAGTGTCGGCGATTGCGTAGCCGAACATCAGCCCCTGGTCGCCGGCGCCCTGGGCGTCCAGCGGATCGGCCGCACCGCCCACCCGTGTCTCGTGCGCGGTGTCCACGCCCTGGGCGATATCGGGCGACTGCGCGCCGATTCCGATGTTCACCCCACAGGTCAGACCGTCGAAGCCCTTGTCGGAATGGTCGTAGCCGATGTCGAGGATCCGGTCACGCACGGTGTTGGTGATGTCGGCGAACGCGGACTTGGCCGTGGTTGTCACCTCACCGACGACGTGGACCTGGCCTGTCGTCACCAACGTCTCGACTGCTACCCGCGACCGGGGGTCATCGGCGAGCAGGGCGTCCAACACCGAATCACTAATGGCGTCACAGATCTTGTCAGGATGCCCCTCAGTTACAGACTCACTGGTAAACAGCCGAGTTCCACTCACAGTCGATCCCTTCCACTCAAGCCCGGCTTGAGATAATTAGTTAGTCAAATTATACAACACGTCATACATCGCGAGGAGTTCTCGCCTTACACTCCAAGGCCTTTCACAGCCCGGTCCCAGAAATCAGAAGGATAGTTATTCGCCCTACCCGCCATCGCTCTTCAGGAAGGCCACAATCGAGTCCACAATACGGCTAGCGATCAGTGTCTTCGAACCGCGTTCCATGGCCGCCTCGGTTCCATCGGCCGAGAGAAGCCAGCCATCGTTGTGGTCGACCTCGAAAGCACGGTTGTCACCGACCGCGTTGACCACGAGCAAGTCGCATCCCTTGCTCGTGAGCTTAGCGCGAGCATAGAACAACACATCACCGCGAGCGTCGCCCGTCTCGGCGGCGAACCCCACGATCGCTCTCATATTGGGCAGCTGACCGGCGGTGCGGGCCCGCACCGCCCCGGCGAGGACGTCATCATTTCGGATCAGCTCGATAGTCGGTTCGTCGACCCCTTGGGGTCCCTTCTTGATCTTGCTAGTCGCCTGATGAGTGGGACGGAAGTCGGCCACAGCCGCGGCCATGACCAACACGTTCGCGTCCGGCGCACGCTTGGAGACGGCGTCGCGCATCTGGGTGGCTGAACCGACGTGGACGACGTCCACACCCGCCGGATCGATGAGTCCAGCGGTATGTCCGGCGATCAATGTCACCTCGGCGCCACGCTGGGCCATCACGCGGGCC
>JAHZKD010000170.1 GCA_022600605.1 Actinomycetes bacterium
AGAAGCTTGCGGACCAGCCCGACAACTCCGCTGAGTTCATATTTACCGATGAGCAACGCCAATTACGTGCGGCAGTTAAGGCGTTCTGCGCGGAATACGCAGATGAAAGCTCGGTGCGCACCGCAATGGAATCGGACCCGCCGTTCGACACCACGGTGTGGGCCCGGCTGGGATCTGAGCTGGGCGTATTGGGGTTGTCAGTGCCCGAGACTCAGGGCGGCGCCGGCGGCACCCTGGTCGATCAAGCCGTCGCCATCGAGGAGTTGGGTGCCGCGCTGGCTTGCGGACCGCTATTCGGCACCGTGTACCTCGCCATTCCCGCGCTGGTGGCAGCCTCGGCGGGCGACGATACTTTGGCTCAGCTGGTCGACGGCACCCGCACGGCTGCGTTTGCCGTCCCCATCGTGGCCGGCGAATACGACCCCGAGGCGGTCACGGTGGATGCCGCACGGACGGACCAGGACTGGACATTGACCGGCACCGTCGCACGGGTAGTCGATGCGGGCGCGGCCGACAGCCTGCTAGTCGCGGCCAACGGCCCCGATGGCACCGGACTTTACTTCGTGGACTCGGACAGCCCTGCGGTCAAACGTGTTTCACTGACAACACTGGACCTAACCCGACCCCAGGCCAACGTCGAACTCTCCGATGCTCCCGCGCGGCTCATCGCGGACGCGGACGAGGCCGACCGGGTGATCACCCAGGCATTGCATGTCGGTTCGGCGTTGCTGGCTGTGGAACAGGTGGGTGCGGCGCAGCATCTGCTCGACCTGTCCGTCGAGTACGCAAAAAGCCGGCTTCAGTTCGGTCGGCCGATCGGATCGTTCCAAGCGGTCAAGCATCGGCTCGCCGACGGCCTCGTAGCGCTGGAACACGCGAGATCGACCGCCTACCACGCGATCTGGGCGCTTACGGAAGGCACGGGAGACCCGCTCGACCCGGGACTGGCGGTCAGCATCGCGCAGGCAACATGTTCGGCGACCTTCACCCAGATCGCGACCGACACTATCCAGGTCCACGGCGGGATCGGTTTCACCTGGGAGCATCAGGCACACCTGTACTACAAACGGGCCTACACCGACGCCGCGCAGCTGGGCACAGCAGAGCAGCACCGGGCTCGGGTGGCCGAGCTGGTGCTAGACATCCCCACCAAGGACCCCCCGCGCGTTGCCAGCGGAACTCCGAGCTGATTCGGCACTTGCAGCGATCACACTGGTGCTGACCGTCCGCGTTACGACCGCACCTCTGCGCTGGCCGCTGGCTTAGACTGCGGACTGATGGAGGACGACCGCTCCCCGAAGTTCGTCGGCCACGGTGCCGCGCACTCCGTCGACGCCGGCAACAACGCCCCGCAGCCCGACGACACCGGCGACCACGCCCCACAACCCGCCAACCATGCCGTGCAATCCGTCGACGCCGGCGTTCGCGCCGTGCAGTTCGTCGGCGCCGGCCCCGGTGCCGTGCAATCCGTCGACACCGGCGACCATGCCGTGCAGTTCGTCGGCGCCGGCCCCGGTGCCGCGGATCTGCTCACGGTTCGGGCCGCCCGGACGCTCAGCGACGCCGACACCGTCCTATATCCCGGAAGCTACCTCGACGCAGATGTCCTGGCGAACTGCTCACCGGACGCCGAGCTGATCGATACCGAAGATCTCGACCTGGACGCTATCGTCGGGCAACTGATCGGCCGCTACCAGGCCGGTCGGCGGGTAGTGCGGCTGGTGTCGGGAGATCCGTCGGTGTATTCAGCGGTCTCCGAGCAGACCCACCGCCTCGATGCCGCCGGAGTGCCCTGGTCGGTAATACCGGGTGTGCCGGCCTACGCCGCCGCAGCAGCGCGCGTCGGCCGTGAATTGACCGTTCCGCTAGTCGCCCAGTCCGTGGTGTTGACCCGCACCCAACGACGCTCGACCGCGATGCCGGATACGGAATCGCTGAAGACGTTCGCCGCGACCCGCTCGACACTTGTGCTGCACCTAGCCATCACTCGTACTCGCGAGCTTATGGCTGAGCTGGCGCCCGAATACGGACCGGACTGCCCGGTGGTCGTGGTGTACCGGGCTTCCCAACCGCGGGAGCATGTCCTGCGTGGCACAGTGGCCGACATCGCCGATGCAGTAGAGACAGCCGGGCTGCGCCAGGCGGCGGTGATCCTGGTGGGCAGGGCGCTCACCGATCGGCCGGACCCGGACGCCGGGCAAAGCCACCTCTACGATCCGGCGCGCGACCGTTCCACGAAGAACACCGAGGGGTTGCGATGAGTTCCTGGCCGAAGAGATCGACATTTTGCAGAAGAAGTTCGAGAGCAGCCCTGCACAACGTCGATGTCCACCTGCGCCGCAGGGGGAGCACGCGATGACGGATATCGAATCGCCCGCCAGTAGCGCGCTCTACGACGTCATCAACCGTCGCCGCGACACCCGGACCGAGTTCACCGGCGAGCAGATCCCCCCAGAGGTGCTCGAACGGATACTGCTGGCCGCACACGCCGCCCCATCAGTTGGAATGTCTCAGCCCTGGGACTTTGTTTTGGTGCGCTCACCCGACACGCGACGGGCGTTTCGCGACCATGTGGCGCACGAGCGCGAGGTGTTCGGCGCAACCCTAACGGGTGAGCGTGCCGACACTTTTTCGCGAATCAAGATCGAGGGCATCTGCGAATCCGGACTCGGCATCGTGGTTGGTTACGACCCAACCCGTGGCGGGCCGCAGGTCCTGGGTCGACATGCCATCCCCGACGCGGGACTGTACTCGGTGGTCTGCGCGATCCAGAACCTTTGGCTGGCAGCAACTGTCGAGGGCCTCGGGGTTGGCTGGGTGTCCTTCTACCGCGAAGACTTTCTCCGCGACTTGGTGGCGATGCCCCAGCATGTCCGCCCGGTCGCGTGGCTCTGCGTCGGCCCCGTCGTCGACCTTCCCGAGATCCCGGATCTTGAACGCCACGGCTGGCGCAGCCGCTCCTCGCTGGCCACCGTCTTGCATGAGGAGCGCTACCGTCGGCGCTGATCGTCAGATCCTGAGGACTCGGCCCGCGATCACCAGATGCACTTCGTCGCATACTGCTGCGACCCGCTGGTTGACGATGCCGAGCTGGTCGCGGAAGAGCATTCCGGATCGGTGCGCGGGAACCACACCCAGGCCGACCTCGTTGGTCACGACGACCGCGTCGGGCATCGCATTGAGGGCCCCGCACAGGGCGTCGATCTGTTCGGTCACTGCATCGTGCACTTCCGGGTAAGCCATCTCCCACAGCTGCCCGTCGTCCATCATGGCTGCCAACCAGGTGCCTAGGCAGTCTAGGAGCACCGCGCCGCCTGCCTCGGCCAGCGCGGTTGCCAGGTCGGCGGTCTCCACCGTCGTCCATTTCGCCGGCCGGTCGGCACGATGTCGCGCGACCCGCGCATCCCAGTCTGGATCACTGCCGTCGGTGGGCCGGCCGGGCGCAATGTAGGTCACGGCGTCGGCTCCGGTCAGAAGCCCCTCCGCGTGCCGCGACTTGCCGGACCGGACGCCACCGGTGACCAGGATCCTCACCCCGACATCGTAGTGAGGGACCGCACCCAGTCCATCGCCTCACCCCGACATCGTAGTGAGGGACCGCACCCAGTCCATCGCCTCGCCGACCGTGTGAACCGTTGGCACGTCGGATACCCGGGCAGGGCGACGCACGATCACGGTCGGGACGCCGAGGTGCTCGGCGGCGGCCATCTTCGGCCAGGTGTACTCGCCGCCCGAATCTTTGGTGACCAGCACGTCGGCGCGATGCTCACGCATGAGTGTCACCTCGTCGGCAAGCGCGAAGGGGCCACGGCTGTTCAACAGCCGCCAACCCGCGGGAAGCTTCACCTCGGGGGTGTCCACCACGCGTGCCAGCACGGCTATTTCCTCCAGTTGCGGGACGAACCGGGCGAGTTCCTGGCGCCCCACGGTCAGGAAGGGTCGTTGTCC
>JAHZKD010000171.1 GCA_022600605.1 Actinomycetes bacterium
GACAGGTTGCCGCTAAGAATGTGGAACAGCTTTGCCGATTCGGGGCGAGCGGAGCGACGGGGGGACAATCCGGTGAGGTTTGCCGATCCGAGGACTTGGCGGAAGTACCACTGCCCGCGCGTCTCAGCCTTAGTCTCTTCGATCGAGAACTCCTGGACGTCCTCGGGGAAGTGCCCGCAGAAGATGATCATGAACGTCCACACGTTGCGCATCAGGTTGGCAGTCAGATTGCCCGTCAGCACCCACGGCGCGAATGGTCCGGCCAGCAGCGGGAACGCCACATAGTCCTTGAGGGTCTGCGCCCTGGTCTTGCGCCAAATGCCCTGCAGGATCTCGCGCTTGTCCGATAGCGAGATCTCGCCGGCGCGGATGCGGTCGGTCTCGAGGTCGTGCACCGCGACGCCGTACTGGAACAGGACCATCAGCAGGAAGGCATAGGCCGGGTTCCCGAGGAAGTACGGGCGCCATTTCTGGGCTTCGCTCATCCGTAGGATGCCGTAACCGACGTCACGGTCCATTCCGACGATGTTGGTGTAAGTGTGGTGCATGTAGTTGTGCGAGTGGCGCCACTGGTCGGACGGGCACGCGGTGTCCCATTCGAAGACCTTGCTGGAGAGCGCCGGATCGCCCATCCAGTCGTACTGGCCGTGCATGACGTTGTGCCCGATCTCCATGTTGTCGATGATCTTGCTCAAGCCCAGCATCCCGGTGCCGGCCAGCCAGAACGGCGGGAAGATCCCACCGAAGAGCATTGCGCGCCCACCGACTTCGAGTCCGCGCTGCGCCCTGATCATCCTCCGGATGTAGGTGGCGTCGCGCTCGCCAAGGTCGGCGACGATGCTGTCTTTGAGCTCGTCGAGCTCGCGGCCGAACGCCTCGGCCTGCTGGGGGGTCAGGGTGACTCTGCGTCCCCCAACGGTCTTCTCGAGTGTCTTGGCCTGAGCGGCCCCCTCGGGTGTCTTGGGTTGAGCGGCCCGCTCGGGGGTCTTGGCTTGAGGTGTCATCATGGCAGTCATTTCGAATGTTCCTTTTCTGTATGGAATGTCTAGTTGCTCTAGAGCGCTAGGTCCACGTCGCCAACGGGGGCAGACACGCAGATCTGAACGTCTTCTTCTTCAGCGCTGGAAACCGCGCCGGTGATCACGTTGCGCACCGCACCACTGGTCTTGCGGCGGGTGCAGGAAAAGCAGATGCCCATCCGGCAACCGCTCTCGGGCGTCAAGCCGGCCGCCTCTGCCTGGTCAAGTAGCGACCTGCCGTCGTCGGTGACCGCGACACCGCTGTCAGCGAACGTCACTAGGCCACCGGATGGTTCAGCTTGCCCCCCGACGCCCGAGAACGTCGGGGGCACAAAGCTCTCCGACAATGCTCCCGGGCAGAACTCGCGCACGCCGTCGACGAGTGCGGGGGGCCCGCACACGAACACGTGATCAGCGTTGGGCAATGCCGCCTGCAGATGTTCAGATCCGAACCGGCCCTGCAGGTCTGATCCAGCGGGTAGGCGACTGTAGCCGTGCAGCACTGTCAGGTTGGGCATCGCCCGCTCGATTTCAGCGAGCTCGTCGCGATAGCAAGCCTCCTGCGCGGACCGTGCGTAATGTACGAACGCGATATCTGCGCTGTGCCGCCGCGCGCGCAGCGTGCGCAGCATCGACATCACCGGGGTGATGCCACTGCCCCCGGAGACGAGCAGGATGCGGTCGTGGTGGCCGGCGGGCATCTCAGGAGGCAAGGTGAAGTCGCCGCCGACGGAGCCCAGGTTGACGACCATCCCCGTACAGGCGTGCTCGACCAGGAAGGCCGACACCAGCCCGCCGTCGTGGTGGCCGACCGTCAACTCGATGTACCGGTCGGTTTCGGAGTTGGCCGGCGAGTACGGCCTGGTGCGGCGACGGCCGTCGATCTCGACCGACAGGTTGATGTGCTGACCGGCGCGGAATCCGGTGAACGCGCGGTTGGGTTCGAGTGTCAATGTGACGCTGCGGGGTGTACTGCGCCGTGTAGCGACGATGCGAGCGCGGGCTTCGCCGCGCGTCCAGGTGGGGTCGACCAGCTCGGTGAAGCGGTCGACGCCATGCGGACCGGTGAGCAGGTCCAGCAGTGCGGACCGACGCCCGCGACGTGTCAAAGTTTGAGTGAACATGTGTACACCGTGCGCCGTCCAGTCCCGTAAGGTCAAGCATACGGCCCAGCTTGTGGTAGGTTTCACAGAGTGAACAGTCGTACGCCGAGCTCACGCTCCGGGCGTTCGAGCCGGTCACGGTCGAAGGACTCGGGCAAGGATGAGCGCTCGCGCGAGGAGCGCAAGTTAGCCACCCGGCGCGCGATCGTCGCAGCGGCTCTACAGCTTCTCGCCGACCGCAGTTTCAGCGCGCTGAGCCTGCGTGAGGTCACCCGCGAGGCCGGCATCGCGCCCGCCGCGTTCTACCGTCACTTCGACTCGATGGATGCCCTGGGGCTGGTGTTGATCGACGAGTCCTTCCGCTCCCTGCGGGACATGTTGCGCGCGGCGCGCGCCGGCAAGCTCGACCCGAACCGGGTCATCGAGTCCTCGGTCGACATCCTTATCGACGGTGTTCAGGAGCGCCGCGAGCACTGGCGCTTCATCGGACGTGAACGCTCCAGCGGCGTGACCGTGCTGAGGTATGCCATCCGCACCGAGATCCGATTGATCACCTCGGAGCTGGCGATCGACCTAGCCCGGTTCCCCGGACTGAACACCTGGAGTAGCGAGGACCTCAACATCCTGGCCAGCGTGTTCGTCAACTCGATGATCGTGATCGCCGAATCACTGGAGGACACCACCGACCCCGCAGCTATCGGAGAGATCAGGCGCATCGCGATCAAGCAGTTGCGGATGATCGCCGTTGGCGTTGCCCAGTGGCGCAGCAGTTGACCCGACGGGTACGGCTTCAATGCCCGACAACCGAGCCTGGCTACCATCGGTGAACAATGCGAAGCCACGGTTGGTCAGGAAATCCACCTGCAACGGACGAGGAGGCGATTGCCCGCATCCTTGGTTCAGCCGACCGGATCGTTGCCGAGCGCAACTCGTCGATGCGAATCGCTGACGTCGCGCGCGACCTAGGCGTCACTCGCCAAACCGTGTACCGCTACTTCCCCAGTACCGAGGCACTGCTCGTAGCGTGCGCGATGCAGAAAGCTGACGGGTTCCTGTCACGGCTGGAACGACGGGTACGCGCCGAGACCAACCCAGTCACCGCACTGGTCGAAGGCATGGCATTCACCATCGAATCGCTGGTCGACGACCCCGAGATCGAATTCTTACTCAGCCAACGGGGCACGCATTCGGTCGGCGGATCTTTTACCTCAGACACCGCGCACTCCTTCGGCCGGTCGCTGTTGCACCGTCTCGACATCGACTGGGCTGCCCATGGTTTCGATGAGCCTGCTCTGGCCGAGTTGAACGAGTTCCTCCTGCGGGTGATGAATTCTTTCCTCATCGATGTCGGCAATCCCAAACGAGACACCATCGAGTTGCGTGCGTTCCTGTCCCGTTGGATTGGGCCGGCCATCGTATATCCGCAGCTGGCCGCCAGCATCGATCCGCTCATTGCCCTCAAAAGGCCCTAGCGCGGCGTCCCTCCACCGTCGACCATGATCACCTGTCCGGTGATGTAGCTGCCAGCGTCGGACGTCAAAAGCAAAGCGGCACCCACCATTTCGTCTGCAGTCGCCAGCCGCCGCACCAGCGTTCCAGTCACCATTGCCTCGATTGTTTCCGGTGAGTTCTTACGCATCATGTCAGTGTCGACCGGTCCGGGCGCCAATGCGTTGACCCGGATGCCGTGGGGCGCGAACTCGGCGGCCATCGAGCGGGTGAACGACATCAGCGCCGCCTTCATCGACGCGTAGATCGACAACATCGGCGCAAAGAGGAACGCCCCCACCGAGACCATGTTCAGCACCGCGCCGTGAGGACTGGCCTTCAGATGCGGCAACGCCTCTTCAACCAGCATTACAGGTCCGCGGAGATTGACCTCGAACGACTTCGTGAGTGCCTCGACAGTCACCTGCCCCAAGGGTTGGGCGAGCGCATTGGCCGCGTTGTTCACCACCACATCCACGCCACCGAACTCGGACACAGTTCGCGCAACGAGCGCGCCGAGGTCTTCGACGTCACCGACATGTGTCGGCACACCGATCGCCTCCCCGCCCAGATCCCGCAAGTGCTGCGCCGCCTGCTCGCACGCGTCGGCCTTGCGACTGGCCACCACGACCCGCGCCCCAGCCAGCACGTAGCCCTCGGCCAGTGATAGCCCGATTCCACGGGTGCCGCCGGTGACGATTACCGTCCGGTCTGACATGTCGAACAGCCGACCGAATTTGGAGCGATCCATCTAGATCACCAGCCGACCACTGCCGCGATGGGCCAGGGCTCAC
The DNA here is from genome assembly GCA_022600605.1 of Actinomycetes bacterium. GTDB lineage: Bacteria > Actinomycetota > Actinomycetes > Mycobacteriales > Mycobacteriaceae > Mycobacterium. The sequence continues at coordinate 4,405 of JAHZKD010000171.1, forward strand.
GCATTGTGCACTCCTCAGAATTCAGCAGCCGACGCCGCAGACTTTGCTCATCATGTCACTACGCGCGGATGAAGCTCTCGCCACCACCGATGCTTTGTAACAGCCTGAATAACACCCTGGTAACAACGCCGGATAACCCTGCGAACTCCCCCAGTCATGACATACATTCCGTCCGTGCGAAAACGGGGGCGCACGCGGTGCGCGCTCGGATCGCAGTCATGCGTCATTTTCCGAGGGGAACTGCGATCTAAGCGCGCGCTTAGGGATGTCCGGTAACGTCCGAGCACTGC
>JAHZKD010000172.1 GCA_022600605.1 Actinomycetes bacterium
GCGTTCCCTTGCAGCTTGTAGCTCTCGTCCTTGAGCGCGTTAGAGCCGTGCTGATCTTCGGCATGCGGGAAGTAGGCCGTCGCGACGATGAGCTTCGCATCAGCCCCAGCGGCGATCTGAGCTGCGCGGTCCACGGCCCGAAACGACGAATCTGACCCGTCCGTACCAACCACTACGGCTTGATAGGTGCTCATCCATTCCTCCCAGCGTCAGGTGCAACGCCACAGACACTAGCCCGGTATCAGTCGTGCATGGGTCCGAATCACTACACCGAGACCGTGTTTGCCCAGGATTGGCCCCTTTTTGCGCCGCGAAGGTCACCATCGCGCCCATTTCGTGACGGCGGTTACATCCGAAGCCCAGCCCCGCGAACTACAGCCCAGCCCCAAGGCTCCTAGCGGGGCCACAGCGGCGTCGCCAAACCCCACATCTGCGGACACGAGCACAGATGCCTTCAACCAGAGTGAGTTTGACCGCTGTTGACGACAGGTCACTGGAGACCGGCGGCATCCATGCCGCGAAGTTCTTTCTTTAGATCGGCGATTTCGTCGCGGATGCGGGCGGCCAACTCGAACTGAAGGTCCCGAGCGGCGGCCATCATCTGCGCACTGAGGTCTTTGATGAGGTCAGCCAGCTCGGCCCGCGGCATGTTGGAGGTGTCGCGGCCCTCGATGACACCCGCACTCACCGCGCGGCCGGGCTCGCCCTGCGCACGCCTGCCTCGGGAGGCGTTGCGGCCCGAACCACCGATTTCTACGGACTCAGTGTCGTCCGCCTCACGGTAGACCTGGTCGAGGATGTCAGCGATCTTCTTGCGCAATGGTTTTGGATCGATACCGTGCTCGGTGTTGAACGCGATCTGCTTGGAGCGCCGCCGCTCCGTTTCGTCGATGGCCTGTTTCATCGAGTCGGTCATCGTGTCGGCGTACATGTGCACCTCGCCCGACACGTTTCGCGCAGCGCGTCCGATTGTCTGGATCAGGCTGCGCGGTGAGCGCAGGAAGCCTTCCTTGTCTGCGTCGAGAATGGCGACAAGCGACACCTCGGGAAGGTCGAGTCCCTCACGAAGAAGATTGATTCCGACGAGCACGTCGTACTCCCCCAGCCGCAACTGGCGCAGCAACTCGACGCGGCGCAACGTATCGACCTCGGAGTGCAGGTAACGGACTCGGATCCCCATCTCCAACAGGTAGTCGGTGAGGTCTTCGGACATCTTCTTCGTCAGCGTGGTGACCAGAACACGCTCGTTACATTCGGTGCGCTTGCGAATCTCCCCGATCAGATCATCGATCTGCCCCTTGGTCGGCTTGACGATGACGTGCGGATCGACCAGGCCGGTTGGTCGGATCACCTGCTCGACGAACTCGCCGGCGGCCTGACTCAGCTCGAACGCACCCGGGGTGGCCGATAGATACACCGTCTGGCCGATCCGGTCGGCAAACTCCTCCCACGTCAGCGGCCGGTTGTCGACTGCAGAGGGAAGCCGGAATCCGAAGTCGACGAGGTTGCGTTTGCGCGACATGTCACCCTCGTACATGCCACCGATCTGGGGCACCGTGACATGCGACTCATCGATGACGAGCAGGAAATCCTCGGGAAAATAGTCGAGCAAGGTGGCTGGCGCCGATCCAGCGGGGCGGGCGTCGATATGGCGGGAATAGTTCTCGATCCCGGAACAAAATCCGACCTGGCGCATCATCTCGACGTCGTAGTTGGTGCGCATCCGCAGCCGCTGAGCCTCCAGCAGCTTGCCCTGCCCCTCCAACTCGGCCAAGCGCTCTTCGAGTTCGGCCTCGATGGTCGAGATCGCCTGAGTCATCCGTTCGGGGCCGGCAACGTAGTGCGTGGCCGGGAAAATGCGCAGCGAATCAACCTTGCGGACGATGTCGCCGGTCAACGGGTGCAGGTAGTACAGCGCCTCCACCGTGTCGCCGAAGAACTCGATGCGGACCGCGAGTTCCTCGTAGGAAGGAATGATCTCGACGGTGTCGCCGCGGACCCGGAACGAACCTCGGGTGAACGCCACGTCGTTGCGGTCGTATTGAACATCGACCAGCAGTCGTAACAGTCCATCGCGGGGAACCTCGTCGCCGACGTTCAGTTCGACGGAACGGTCCAGGTAAGACTGCGGGGTGCCCAGACCGTAGATGCAGGACACCGACGCCACTACCACGACGTCACGGCGCGACAGCAGGCTGGAAGTCGCCGAGTGACGCAGCCTCTCCACGTCGTCGTTAATGGAGCTGTCCTTCTCGATATAGGTATCTGTCTGGGCGATGTAGGCCTCGGGTTGGTAATAGTCGTAGTAAGAGACGAAGTACTCGACCGCGTTGTGCGGCAACATCACCCGAAGCTCATTTGCCAGCTGGGCCGCCAGCGTCTTGTTCGGAGCCATCACCAAGGTGGGTCGTTGCAGACGCTCGATAAGCCATGCCGTGGTCGCCGATTTGCCGGTGCCCGTGGCCCCGAGCAAGACCACATCGCGCTCTCCCTCGCGGATCCGCCGTTCCAACTGCTCAATCGCGGCCGGCTGATCACCCGCAGGCTCGAATTCACTGACTACCTCGAAGCGGCCGCCTTCGCGCACGATCTCGTCCACGTCGCGGTACTGCGAGTGCGCGAGCACGGGGCGTTCAGTCGCAAAGGCCATACTCGCCAGCCTAGAACGCGGCCCCGACAAATTCTGGGCCTGCCGGGTCCCGCGATCATCCCGCGGTGCCCCGCTCGGGGCATATTCTGGTCGGTATCCATCCTCCCAAGCAAGAGACATTCGACCTGGCGGCCAACACCAACACCGACCCCAAGGGGGTCGTCAGAGCTGTCGACGTCTACACCGTCCAACCGTGGGGCCTGTACATGGCCAGGCCTACCCCGGGACGGGCGCAGTTCCACTACATCGAATCGTGGTTACTGCCGGCGCTGGGACTTCGGGTGACGGTGTTCCACTTCAATCCCGGACACGAGCGCGACCAGGATTTCTACCTCGATATCGGCGAGTACGTAGCGGGACCGACGAGATGGCGAGGCGAGGATTTCTACCTCGATCTAGTCGTTCGTACCGGCACCGGAGTGCAGATCGCCGATGTCGACGAACTGTGTGCCGCGGTCGCTCAGGGCCTCCTCAGCCCTGAGCGCGGCGAACGAGCAATCCACACCGCGCTCACCACCATCGAGGCGCTGGCCAGGCACGATTACGATCTGCACCGCTGGCTGGCCGGCAGCGGAATGGTCCTGACGTGGCGCGAGGCCTAGAATCGTGCCTTATGTGGGTAAGCAGACGAACACGGACGGCCTTCGCAGCCATAGGGGCTGCGATCGCGGCGCCCGTAGCGTGGCAATTGTCCCCCGCGCCCGCGCTGGCTGATCCAGGACCCCAGCCATCGGTTGAGGCACCCGCGCCCGACCAGGACCTACTGCACAACATCGTCTACCGGGCACGCGTGGATGGTGTGTCGCGCGGCACAGCGATCACCTATCGGGCCGACGGCAACAGGCTGCAGACTGCCAACCCGACAATGCTCCCCGGACGGGTGTTCGAGGTAAACACCGTCTTGCCAGAGTCCCAGACCGCCAACCTGCGGGTGTCGATCCAGTGGCCTTACTCGGCCAATCTGCACTGCCAGATCCTCGTCGACAACGCCGTGGTCGCACAAGCCGACGACTTCATCGCACCTCGAGTGCGCCCCCAGCGCGATGACCCCGACTTTGGCGCTCTGACCTGTGAAGCGCCGGTGAGCGGGCTCGCCAACACTATTGCCGTGGACCCGGCAGCGATTCCCGTGGACCCGGCAGCGATTCCTATGGACCCGGCAGCGCCGCCAGCCGAGGGGCAACCACCGGTAGAACCTGCGCTGCCCGGCCAGCCCCCGCTCCCGCCGGTCTAACCGCGGGGGCGCCAGCCCGTTGTGTCCGCCCATTCCCATGCCCTTCGGTAGGCATCGAGGAACCACGGCTCTCTTCCGTCAGCGTAGGCTCCTACACTCACCGGCCCCTGCGTAGCCACGCTGCGCTTGAGCGCCGCATAGTCCGAGCGGGCCTGAGGGTTCGCAGTCAGCCAATCGACGAACAACAACGCGAACTGCTGACCCGGCCAGCCGTCCACCCGGACATGCACGTTGGTCGGCCGCGCCGGATCGGCCGAACAGTAAAGCCTTTTGCGCCACAGAGATTCGTCGTCCACATGGTTGAACGCAGCCACGGTACTGCGTCCGTCCGGCTTGCCGACATCCCTAGAGATGGATGTGCGCGGATATCCTGCCTCGAGGAGCGCGGCGGCGAGTTCGTCAGCGACTTCCAGCGAGGAGACGGTGACCTGGGTGTCAATCACGTCCTTGGCGTCCATCCCCGGAATCGCGGTAGAGCCGATGTGGTCGATGCGCAACGCTCGGTGTCCGCACGCGGTCCGCAGCCGCGCCAGAATACGCTCAGCCGCAGCGGGCCACTGCGGGTCTGAGGGCACCAGACGTGGCCGCGCACGCGCCGGTCGGCCGGCGTAAAGGTTGTCGGAGAACGGCTGGATACGCTCGTGCCACAACGCGCGGGCCTGCTCGACAAGTTCTCCGGCGGCGCTGGAATTGTCCAGCCAGACATCGGCCACCGCGCGCCGCTGCTCCTCGCTGGCTTGCGCGGCGATGCGTGCCCTCGCATCTTGCTCGCTGAAGCCCCGGTGCCGGACGAGTCGTGCCACCCTCGTCTCCGCGTCGGCGTGCACAATCACGACCAAAGGGAACATCGCCGCCATCTGCGATTCGACGAGAAGCGGAATGTCCTCGATAATCACCGGGTTGACCTCGGCCGCCTTCGCGCTTGCAATCAGTTCCGAACGACGTTGCGCCACAAGGGGATGCACGATGCCATTCAGTGTCGTGCGCTTCTGCTCATCACTGAATGCGATCGCGGCCAGTTGGGGCCGGTTCAGCGCCCCATCGGGAAGCAGAATTTCTTCGCCGAAGGCCCCAACGAGGCTGGCCAGACCGTCGGTTCCCGGTTCAACGACCTCCCGGGCAATCACATCGCCGTCGACCACGATGCCTCCGAGCGCACTGAATGTGGCAGCAACCGTGGACTTGCCGGCGCCGATGCCTCCGGTCAATCCGATACGCAACACCGGACCAGTCTGTCAGGTTGTGCGCACGCCCCAGCCGCCGCCCGATCCCACGCCCCAGCCGCCGTCCGACCCCACGCCCGATCGTGAAGCTGCCTTCCGCCGTCCGACCCCACGCCCCAGCGTGAAGGTCCGATCCGCCTCCAACCCCACGCCCCAGCGTGAAGGTGCCTTCACATTCGGGCGTGAATGTGAAGGCAGCTTCACGCTCGCGATGTAGCGCCGCGGCAGATACGACGAAGGCCCCCGACGACGAAGGCCCCACACGACGAAGGCCCCCGACGACGGGGCCTTCGTCGTTACGAACTAAGCGTCGTTACGAACTAAGCGTCGTTACGAACTAAGCGTTGCCCGCGAGCTTTTCCCGCAGAGCAGCGAGCTGCGCATCGCTGGCGAGCGATCCGCCGGCAGTTGGTTCCTCGGAACGTGAGGCACCGTTGGAGGCCGGCGCTGCGGCCTCGGCCGCTTCGGCGGCAGCGAACTTCTCCATCTGCGCGGTGTGCATCTTGTGGCGACGCTCTGCCTCGGCGTAGCGCGCCTCCCACCCATCACGTTGCTTCTCGAAGCCTTCAAGCCACTCGTTGGTCTCGGCGTCGAAACCCTCGGGGAAGATGTAATTGCCCTGATCGTCGTAGCTGTCGGCCATGCCGTACTTCCATGCTTCGAACTCTTCGGCATAGTCCTCGTTGGCCTGCTTGAGGCTCAGCGAGATGCGGCGGCGCTCCAGGTCGATGTCGATGACCTTGACCATGGCGTCGTCGCCGACCTGAACCACCTGGTCGGGAACCTCGACGTGACGCTCGGAAAGCTCCGAGATGTGCACCAGGCCCTCGATGCCCTCCTCGACACGGACGAA
>JAHZKD010000173.1 GCA_022600605.1 Actinomycetes bacterium
ACGTCGTGCGCGTGCACACCCTCCACCACGAACGAGACCGGGGAGCCGCGATCCTGGGTGCACATCGGTCCGAGGATCTGGACGCCCTCAATACTGGAGAGTCCGGCCAATGCGGAATCGACCAACTCGGACTCGTGCTGTTGGACCGCCGCCATCCCAATGTCCTGTAAGTACCGGGCGGCAGCGCCCAAGCCGACGACTTGAGAGGTCATCGGGGTGCCGGCTTCAAACCGTTGCGGGGGCGGCGCGTAAGTGGTGGCCTCCATGGTCACCGTCTCGATCATCGACCCGCCGGTCAGGAAAGGTGGTAGCGCGTTGAGCAGCTCACCGCGGCCATACAGCACACCAATACCGTTGGGGCCCAGCATCTTGTGGCCGGAGAACGCCGCGAAATCGACGTCCAGGTCGTGGAAGTCCACGGGTTGGTGCGGTACCGACTGGCAGGCATCGAGGAGAGTCAGCGCACCGACGGCCTTGGCCCTACCGACCAGCTCGGCTACCGGGGCGAGCGCACCGGTAACATTCGAGTGGTGGCTGAATGCAACGAGTTTCACACGCTCGTCGAGCTCAAGTGAGTCCAGGTCGATACGACCGTCGTCTGTCACGCCGTACCAGCGCAGTTCGGCGCCTGTTCGTCGGCAAAGCTCCTGCCACGGAATCAAGTTCGCGTGATGCTCCAGCTCCGTCGTGACGATGACATCGCCGGGGCCGACCGCCCGGTCGAACCGGCTGTCGCCGATGGTGTACGACACGAGATTGATCGCCTCGGTGGCGTTCTTGGTGAATACCAGCTCATCGGGTTCGGCTCCCACGAACGCCGCGATATCTGCGCGGCCGTGCTCATAGGCGTCGGTGGACTCCTCCATCAGCTGATGAGCGCCGCGGTGCACGGCCCCATTCGAATGAAGCAGAAAGTCGCGCTCGGCGTCGAGCACCGGCATCGGGCGCTGCGATGTCGCACCGGAGTCCAGATAGGCAAGCTGACGTCCGCCGCGCATCACCCGGTTCAGGATGGGGAAGTCCGCCCGAATCCTGGCGATGTCCGTCAGCCCCAGCGGGTTTGTGACAGTCGTCATTGCACGCCTTTTCGCCTACGTGGCTGAGGCGGCCTGGGTGAAGCGCTCATAACCGTTCTCTTCGAGCTCGTCGGCCAGCTCCGGGCCACCGGACTGGATGATCCGGCCACCAAAGAACACGTGCACGAACTGGGGCTGGATGTAACGCAGGATGCGGGTGTAGTGCGTGATCAGCAGAATTCCGCCATGCTCGGTCTCGGCGTAGCGGTTGACGCCCTCGCTGACGACGCGAAGCGCGTCGACGTCCAAGCCCGAGTCGGTCTCGTCCAGGATCGCGATCTTCGGTTTGAGTAACCCCAGCTGCAGAATCTCATGGCGCTTCTTCTCACCACCGGAGAAGCCCTCGTTCACGCTGCGCTCGCTAAAGGACGGGTCGATGTCGAGATCGCTCAGGGCGCCCTTGACCTCCTTGACCCAGTGCCGAAGCTTGGGAGCTTCACCGCGGACTGCGGTAGCGGCGGTGCGCAGGAAGTTCGACATCGATACGCCCGGCACCTCGATGGGGTATTGCATCGCCAAAAAGATCCCCGCCCGAGCCCTTTCATCAATGCTCATGTCCAGGACGTCGGCGCCGTCGAGCGTGATCGACCCGGAGGTCACGGTGTACTTCGGATGGCCCGCGATCGCGTACGACAGGGTCGACTTGCCTGATCCGTTTGGCCCCATCACCGCATGGGTCTCCCCGGACTTCACCGTGAGGTTGACGCCCTTGAGGATCGGGATGTCGACCTCATCGTTGGAGGTGACGGAGACGTGGAGGTCCTTGATTGCCAGTGTGGTCATATCTACGAACTTCTCGATTCAGTGATTGCTAGTTCTTGTTCGATGGCCTCGGTGAGGCGCTCGCGTACCGCCGGGACGGCGATCTTGGCAATGATCTCGTTGAAGAAACCGCGCACGACCAGGCGGCGGGCCTGTGCTTCCGGGATGCCCCGCGCGCGCAGGTAGAACAGCTGCTCGTCGTCGAAACGCCCGGTGGCGCTGGCATGTCCGGCACCGATGATCTCACCGGTCTCGATCTCCAAGTTGGGCACCGAGTCCGCGCGGGCACCGTCGGTGAGCACCAGATTGCGGTTGACCTCAAAGGTGTCGGTGCCGGTGGCCTCGGCCCGGATCAGAACGTCACCGATCCACACGGTGTGCGCGTCGGGCAGCGCGGAATCCGGATCTCCCTGCAGCGCACCCTTGTACAACACGTCGGAGCGGCAATTGGGGTATGCGTGGTCGACCAGCAGCCGCGCCTCAAAGTGCTGGCCGTCGTCGGCGAAGTACGTGCCCAACAACTGCGCGTCGCCTCCGGGACCGGAGAACCGCACCGTTGCCGACGTACGGACGAGGTCGCCCCCGAGCGTGACGTTGACATGTCCGAGAACCGCGTCCCGGCCCAGCCGTGCGTGGTGGGCGCTGACGTGCACCATGTCATCGGCCCAATCGGCGATCCAGATCACTCCCAGGCCCGCCGAGTCGCCGACGATGATCTCGACATTGTCTGCGTAAGTTCCGCTGCCCCGCAGATCGACGACCACGATGGCCCGGGCCAGTTCTTCGACCCGAATCTGCAGATGCCCGTAGGCCACCGCACCTTCGCCGGGGCCGGTGACGGCAATCTCGATGGGTTCGCTGACCTCGGTGTCCCGCGCGACGGTGACAACGGTCGCGGAGTTGAAGGATGAGAATGCTTGGGCGGCAACCCGGTCAGCGGGAACGCCACCCTCGCCGAGTCGTTTATCGCCGCGGCGCACGGTCTCCACCGTGACGCCTGCACGCTCGGCTACCTCGATGCGAGGGCTGCCGGTAGCGGGCGCGGAGCCGTCATGCAGGCCACGTAGGCGCTTGAGCGGCGTGAATCGCCATAACTCGTCGCGACCTCCGGGGACCTCGAAGGCGTCCACATCGAAGGCGGCGAAGAGCTCGCCTTTATTGGCGACGATCCCTTCGACGGCCTCGGTGAGATTGTTGGTATCCGTCACTAGCCGACCGCGCCTTCCATCTGCAGCTCGATCAGCCGATTGAGCTCCAGCGCATATTCCATCGGCAGCTCCTTGGCGATCGGCTCGACGAACCCACGCACCACCATCGCCATGGCCTCGTCCTCGGTGAGTCCACGGCTCATCAGGTAGAACAGCTGATCTTCGCTGACCTTCGACACCGTGGCCTCGTGGCCCATAGTGACGTCATCCTCGCGGATGTCCACATAAGGGTAGGTGTCGCTGCGGCTGATCGTATCGACCAGCAGTGCATCGCATTTGACGCTAGCACGGGATCCGTGGGCACCCTTGTTGACCTGCACCAGGCCGCGGTAAGAGGCCCGTCCACCGCCACGCGCGACCGACTTGGACACGATGTTGGATGACGTGTTTGGCGCCAGGTGCAGCATCTTGGCGCCGGTGTCCTGATGCTGGCCTTCACCGGCGAACGCCACCGAGAGCACCTCCCCCTTGGCGTGCTCACCGGTCATCCACACCGCCGGGTACTTCATGGTGACCTTGGAACCGATGTTGCCGTCGACCCACTCCATCGTGGCGCCGGCCTCGGCACGGGCCCGCTTGGTGACCAAGTTGAAGACGTTGTTCGACCAGTTCTGGATGGTGGTGTAACGGCAACGGCCACCGGGCTTTACGATGATCTCCACCACTGCGGAATGCAATGAATCCGACTTGTAAACGGGAGCAGTACACCCCTCCACATAATGCACATAGGCGTCCTCATCGACGATGATCAGTGTTCGCTCGAACTGGCCCATGTTCTCGGTGTTGATCCGGAAGTAGGCCTGCAGCGGGATGTCTACGTGCACACCTTTCGGGACGTAGATGAACGAACCGCCGGACCACACCGCGGTGTTCAATGCGGAGAATTTGTTGTCCCCTGCCGGGATCACCGTTCCGAAATACTGCTTGAAGATATCGGGGTGTTCCTTCAGTGCGGTGTCGGTATCCAAGAAGATGACGCCCTGGGCTTCCAAATCCTCGCGGATGGAGTGGTAGACAACCTCTGAGTTGTGCGCAACGAGGCCGTCCGCCACGAAGTTGTGCGGCCCATCCACTTCGATGTCGTACACGGGTTCGACGTCATAGGGCTCGATCGAGGCCACCCTCTCGAAGCCCAGCCAGTCGTTGCAGTGCGCCCGAATGGTGGTGCCGTGCGCGCTATTCGACGAATGTACGTACCGGCGGCGGCCGAAGCGTTCGGTACGTTTCGGGTTGCGGCAGCCGAGGCGTTCGAACTCACCGGAGATCCCGAGTCGCCACGCGGACTGTAGGCGCTCGGGTGCATGTCGATAGGGCTGGGTGAACATCCACGGACCAGCGGCGCGCAGACCGGACAGTTCGGCCAGTTCGCGTGCCTGTCCGATCAGCGGCTCATTAGCGCATGTCAACAACACCGAGCCGCTCGAATCGGGCCCCACGTACCCGTCAGCATCGACCCAGCCGCCCAGGAATGCCAGCCGCTGGTCAACTGGAAGCTCGTAGACCCAGCCCGGCACTCGCTTGGTCAGTGACAGACCGGCGAAGCCGAGTTCCGTGATCCACTCGGTGAGCGCCTTGGAGTTCACGACTACCCGGTAGTCGTCAGCCTCTATACAACGCAGGCCGAAAAGGCTCTTAACAACAGCGGCCAGCTCTGCGCGGAGTTCGACATCGGTCGCCGGGATCGCAAACTGCACCCGATAGGTCCTCGTCGATAGATGCAGATTCCCGTCCCCGACAAAGAGCCCCAGAAGCCACATCAGATCAGCCGAACTCGTCGTGGGCATCGCAGAACCGGGCACGGCCGGAAGCTGGGCGTCCACACCGAACTCGGGGAGTTGACGCGGAACGGCGATGAAGTCGCCGGCCTGAATATCGCCGACCGTCACCCACCGGCGGGTGTAGCGCGCACGCTGGCGGCCAGCCTTGCGCTCGTCGCGCAGTACCAGCATCGGGTGGTTGTCGGTCGCCCGGATGCTGCGCCGAGTGGTGGTCACCTGGTGGGTCATCCGGGTGTCGGTCTGTGCCGACGCTCGAACCGGTGCGACAACGAATCGTTCCGAGTCCTCGTCATACGCGAAAACCCGGTCGCCGTAGGCAATCTCCTTGATCGGAACCTGCCCGCGGTTGGCCGTCCACACCAGCGTGTCGCCGGCAAGGCACTCGTATTGAGCCGCTACCCCGGATACCAGGCGCTGCTTCTCGGCCTCCGGGATACCGAGCTTGTCGTAGGTGTTCTTGATGTCGGCGGGCAGGTCGTCCCACGTCGCGGCCTGCTTCTCGCTGGATCGGACGAAGTATTTGATGTTGTCGAAGTCGATGCCCTCAAGATTGGAACCCCAATTCGGCATCGGCTTCTTACCGAAGGTGCGGAGGGCTTTCAACCGGATATCGAGCATCCACCCCGGCTCGTCCTTCTTAGCCGAGATGTCGCGCACGACGGCTTCAGACAACCCGCGCGCGGCGCTGGCGCCCGCGAGGTCGGAGTCGGCCCAGCCGTAGCCGTAGTTACCCAGGGAGGCAATGGTCTCCTCCTGAGTGAGCGGTGTCTCTGGTGTGAGTGTCACTGCGACACACTCCTCTTGCTCTTGTCGTGACTCCTGCGCGGGCTGATGCGCCGGAGGTCGTGCGGATGTTCCTAAGGTTTGGCCGGCATGAGCGGGACGTGGGTGGTGCAAGCGCAATCGCCGTTTGCGATGGTCGCCAGCCGTTGCACGTGGGTACCCAGCACTTCGGCCATTGCCTTCTGTTCGGCCTCGCACAGCTCGGGGAATTCTGCGGCTACGTGCGACACCGGACAGTGATGCTGACAGATCTGCACCCCCCGCGCAGGCCCGCCCACCCGGGTGGTGGTCGTCGCGTACCCGGCGACCGTAAGCGCGTCGGCGATCCGGTCGGCGGCCACCTCGACGTCCCCGGACTTTGTACCCGCCGTGGGTTTGACATCGGCCAGGATTGCGTCGATACGCCTGCGGGCGAACGTCCGAACGGCTTCGTCCCCGCCGAGTTCGCGCAGTTGACGCATGGCCGCCGAGGCCAGGTCATCGTAGGTGTGCTCTAACTTCTCCCGGCCAGCGGCGGTGAGCTGATAGCGCTTCGCCGGTCGACCCCGCCCGGCCTGCTGCCACGCCGCTGCGCGGTTGGCCTGGGCATCCCCGGCATCGATGAGGGCGTCGAGGTGCCTGCGCACGCCGGCGGCGGACAACCCCAGATGCTCTCCGATACGGCTCGCGGTTATCGGACCTGACTCCAGGAGAAGCCGGATGATCGCCCCCCTGGTGTCCCCATGGGTGTCGCTGTCAGCAGGGTGTGCGGGCACCGACTGCAATGCAGTCCGGGGCGCAGCCTGCTGACGGATTTTCACAACACCAGTGTGACGGAATTCTAGAATCGGGTCCAGTAAGGGTACCCTCAGTAAGCGCCGAGGGCTACGCTGCCCACGTGGCAGCCCGCCAACGCTCCCTCAGCAAGTCGATCGCCGGCTGGCACGGCGACGAGCGCACGGTCGCCCGCCCGCTCAACGCCCCTGAGCTCATCGCGATGCGCCGGACCCGCCTGTTCGGAGCGACCGGCACAGTACTCATGGCGATCGGCGCCCTCGGTGCCGGCGCGCGTCCTGTGATCCAGGACCCTACGTTCGGTGTCCGACTGCTGAACCTGCCCTCGCGTATCCAGACTGTCTCGCTCACGATGACGACCACGGGTGCGGTGATGATGGCGCTGGCGTGGCTGATGCTGGGCCGGTTCGCGCTCGGAGAGCG
>JAHZKD010000018.1 GCA_022600605.1 Actinomycetes bacterium
GCGCTCAAGGAAACCAGCCAGCTGAACCTGATCCTCAAGGGCGACAACTCCGGCACCGTCGAGGCGCTGGAAGAGGCTCTGATGGGTATTGAGATCGATGACGAAGTCGAGCTGCGTGTCATCGACCGCGGTGTCGGTGGTGTCACCGAGACCAACGTCAACCTGGCGTCGGCGTCGGACGCGATCATCATCGGATTCAACGTGCGAGCAGAGGGCAAGGCCACCGAGTTGGCCAACCGCGAGGGCGTCGACATCCGGTACTACTCGGTGATCTACCAGGCCATCGATGAGATCCAGAGCGCGCTCAAAGGCATGCTCAAGCCGGTCTACGAGGAGAAGGAACTCGGTCGCGCCGAGATCCGCGCGATGTTCCGTTCCTCCAAAGTCGGCAATATCGCCGGTTGTCTGGTCACTTCAGGCATTGTCCGTCGCAACGCCAAGGCGCGTCTGCTGCGTGACAGCATCGTGGTCGCCGAGACCGTCACCATTCAGTCGTTGCGTCGGGAGAAGGATGACGTCACCGAGGTGCGTGACGGCTTCGAGTGCGGTCTGACACTGAGCTATAACGACATCAAGGAAGGCGACGTCATCGAGGCGTACGAACTCGTCGAAAAAGAACGCTCCTGATGTGCGGACACGGCAAAGCCGCAGGCGCGCGTCGTGGTTGACGTCGGACGAGCTCGTCGGCTGTCCAAGCGGATCGGCACGGTCGTCGCCTCGGCGATTGAGTTCGAGATCAAGGATCCCCCGCTGGCATTGGTGACGATTACCGACACGAAGGTCACCGGCGACCTTCATGATGCGACGGTGTACTACACGGTGCGCGGCCAGACGCTGCAGGAAGAACCCGACTACGCCGCCGCGGCGGCCGCGCTTGAGCGGGCCAAGGGGACGCTGCGCAGCAAGGTTGGCGCTGCCACCGGCGTGCGCTTTACCCCGACGCTGTCCTTCGTGCTCGACAAGGTGCCCGATACCGCCCAGCACATGGAGGAGCTGCTGGCGCGTGCGCGCGCAGCAGATGAGGATTTGGCCAGAGTTCGGCAAGGTGCCAAGCACGCCGGCGACGCTGACCCATACCGTGTAAGCGGGGCGGAGGACGAGGCAAGCCAGGGGAGCGCGAACAGGCCGGACGTTGGTGATACGGGTGACTCAAACTCAGTCGATGACAGAGCTGTCGACTGACGCCTTGGTAGCAGGCGCGCGCGTCGATGCCCTCGCTGCGGCCGAGATTCTGTCGGTGGCCGAATCCGTGAGCGTGGTCTGCCACGTCTTCCCAGACGCCGACACCATCGGCGCCGGGCTGGCGTTGGCCCTGGTGCTCAAGCGCGCCGGCAAAGACGTTGAGGTCAGCTTCGCCGAGCCCGAGCAGCTGCCCGAGTCGTTGCAGTCGTTGCCTGGCGGGCACCTGCTTGTGGCGCCCGAGAATCTGCGCCGAGATGTCGACCTGGTCGTCGCCGTGGATATTCCCAGCGTGAACCGCCTGGGCACGCTGGCTGATTGCGCGGCGGCCGGCCGTCGCCTGCTGGTCATCGACCACCACTCTTCCAACCATCTGTTCGGCACCGCGAACTACGTCGATCCGACGGCTGACTCGACGACGATGCTGGTCGCCGAACTGCTGGATGCATGGGACCAGCCGATCGACGTCGGCGTCGCCCATTGCCTATACGCCGGATTGACAACCGATACCGGTTCGTTCCGGTGGGCCACTGCCCGCGCGCACCGGCTGGCCGCGCGTCTGGTGGACATGGGCGTTGATAACGCCGCGATAAGCCGCACCCTGCTCGACACCCACCCGTTTGCGTGGTTGCCGATGCTGTCGCGGGTTCTGGCTTCGGCACGGTTGTTGGCAGACGCGGCCGACAAGCGTGGCCTGGTCTATGCCGTGGTCACCCACGAAGAGTGGGTCCGCGCGCGGCCAGAAGAAGTGGAAAGCATCGTCGATATCGTGCGCACCACGCAGCAGGCCGAGGTAGCTGCGGTGTTCAAGGAAGTTGAGCCGGGTCACTGGTCGGTCTCGATGCGCTCAAAGTCGGTGGACGTCGCGACGGTCGCCAGCGCGTTCGGTGGCGGTGGTCATCGCCTGGCCGCCGGTTACTCGACGCTCGGATCGGCAGACGACGTGGTGCAGGCACTCGCATCCGCTCTTGACTGACCCGGGTTGCTGCCCGGCGCCCACGCGCGGCCGCGAGTGTGAATGTCTATACGCGACACGCCGCGATGCGTGTACAACGGCACACACTCGTGGTGCGCACTCAGGGTCGTATGCCGGACACCACCCACACCGGCCGACTACTTTTCTTGCTGGCCACTGTGACATCGACAAGCCCTGCCGAGCGGCACAGTGCGGCAAAGGATTCGGCCTGCTCGGCGGTCCAGCCGTGACTGGCGAACCCGGTGGCGCCAGGCTCGCACTGTCGTTCGACCGCAAGCAACCGCCCACCGGGTGAGAGTGCGCGGTGTATTTCGGCGAGTCCCTCGGTGGCGTCGCGCCAATGGTGCACGGTGGCCAGCGCCCAGACGATCGTCGCCGATCCATCCGGCACCGGCAGCGTTTCTGCGCCGCC
>JAHZKD010000174.1 GCA_022600605.1 Actinomycetes bacterium
GCCCTACCTGACATCGTTGGGGCTGACGGGCCTTCCCACAAATCCGGCCGCAGGCTCCAACGGAGAATGGAACTGCCTGTCGCTCGCCTATGCCAACAACCTGATCGATGGTTTCTTCGGCCAGCAGTACAACTCGCCCTACACCGGTGAAGTTACCCCGGACACGCTGCCGTTGTATACCGCAGATCTGCCCTACGCACTGATGTCCTCCTACGCAGAGCCCCCGCAGGTGGCTACGGGCGGCCCCTGGAACAGCGACTACTTCGGCGACATCCCGTTTCATGCGGGTGTTCGCTGGCCTTACAACGTGGATCCGTCATGGGGCCAGCCGCCGACGACCAACCAGAAACTGAAGCCGACCCTGGTTCCGCTACCGACGTAGGCGCGAGTGCCTCACCGGTGGCCCTCGCCGAACCGGAAGCCAGCTCAGCTGAACCGGACGTCCAACGTGGCCAGGCCGAAAATCTTCCGGCCACCCGACTTCGCGGCGACGATGACCACGCCGGTACGTGTTGCCGGGTCCAGAGATTTGATCCGGCCGCTGAACTCGATGTCTGTGCCCTCAGCGGCCGACACGATCGCGGGCTGCGACAGTCGCACCGCGTAGCGGGTTACCGCACCGGGGTCGCCCGACCACCCGGAGGCGAATCCAGCACCCAAACCCATGGTGAGCATCCCGTGGGCGATCACATCGGGTAACCCGGCCAGTTTGGCGATGTCCTCGTCCCAGTGAATCGGGTTGGCGTCCCCGGCCACGCCCGCGTAGTTCACCAGGTCACCCCGCGACAGACAGGTGTGGCGCACCGGTAGCTCGTCACCGACCTTTACCGCGTCGAAGGAGGGCGTACCGGGAATGCGGTCCGTGCCGCCCTGGGCGAGTCGAACCTCCTGCTCGGGGCGCACGGTCTTCTGGTAGGCGGCATCGGACTCGCTGACCGCGAGGATGTCGAAGTCGTGCATCATCGCGTTGTGCACGGCTGTCTTGATTGTCGGATCGAGGTCCTCGGCGGTGACGCCGACAACGGTGGTGTGCAGGGTGTGCACCCGCTCGCCCGTGGTGTCGGTGAAGGTGTTGGTGACGGTGATCAGATCCCTGCCGGCAATCCTGCGAACAGAGGTCAGTTCGACGTCGATGTGTAGTTCGTCGCCGGCAACGAGTGGGCGGTGCTGCTCGAAGACTTCTTCGGTCTGCAGGTAGGTGTCGTAGCCTATGACCACGGATTCGAACATGCGGCGATTGCAGGTCATGCCCGGGACCGACGTGAACGTCAGGGGCGCCACCAGACCGGTATATCCAAGCTCAGCGGCGGCGGCGATATCCCAGTGCGCGGGGTGATAGTCCTGCACTGCGCGGGCGTACTCGCGTACCTTCTCGCGGCCGACCAGATAGCTGCCGTCCATCTGGTAGTAGTGGCCGACTCGCGATTCGAGCGCCGACGCTTCTGCTGCTGAAGTCATGTAAGTGCCCAACTTTTCTAGCGGCTGTTCGCGTAGGCCGACCGAAGCACACTAGCGCGCGGACATCGTGGCGATGGGCCTTATTGGCCCGCGTTGCTGGCCAGGTCGATCGCGTATTGATTCACGAAGCGCCCCGCTGCAGGTTCCCCGGGGTCGCATGCCCCGTCGGATTCGCCTGGACGTTTCACCCACAGGTAGGCGTCGACGTTCGGGCTCGCAGTAGCGGTGGTGGGGGGGACGCCCAGTGCTCGGCCAGCCGGATTGCACCAGTAGAGCGGATCGCCTTCGACCGGGCCCAGGCCGTTGCGTCCGGTGTCGATGACGTAGTTGGCGCCATTAGTCAGACCCGATATCGCGTCGCCGTAGCCGATCTCTTCTTCAGTGGTGAAGAAGTTCGCCGTGTTGAGACTGAAACCCCGCGCTTGGTCTATCCCGGATTGATTGAGGCGGGCCGCCATTTCTTCAACGCTCACCCAGCGTGAGTGCCCAGCATCGATGTAGACGGTGGTGGCGGGGTTTCGGGTCAGGGTGTCGACCGCGTAGCGAATCAGGTCGAAGCGTTCTTGGCGCTGGTCGGGTGACAGGCAGTCGGCCATGGCGAGGGCGTCGGGTTCGAGGATGATCGCCGCCGGGGCGCCACCGATGGCGCCCGCGATACCGTCGATCCACTGGCGATAGGCGCCAGCCGATCCGAATCCACCCGCGGCGTAGCTGTAACAGTCGCGATGGGGGACTGCATAGAGCGCCAGAATCGGCAGGGCTCCGGCAGCTTGCGCGCCGGCGACGTAACTGGCGACCGAGGAGATAGGCAGAGCCTCGTCGGCCCAGTAGGCCGTCGGCGTGTTGGCGATGTAGTTCAGCCCGGGATTCGGCGGGGCGGCCCGATCGGCGGCGCCCCGGGCCTGCGATATGGGATCGACGTAGAAGGGCTGTCCAGCCAGCGGGTTGTTTTCACTGACCAGGCGTATCGAGGGCGCGGGTCCAGAAACCACCGGTTGGGCTGAAAAGCCCATGCCAACAACGGCCGCAACAGCTATGCAGGGGGAGATCCAGCGCGCGAATGCGCCGGCTGCTGAAGATATCACTCCAGGAACATATTGTGATGCGGCGCCAAACGCCAAGTCGGTCACGCTGTCCGAAGGCGGTTCGGGGCGAGCACCTGGACGCCTGTCCTAATTTATGGTTCGAGGATCAGTTTGCCCGTCATGCGGCTTGTTTGGCTGAGCTGGTGGGCTTCTTCGGCGCTGGTGAGCGGTAGTTTTTGAGCTATGGCGACATGTAGCTGGCCGGCTGCCACGGCAGCCACCAGCGGTTCCAGCCGGGCGCCGGTGGGTCTGCCCAGGATGGTCTTGGATTTGAACGGGGGCACCAGCATTTGCACGGCGGCGCTGGGCTCATCGCCGGCCACCATGATGTGGCGACCGCGCTTGGACAGGAGAGCTCGACAGCCGGCGCCGGCGTAACTGCCCACACAGTCGACGATGACATGAAAAGGGGAGTGCGGCTTGGCCTGCTCGAGTGCATCGCCCTGCTTGTAGTCGATGACAAGGTCGGCTCCCAGGCTCCGCACCATCTCCACGTTCTTCGTCGAGCACACGCCGGCCACGAAGGCGCCTTCCAGCTCGGCTATCTGCACCGCCAACTGGCCCACGCCGCCAGAGGCGCCAAGCACCAGCACGCGCCGGTCGGCGGGCGGGACCTGGCGGATACCGCCCAGGTCGACAACCGCCATCCAGGCGGTGACCCCGCTGACAGGCAAGGCGGCCGCCACGGCGATGTCTACCGTGTCCGGGACCCGGCAGAGCTGGTCCTCGCGCACCAGAACGGTATCGGCGTAAGAACCCCGTTGGCCACGCGAGAAGTTGGTTCCGCCCACCACCCGGTCGCCCGGGGCGGCCCGTGTCACCCCCGGGCCGACTGCCTCGACGACTCCGGCGAAGTCCACGCCAACCACCACCGGCGGCTTTGGCCCGAGCACCCGCGCCGCCACACGCAGGGGCCCGGAGCTGCGCATTTTCCAGTCGACGGGGTTGACCCCGATCGCCTGGACCTTTACCCGCACCTCGCCTTTTTTCGGCTGAGGCGTCGGTAGCTCGAGGAGCTCTAGGGCCTCCCGCGGTTTCCAGGTTCGCTGCGCCATGGCTTTCATCACCCGAGGCTATGAGTTGACCCGCAGAGGTTGTTGGGTTTTGAGGTTCTAGAGTCCGGCGGTGATGTTCGGGGCGCGGTGATCGTGGGTGAGGATTACTGCACTAACGCGTCCTGCGCCGCGGCGGCCTTTCCTGACAGGTCGGCCAACGCCAACTGATGCTTCGGCGGATCCGGCAGGAGCATCGTTGTCGTGACCGTGAGCGACGAATCCACGCGCACAAGTGCGCCAGGCTCGAGAAGTTGCCACGAAGGGTCGGCATCCATTGGCTCACTGGCGAACACCACCGACGGCCGCAGATTGAGATATCCGGAACTGGCATGCATACGCCAGGTCCTCATCTCGAATTCGGTCAACCCGTCGTGGCGCTGCAAGACGTAGAGCTCGTGTGCATCCGGGTAGCGCAGCGCCCACATGTCGGTGGCAGTCGTAAGCAGCAGGTTCAGTGCGAAAATAGGAACATTGGCCGCCAACCAATTCAAGGCTTCCGTCAGCCCGGCCTCAACATCGCCCCCGTGTGCCCGAATCGCGGCGGTAATCAGCGCGAAGACTCGTTCGCTATCGGTCTCACCGGCCACCAGATCCCCTACGCCCAACTCGGTGATCCGAGCATCGAGCGTGTCGATGCCCTGCACCACGCCGTTGTGCGCGAACAGCCGCCCGTCTTGGAGGAAGGGGTGGGTGTTGCGAATGTCGAGATTGCCGGTCGTCGCATACCGCACGTGCGCCAGGAAGGTGGTGCCGGCCAGTTTCATGGCCTCAGCCGCGAACTGGGCATCTTCCCAGGCCGCGATCGGGCGCTTGGTCAGCACAGGCTCCTCAGCGGCGTCGAACGCTCCGATCCCCGCGCCGTCGGGGTTGCGCCTGCTCTGATGGGACAGGCTGTCGGAGGCCTCCAACAGCCAGAACTGCGCCATCACCACATTGCGACCCGCGTGCAGGCCAAACAGACGGCACATGCTGACGAAGCTACGCGGATTTCGGCGACATCGGGGCGTCTTGTGATGGCCCACTGAGC
>JAHZKD010000175.1 GCA_022600605.1 Actinomycetes bacterium
GGCGGCTGGTTCGCGTATCCGCTAGGGGGCTCTGTAACTCATGGCCCCATACTCGACGCCTCAGCCGACCTCGGCGATCAGTCTGCCAATGACCCCGCCCAGCTGCCCAGGGACCTCAGGGTGCTCGCGTGGATGCTTGCCGTTCAGCGACGTCGCCGGGATGGACAGCTCGACCCCGTCGACGATCCGCGACCCGGCGATGCCGAATGACTTGCGCGTCTCGTCGTGAGCCCACACGCCTCCGTACCGCCCCATCGCGGCGCCCACGACCGCCATCGGCTTGCCCTTCAGGGCGCCGTTTCCGAATGGCCGAGAGAGCCAGTCGATGGCGTTCTTGAGCACGCCCGGAATGCTGCCGTTGTATTCCGGGGTCACGACCAGGGCCGCACCGGCGTGCGCGGCTGCCGCGCGCAGGGCAGCGACAGGTTCGGCCACCCCAGCGAGTGCGGAATCGTTGTCGATGTCCTCGTTGTAGAAAGGCAACTCTCCCAGCCGATCGAACAGCTCAAGGGTCGCACCTGCCGGCGCCGTCTCGGCAGCTAGTTCAGCAAGTTGGCGGTTGATCGACGCCGCGCGCAGACTGCCGACCAGAACCAAGATCTTGGGCCCTGAGTGATCTGACATGCTTTCTGCCTCTCGACCGCGCCACTGTTATCGCCCAAGCCAACCGGGCCGCAATCCGAAATATTCCTGCTCAGTTAGTGCTGGCCGGTGACACCATTCGCCGGCTCCCTCACCTGCACACCGAACGCGGCGGAACGATGCGCAGCGCCAACACACCCAGCACGAGCACAGACACCGCCGGCGTGACGGACAGCAAGATCGCCCACACCGGCGCCACACCTTCCCCGCTTAGTACCTTTACCAGGGTGAATACCGCGACAACCCAGCCGACGGCATCGGCCGCCAGCGTCACCACCATCGCGACCGCGGCGGCTCGCCCAAGCCCGTAGTGCCGGTAGCCCGTACTGGTCAGCAGCACCGCGACAGGCGCAACCAGGACGACTGCGCCGAGCCACGGCCGGTCCACACCCAGCCGCAGACCGGGCACCAACAGCAGCGCCGCCAGCAACGCCGCGCCTACGACGCCCGCCAACGCCGTGCCTCGGGTATTCGCCATAGCCAACATATTGCCGAAGCCTAACCACGATTAGCCGTCGGCGACGGGCGATGCCCGTCGTAGGCCGGTCGCGCTCGAACTGCCTTCGTGGGGCCCTCGACTGCCGATGCTTCTTTCAAGCACACCTGATGAGTGTCGAGCCGACGAATGGCCCGCCAGCCTAGGACTTCGGCCCCTACCAGCGCCCTCGGTGCGGTGGTGAGCTTAGGACGCTGGCGAGAGCCATACTTCGGTCCAACCCGCAGACAGGCCAGTACAACCGTCCCCGAGCAGCCGGACACTCCGGGATCCACCCCACCGGAGACATATCCGTCCGGATTGTAGTGCCGTGCAAGGCACGTCGAGAACGAAGGGATGTCACATCGGATCATGAGAATCACCCATTACCTTTACAACGCGTTCCTGATCGAGAACGGCAACGCGAAGGTCGCCGTCGATCCGGGACAGAACCTGTGGATGTTCAAACTCCGGAGTCTGATTCCCAAATCGGAGTGGCCGGATGTCACCCATATCGTGATCACCCACGGCGATCCCGACCACCATTGGCAGTCGGACCGACTCGCGAGAGCTTCCGGTGCGCAGGTGATCTGCGGCAGAGGCCTGACCCGGCACGTTGACGGCCGGACCCTGGTCGTCGGGCCTCGCGGCCGGGCGCTGACTTCGTGGGTCCCCTTCGACAACCTCCATCCACTCGACGTCGGCGAGTCGGTCAGCCTTGACGGTGTACGGATCGAGGCGGTGAAGACGGTTCACGGCCCCATTGCCGTGCCGATTCTCGGCACCACATATCGTGCACAGCCCGGACCCGATGAGCGAGTGGGGATCGGAAGCATGGGATTCCGGATCACGATCGGAGACACCTCCATCCTCAATCTCGGTGACACAGTTCTGGTGCCGGAATGGGAAGACCTCTCCGCGGATGTTCTGATGCTGCCGATCGGCGGACTCGGCCAGAACACTTGGACGATGGACGTCGACGAGGCTCTGGAAGCGGTGCGGCTGATTGCCCCCCAGCGGGTCATACCGTGCCACTACAGCGTTCCGTTTCTGTGGAAGCGGCGGTTCGGCGTCGCGGACGATCAACGATTCAAGCGTGAAGCCGAGCGGTTGGGCGTCGAATGCACGATCTTGTCCTGCGGCGAGGCGGTGACCCTGTGATTTTCGACCCCGTGATTATCTCAACTGCCGAGCGCATCCCGATGAACGCCTCCGCCGAGCGGTCGCCGTGACGGCACCGCGTGTCGATGCTGCGATCCGGCTGCCCGGCGGCCGGCGACTGGCCTATGCCGAATACGGGGACCACGCAGGTGCCCCCGTCTTCGTCTTTCACGGATTACCGGGCTCACGCCTCGGATGGGGCATGCTGCCTGACAACCCGCTTCCTCCCGACGCCCGAATCGTCGCGCCCGATCGCCCCGGCTACGGAGCCTCCGATCCCAACCCCGGCCGCACCCTGCTCGACTGGGCAACCGACGTCGAGGCGCTCGCGGACTCGTTGGGGATCGGGGAGTTCGCGATAGTCGGTGTCTCCGGTGGTGGCCCCGGTGCGTTGGCTTGCGCCTGGAAGATGCCGGAGCGCCTGACAGCGGTGGGCATCGTCTCAACTCCGGCACCGACCAATGCGCCCGGAGTTTTCGGCGGAATCAGCGGGACCAACCGGTTTTTCATGAAGCTAGCCTGGTATCTGCCGCGGCTGTCCAGCTGGAACATTCAATTCCTGGCATCAATGATCCGCCGCAATCCGCGGCGATACATCGAGACGATGAAGTACAAGATGCACGACGCGGACAGAGCCGTGCTCGATCGGCCTGAGATCCACGAGATGCTGGTGAACGACTTCGCCGAAGCGGTGCGGAGTGGCGCAGCGGGAATGGTGGACGACATGGCCGCCAACCACGGGCGCCCCTGGGGCTTTCCGCTGGGAGAGATCGAGACCGATGTCCTCTCGTGGTCCTGCGAACTGGATCGAAGCGTACCTCCGGCGATGGGAACGTACCTGAGCCGAGCGGTCCCGTCTTGCCGAGCCGAGTTCGTGCCCGGCGCAGGGCACCTGTGGATTCTCGTTCACCTCAGAGAGGTCCTGGACGCAGTGTGCCGCGGGGTCAGGTGATTGTGGTACCCCATTCACAGACGCCGTTTGGGATTGGGCCGCAGCGCCCGAGTGAACAGGACGTTGACCCGCTTCATCGCCATGCTGTACGGCAACCACATTGTGCGCTTGAACAGGTATAGCGCGCGGATGTCGGACGAGGTGTAGATCAAGTACCGGTTCCTGACGACGCCACGGAGTATCTTCTCGGCGGCCAACTCCGGTGACACCGCATGGCTGACGAACCGGTTCGTCCAGAACTTCACGCGAGGATGCTCGCGGTCGACGCCCGCGATATGAAGCGATTCCACCAGAGGTGTTTTCACCGCTCCAGGCACCGCCACCGATACGCCGATGCGGTGCCGATGCAAGTCGAAGCGCAACACCTCCGACAACCCCAGCAGACCGTACTTGCTGGCGGAGTACGCGGCATGCCAGGGCAGGGCCACCAGCCCGGCCGCCGACGAGACGTTCACCAGATGCCCGCCGCGGCCGGCCGCCATCATCGGCGGCACGAAGGTCTCGATGACGTGAATCGGGCCCATCAAATTGATATCGACCATGGATTTCCAGTGCTCATGGGCGAGCTGGTCCACGGTGCCCCACGCCGACACTCCGGCGATGTTCAACACCACGTCCATCGCCGGGTGGGCGGCGTGGATATCGGCGGCGAACGCGGCAACGCCGTCATAGTCGGAGACGTCCAGGGCTCGATGCGCGGCGACCACGCCACCGAGCGCGTGCGCGTCGGCAACGGTCACCTCTAGTCCCGCGGCGTCGCGATCGGTCAGATAGAGCTCGGCTCCGTCGGCGGCCAGTCTCAGCGCCGTCGCACGTCCAATGCCGCTGGCGGCGCCGGTGAGAAAACACCGCTTGCCGGTAAAACCCCCGTCGAACCCAGTCTGCTGCGCCATGACGGGGACACTACCGGCGCGCCTTTCGGGTGCCACAGACCTCGACCCCCGGGCCCACCCGGCCGTTGCCTGGGTGGTCCTGACTACTCGTCGCTGTCGGGGCCACCCCAGAGGGCGCTGAGCCACAGGCGCTCGACGATATCGACAGCACCGGCGGCCCCCTGATTGCGGCCGACGAATGCACTGTCGTGAGCAAGCGTCATGGACGTCATGGCGGTCAACGTGCGTACCAGCCCGACGAGGTCGTCGGACACCGGACGCGCCCCCGCGTCGTCTTTGACCAGCCCGACGATCTTGTCGACCACCGTGTCCTGAAAGTCATCCATGATCTCGCGGATCTGGGCGTCGGTGTTTCGCGCCAGGTTGCACGCGCTCATGATCGGGTCATGCATTGAGAACACGATCGCGGCATAGCCGACCATGCGTTTGGCGAAGTCCGAGGGCGACTCCCCTGGCTCTCGCGGCGCGAAATCGTGGGTGAGCTTGTCGAGTTCGGCCATGGCGTCAGCGACGATCACCGCCAGCACTGCGTACTTGGAGTCGAAGTAGAAATAGAAGCCGGATCGGGCTACACCGGCACGCTCGCTGATGGTGCTGACAGAGAGATCGGCAAACGATCGTTCCTCCAATAGCTCACGGACCGCGGTGACGATTGCATCGCGTTGCCGGTCACCGCGGCTACGGCGCTCCTGCGGAGGACTTGAGGGTACGGCGGTCATGCCAGTAGACCTTTGCATCGCGACTCGCTGCAATCAAAACTTGACATGCGTCAAGTCGGCCTATCAGGATGAGGCCACGGGTGGCATTCACCACAGCATGGCTTTTCAGGAGCGTTCGATGGCGACGATCAACACCAAGGACTATCTGCTTGACCAGGCGAAACGACGCTTGAAGCCGACACCGGTGACAGTCCCCGGCATGGGTGTCCTCGAGAAGCGGCTGCTCGAGCACGAATGGAAGAAGGTCGTCCTGGCGCAGCCCCCGGCGGGCAGCGGCCTCAAAGCCGTGACGGGCGATAACGGACTACCTGTCTTCGCGCACATGATCGAGTTATTCCGCGGCGGTCCCGATTTCGTCCTGCATCAGTACCGCAAGCACGGACCGATCCACTATTCGGGCTCTCCGGTGCTCGACGCTGTGATTGCGCTGGGTCCCGATGCGACCCAGGCAGTGTTGTCGAACCGAAACAAAGACTTCTCACAGAAAGCATGGGATCCCGTGATCGGACCGTTCTTCGAGGGCGGTTTGATGTTGCGCGACTTCGACGACCACATGTACCACCGTCGGATCATGCAGGAGGCGTTCACCCGCAGCCGATTAACCGGATACGTCGAGCACATCGATACGGTGGCTTCGGCAGTGATCGCCCATGACTGGGTGGCCGACGATCCTCGATTTCTGTTCCACCCGGCGGTCAAAGAACTAACCCTCGACATCGCCTCGGTCGTGTTCATGGGCCACGAGGCCGGGACTGACAAGCAGCTGGTCACTACTGTCAACGAGGCGTTCACCACCACGACGCGGGCGGGGAACGCGATCGTGCGCAAGCCCGTGCCCCCGCTGACCTGGTGGCGCGGCATTCGCGCCCGCAAGACGCTCGAAGACTATTTCAACGCGCGCATCGCCGAAAAGCGGCGCTCGGAGAGCACAGACATGTTCAGCGTGCTGTGTCATTCCCAGGATGAAGACGGCCAGAGCTTCACCGACTCCGACGTCGTCAGCCACATGATCTTCTTGATGATGGCCGCCCACGATACGTCGACGTCAACGCTGACGACAATGGCCTACCAACTGGCGGCCAACCCGCAGTGGCAAGACAAATGCCGCGAGGAATCCGAGCGGATCGGCGACAGCCCACTGAACATCGAAGCGCTAGAGAAGCTCGAGACCTACGATCTGGTGATCAACGAAGCGCTGCGGATGCAGACCCCGCTGCCGTTCAATTTCCGCCAGACCATCCGCGACACCGAGCTGATGGGCTTCTACATTCCGGCCGACACCCCAATCATGACCTGGCCGTCGATCAATCATCGATTGCCCGAGTTATGGACCGATCCCGAGAAATTCGATCCGGCGCGGTTCGCCGAACCCCGCAATGAGCACAAGAATCATCGCTACGCGTTCGCCCCTTTCGGCGGCGGTGCCCACAAATGCATCGGCATGGTGTTCGGACAGTTGGAGATCAAGACCGTGATGCACCGACTGCTGCGCAAGTATCGGCTGGAGCTCGTCCATCCGGGCTACCAGCCGCACTACGACCACGGTGGCATGTCGGTTCCGGTCGACGGCATGCCCATCGTCTTGCGACCACTGCGCTGAAGCCCATCGCCGAATTGGTAGGTCGTCGAACGTTCACGGCGGCCATCGCCGGCATCCAATTTGGGCACCGGCCATGGCAGCAAAGTTAGATCTGTCCGGCGACCTCGCAGATGACATCTTTCGGTAAGGATTTCAGGTTCATCGCAGCGGTAGTTTGGTCAACATGAGCACGCTGGGCGTTAGAGCGATGGGCGGTATCGCGGCAGCTGCGGTCTCGCTAGGCGTGGCCCAACTAGTCGCCGCCGCATTCGGACCAGGGGCCGACGTCCGCACCGCGGTCGGATCCTCGGTGATCGACTTGACTCCCGGTCCGGTCAAAGAGTGGGCCATTCAGACGTTCGGCACCTCCGACAAGCTGGTGCTCAGCGTGCTCGTGCTCGTGGTCATCGGTGTGCTCGCGGCGCTCGCGGGGATCGTCGAGTCCGCCCGCCGACCGGTGGGAAGCGCAATGATCGCGGCCGCCGGGGTAGCCGGATGTGCCGCGGTGCTCTCACGAACCGGCGCGACGATCGTGGACATCGTGCCGACGATAGTGGGTGCGGTATGCGGGGTAGCCGTGCTCCGATTGTTAGTCTCCCAGCGATTTACCGACTCGGTACCGGTTCCGGAGCAACCCGAGGCGCCCGACCGCGGCAGACGGCTGTCTTTGGTGGCACTGGGCTTGTTCGCCGCCGGCGTGGCCAGCGGTGTCGCGGGCGTCGTGATCAGCAGGCTGAAGTCCTCGGTCGCCGGGGAGCGCCAGGACTTCGCGCTCCCGCGCGTCGATGTCCCGGCCCCGCCGATACCTGCCGCAGTGCAGCCGAAAGGCGTTGAGCTGCCCTCGTTCGTCACCAGCAACGCCGACTTCTACCGCATCGACACCGCACTGACCGTGCCCCAGCTCAGTCGCGACAAGTGGCAGCTGCGGATCCACGGAATGGTCGACCGTGAAAAGACCTATAGTTTCGAGGATCTGAAGCGGTTCGAAGTCGTTGAGGACGTGGTGACGCTGACGTGCGTATCGAATCCGGTCGGGGGCGAACTGATTTCGAACGCCGCGTGGATCGGCTACCGCGTTCGGGATCTGCTCGCCGAGGCGGGCGTGCAACCCGATGCCGATATGGTGCTGTCGATGTCGACCGACGGATGGACCGCCGGCACCCCGATAGAAGCACTCACCGCAGAGGACGCGTTGCTGGCGATCGGCATGAACGGCGAGCCGCTGCCCGTCGAACACGGATATCCCGCACGACTGGTCGTTCCCGGCCTCTACGGCTATGTTTCGGCCACCAAATGGGTCGTCGACTTGGAGCTCACCCGCTTCGACCGCGCGAAAGCCTATTGGACCCAGCGCGGATGGTCAGCGCACGGGCCGATCAAGACAGAGTCGCGCATCGACGTACCGCGAGCCGGTCAAAACGTACCGGTCGGCCCGGTGAAGTTCGGCGGCGTCGCGTGGGCACAGGGCCGCGGTGTGCGCGACGTCGAAGTCCAGATCGACGGTCCGAGTGGGCAAGGCGAGTGGCAACCAGCCGAATTGGGCGCAAGCTACTCCGATGACACCTGGCGACTCTGGAGCTTCGACTGGTATGCCCAGGAGCCCGGAAACCACGAGATCACCGTGCGTGCGACTGACAACACCGGATATACGCAGACCTCCGAGCGGGCCGGTGTGGTGCCCGACGGCGCGACGGGCTGGCCTTCGACCACCTTCGCAGTCAAGTGAAGCCGGCGCGCCGTAACGGCGGGGTGGGCAGAGTCCGGATCATCGACCCGGCGACATAGCCGCGCCGGAGGCTGACTTCGCCGAACCAGAGTGCGCTCCATCCCAACTTTGGCGGGTGCAAGGATCAACGCAGGCTATCCAGCGTAGGGTCCCGCGATGAGGAGGAACCGTGACCACACCAGCCGCCCCATCTGCGGAGCGCATCGAAGAACGCAACGGCGACATCACCTTTGTTCGCAGGGACAAGACACTGCCGCCGGTCGCGATCATCGATCGGTCGTCGATCACCACCAAGCACAGGATCATCTTCGCAGCTATCGCTGTGCTCGGAGCGGTGTCCTGGACGGTCATCGCGTTCTTCCGCGGCGAGACCATCAACGCGGTCTGGTTCGTCATCGCCGCGATTTGCACCTACGTCATCGGATTCCGCTTCTATGCCCGCTTGATCGAGATGAAAGTCGTCCGCCCGCGCGACGACAATGCCACGCCGGCAGAGATTTTCGAGAACGGCACCGACTACATGCCCACCGACCGGCGAGTGCTGTTCGGTCACCATTTCGCCGCGATCTCCGGTGCGGGCCCGCTCGTAGGCCCGGTGCTGGCCATGCAGATGGGCTACCTGCCCGGCACGATTTGGATCATCATCGGTGCCGTGGTCGCCGGCTGCGTCCAGGACTACCTTGTGCTGTCGATCTCGGTCCGCCGCCGCGGACGCTCACTGGGTCAGATGGCGCGCGATGAACTTGGGGCTATCGGTGGCACCGCGGCCATCGTTGGCGTGCTGGTCATCATGATGATCCTGCTCGCGGTCCTGGCGCTCGTGGTCGTTAACGCCCTCGCCGAGAGCCCGTGGGGCGTGTTCTCCATCGCCATGACGATCCCAATCGCCATCTTCATGGGGCTGTATCTACGGTTCCTGCGGCCGGGCCAGGTCTCAGAAGTCTCATTGATCGGCGTAGTTCTGTTGCTGCTAGCGGTGGTCTCGGGCGGCTGGGTGGCCGAGACCGCCTGGGGCGCTGACTGGTTCACGCTGTCGAAGGTGACCTTGTCCTGGTGCATCATGATCTATGGCCTGACAGCATCAGTCCTGCCGGTATGGCTGCTGCTAGCCCCCCGCGATTACCTGTCGACATTCATGAAGGTCGGCACAATCGCACTGCTGGCCGTCGGGATCCTGATCGCGCGCCCCCTGATGGAGGCTCCGGCGATCTCCACCTTCGCCACCAGCGGCACCGGCCCGGTGTTCGCCGGGTCGCTGTTTCCTTTTCTCTTCATCACCATCGCGTGCGGTGCGCTCTCGGGCTTCCATGCACTGATCTCCTCGGGGACCACACCGAAGCTGCTGGAGAAGGAAAGCCAGATGCGGCTCATCGGGTACGGCGGCATGATGACCGAATCATTCGTCGCGATCATGGCCCTGATTACCGCGGCGATACTCAACCCGCACCTGTATTTCGTGATGAACGCACCTGCGGCCGCAACTGGCGCCACCGCACAAACCGCGGCTGACTACGTCAACGGGCTCGGTCTGGCCGGCGCCCCGATCACCGCGCAAGAGATCACCGATGCCGCCCAAGCCGTCGGAGAGGAGTCGATCGTGGCCCGCACCGGCGGCGCACCGACACTCGCATTCGGCATGTCTGAGATTCTGCACCAGGTGTTCGGCGGTGCCAGCCTGAAGGCGTTCTGGTACCACTTCGCGATCATGTTCGAGGCATTGTTCATTCTGACCACGGTCGACGCGGGCACTCGGGTGGCCCGGTTCATGCTGTCCGACGCGCTAAGCAATCTTGGTGGTCCACTGAGGAAGTTGCGCAACCCGAGTTGGCGGGTCGGCGCCTGGGCGTGCAGCATTACCGTCGTTGCAGCCTGGGGCAGCATTTTGCTGATGGGCGTCACCCATCCCCTTGGCGGAATCAACGCACTTTTCCCGCTGTTCGGCATCGCCAACCAGTTGCTCGCCGCAATCGCCCTGACCGTCGTGACCGTCGTGATCATCAAACGCGGCCTGCTGAAGTGGGCGTGGATCCCCGGCATCCCGCTGCTCTGGGATCTCACTGTCACTATGACCGCCTCGTGGCAGAAGATCTTCTCTGACGACCCGCGGGTGGGCTACTGGACTCAGCATTTTCAGTACCGCAACGCCAAGGACGCCGGCCAGACCAGCTTCGGCGCCGCTAAGGACGCTGGTCAGCTGGACGCAGTCATCCGCAATACCTTTATCCAGGGGACATTGTCGGTCATCTTCGCGATGCTCGTCATCATTGTGTTCACTGCTGGAGCAGTAATGGCGCTCAGGGCGATTCGCGGCCACGCCGGCCCGCTGGCCGAGGACGATCCAGTGCCGTCCCGGATATTCGCACCCTCAAGCTTGTTCATGACCGCAGCCGAGAAGGAGGTGCAGAAACAATGGGACGCGTTACCGCACGAGCGCGCCGGATCCTCGGTGAGATCAGTTGGTACTGGCAATCATTGATGGGCGATAACCACTATCAACGCTACCTCGAGCACCGCGCACGGATGCATGCAGACCAAGCAGTCATGTCCGAACGCGAGTACTGGCGCCACCGCCACGCCACCACCGATCCCGGCGCACGCTGCTGCTAGGCAGCTTGATTGTCTACCTGCAGGCACCCCAGTCATGAGAGGCCTTATGCCCGAGTCGATCCAGTTCACCGTACCGGCCGCCGCAGATGCCGTTGCCGGGGTCATCGGCGATCGTGAGTTCATCATCCAGGGCGAGCGCCGCTTCACCCACCGCCAGATCCTCGAGCGGTCCAACCGTTTCGCGACGTTCCTACACTCCCGCGGGTTGGGCTGCCACACCGAGCGGTCACAGTTGCAAGGCCACGAAGTGGGACAGGATCTGCTGGGTATCTACGCCCACAACGGTTCCGAATACGTCGAGGGCATGTTGGGAGCCTGGCGGGCCCGCGTCGCGCCGTTCAACGTCAACTATCGGTACGTGAAGAACGAATTGCATTATCTGCTGTCAGATTCTGGGGCGAAGGCGCTGCTCTACCACGCCGCCTTCGCACCACGACTGGCTGAGATCCTGGCTGACCTGCCCGCGCTACAGGTGCTCATCCAGATCGCCGATGATTCGGGCAACGCACTGCTGCCCGGCGCCGTCGACTACGAGTCAATCGTGGCCGCCGGACCCGCAGAGGGCCCGCCGGTCCAGCCATCACCCGATGACCTGTATGTGCTCTACACCGGCGGGACCACGGGTATGCCCAAGGGCGTGCTATGGCGCCAGCACGACATCTTCATGACTTCCTTTGGCGGCAGAAGTCTCTACACCGGCGAACTGGCCACCTGCTATGAAGACATCACCTCCCGCTGCGCCCAAGCACCCGAGACCAAGCTCATGGTGCTGCCGCCGATGATGCACGGCGCGGCGCAATGGGCAGTGCTGACGGCCATGACGACCGGCCAATCCGTAGTCTTCTCAACGGTTACCAGCAGCCTCGACATCGAGGACGTGGTGTGCACTATCGAACGGGAGAAGGTTCTGGCGGTCACCGTGGTCGGGGATGCCATGGCCCGCCCACTCGCGGATGCCTTCGAACGGACTGGCGCCGATTTGTCGTCGCTGGCGGTGGTGGCCAACGGGGGCGCACAGCTCACCCCGACCGCCAAACAGCGGCTCATCGACAGCAAAGCGAACTTGATGGTTCTCGACGGCGTGGGCTCCTCGGAGACCGGCGCGCAGATGACACACATGTCGGCATCAGGAGCGGTGTCTACTGGGAAGTTCACCGCGGGACCAGACACCTTCGTTGCCTCCGAGGACCTCGGCTCGATCATGGAACCCGGTCACGACGGCATGGGATGGCTGGCACAACGCGGTTACGTTCCGCTGGGTTACAAGGGCGATGCCGTCAAGACCGCGGCGACGTTCCCTGTCATCGACGGGGTGCGGTACTCGGTGCCCGGCGACCGCGCCCGCCATCTGTCCGACGGGTCGATCGAACTGCTGGGCCGCGATTCGGTGACGATCAACTCAGGTGGTGAGAAAATCTTCGCCGAAGAGGTGGAGTCCGCGATCGCGGCACACCCCGCTGTGGCCGACGTGGTGGTCGCGGGCCGGCCCAGCGAACGGGGGGGCCAGGAGGGGGTGGCTGTCGGCGCGCTGGTCGACGGCGCATGCGCCGAGGCGCAAGAGATCATCGATCATGCCGCCGCAGCGATCGCCCGATACAAGCTCCCCAAGGCAGTGGTCTTCCGGCCAGGCATCGAGCGCAGCCCGGCAGGAAAGGCCGACTACCGGTGGGCGCGCGAACAGGCTGCCAGCGATCTTTGAGCCGATCCGCTGCGATTTCGGCGTGCTTGTCGCCGCTGAGCGGTGACAAGCACGCCGAAATCACCTGAGCTGAGCGCGAATCAGGTTCCGGTCCAGTTGGGCTTGCGCTTCTCGGCGAATGCCGTCGCGCCCTCCATCGCGTCCTTGGACGAGAAGACCGGTGAGATCAACTTGAGCTGCTTCTTCCACATCTCGTCCTCACTCCAGCCCGCGGACTTGGCGATGACCTCTTTGGTCACCGCCACTGCCAGGGGCCCGTTCGCGGTGATCCGCTCGGCCAGGGCCAGCGCACCGCCCAGCGCCGCGCCGGGCTCGGTCAGCACGTTGACGAAGCCCCATTGTGCGGCCTGCTCAGCGGTGAAACTGTCACCGGTCAGCGCGAGTTCGAGGGCCTTCTGGTAAGGAATTCGGTGTGGGAGCCGCAACAGCCCGCCCCCTGCGGCGACGAGTCCGCGCTTGACCTCAGGGATACCGAACTTCGCATTTGTGGCTGCCACCACCATGTCGGTGGCCAGTACGATCTCGGTGCCGCCTGCCAGCGCATACCCCTCAACGGCTGCGATGACGGGCTTGCGCGGCGGACGCTCGGTGAAACCGATGCCACGGCCCGGGATGGCGGGCACCTCGCCCGCCATGAAGGCCTTCAGGTCCATTCCTGCGCAGAAGTTACCGCCGGCACCGGTCACGATCGCGGCTGACAATCCGGCGGTGTCGTCGAGTTCGTCCATCGCGTCGGCGAGCCCTCTGGCTACCGCGAGGTTGAACGCGTTGCGCACCTCGGGCCGATTGATGGTGATGACGAGCACCCGATCGTGGTGTTCTACTTGAATTTCCTCTGACACTGTATCCCTTTCACTTGTCGCCCTTATTCTTTCGCGTGATATCGCCGCATCACGTTGGAACGCC
>JAHZKD010000019.1 GCA_022600605.1 Actinomycetes bacterium
GCGCCGCGGAGAATCCCTCCAAAAAACGACGGCCCTACCGGGCCGCGCCAAGACCGCTGACGGTGCAACGGCTAGCCGCCGAGCTAGTTGCCCGCTCACAGGGCTTGCACCGAGGGCACATCGGGGCGGTGTGCGATGCGATCACCGCCGCCGGGATCGACCCCGCGCTGTGGTCAGCGCGGGCCATCACGGGGGCGTTGAACGCCGACATGAAGGCTCGCGGCTGGTCGTGGCCGGATCGCGTTGAACGGCCGGGGGCGTTTCTGGCCAGCCGCTTGCGGCGGCTGGCCTGGCGGCCCGAGGGGCCGCCTAAGAGCGGCGGCACAGCCGCCGCCAGCCTGGAAGAAAACGCGGCTGATCCGTCGCCGACGGTCCAGCCGAGGACCCCGGTACAGGAGGCAAGCATCGCGGCGTCGAAAGCTGAGATCGATGCGATGTTGGCTGCCGCCCGGCGGCGGTCACGTGGTCGGTTTGGTGCGGCGGGCCCGGGTGCGCGGCGCGGGGAAACCCAGCTCTCGCAACTGGGTGGCGGTGAGCCATCCGCGGGCGCGGATGGCTCGGTATTCGGCGGCGTAGGCGCGGGTCTCGGCGTCGGCTTGGGCGCGCAGTTGGGCGGCCCGCTCTCGGTGCTCACCGAGCCGGCCGAGGGCGGCGGTCGCGGCGGTGCGTAGCTCGGCTAGAGCTGCTTCGATGCGGTCGCTGGGACTGGTAGGCGCGGGCGGCTCGGTCATGGCTGCCGATGCTATCCGCCGAACCGCGGACGCGGGGAGGGTGGCGGCGCACTGCGTGCGCGCCGGCTGCACACCTGGCGGTGTGCGGGAGCGGCGCGGCGCTCCTAGCAGAACGGCCCGCGGGCGCGCCCCGTCCGGGGGTGGTTTGTGCCTCGCTGTCGCTCGCACTTCACCGACCCCCGTCTGTGCCGCTTTTTGCGGGCCGTTCTTTCCTACGCAGTGTGAGCTGCCGGGCTGATCCCGTAAACAACCGGGACCGCCATCTCTCACTCCGTAGCAAGGTATGCAAAACCTATATCAGCTGCGCCTCATAGATTTTGCCCTTGCCCGTCCGCTTCGCAAGGCCGGGGTGGCGCAATCCTCGTGGGGTGTGCGGTACGCTTGGCGGCGTGCTGTCCGCCGCGCTTGTTGATGCAGAACCGTTGCCCCTGTCGGGGCGTACCACGGTGCTGCTGTGGCGTCCTGTAGCCGAGCGCTGGCGTGCGGGGGAGGGCGGTACCGCTGGCGCGGTCCTGGCCGCAGCGTTGGCGGCGTTAGACGCGCCGGGGTATCGCTGCGCGATCCCAGCTCCGGCCGCGGGTGAGGTCGATGCGTTGGCGGCGGCGGGGGCGGCGTTGAACGTGGCGGTGCGGCAGCGGTATGTGCGGGGACAAGGCGCTGGGGCGATCGGGGCGGCGGCGGCCGGGGTGGCGGCGGCGGCGCGGCTGGTGGGGGATGGTCAGCCGGAGGGCGCCTCGCGGGCGGTGTTGTGTGTGGGCGAGCGGGATCGGCTGGTTTTTTTGAGGTTCGATCCGCGGTTACACGCGGCGATTGCCGAGGCGGCCGCGGTCAACGGGATGGGGCTCGGGGCGTGGGTGCGCGATGCTGTGGCTGGGTCATTGGCCGAGCATCAGGCACGGCGCCCGGCGGTGGAAACCCGTGACGGGCGCACCGTCGCGGGCCGTATTGCGGGCCTGCTGGTGCAGGCCGGCGATGTGGCTGCCGACCGCGCTGAAACTGAAGCGGTCGAGGCGGCTGAGGATGTGTTGGCGGCGACG
Organism: Actinomycetes bacterium; assembly: GCA_022600605.1. Lineage (GTDB taxonomy): Bacteria > Actinomycetota > Actinomycetes > Mycobacteriales > Mycobacteriaceae > Mycobacterium. The sequence goes on from JAHZKD010000019.1 coordinate 1,769, forward strand.
GTCGCGCGGTTGAGCCGGTGGGGGTCGCGGCGGTGATCATCAAGCGCACCCGTGGGGTTAGCGCGGCCAAGGCGTTGGCCTATGACTACGGGCCGGGGCGGGCGATGGAGCACCACAACCCGCGCCGCGTCGCGGGCACCGTCGCCGGGCGCGACTGGCGCGATCGCGCACGCACCATGCAAGCAAAAATCCGCGACGACGGCGACAACGTGGCCGGCAAACGCGGGCGGGTGATCCGGCTAGCGGTCAGTGCCGCGCCTGAGGATAGGGTGCTCGCCGACCGGGAGTGGTCGGAGGTGGCGCGGCGGGTTGTCGGGGAGTTCACCACGGACGCCGACCGCTACGCCTGGGAGGCCGTGCGGCACGATCCGCGCCATATTCACATCACCTTGTTGCAGCGAGGCCACGACGGACGGTTGCTCTCAGAGAGCCACGATTACCGCCGATTCGGGCGCATCAGTGACGGACTAGAACGCGACTACGCGCTGACCCGTGTCGAGCGGGGAGCAGCGCGGGGCGACAAGCCCCGCGACCGGGCCGCAGAACGCGCCGCTGTCACAAGGCAGCGCAGCAAGGAACGCGACGACCGGCAACCGCTGCGTAGCGCGCCGACACGGGAGGAACGGGTGGCCGCCGCGCAACAGGAGGCGCGCCGCCGCCATGAAGAACGCCAGCGGCGCAATCGCGAGCGTGACGGCCGCGAGCGCGGGGGGCGAGACTGATGCGGTTGGCGGCTAGTGCGGCGCGGGCGGAGAATGGCCGAATGTTGCGTTGGTCGGGGTGGGAGAAGAGCGGGCGATGGGCCGCGGGGAGCGACTCGTCCCGCCGCCCCTTGGAGCTAGCGCAGCACCTCGACGGCCTGGGCTACTACAACGTCAATATCTGTACCGCGGACGGCCAGCAGATCGCGGGGATCGACCAAGTGAGAGGCCCGTGGGCAGATCCAGGTGTTGGGAATCGCGCAGAGCGCGAACCGACAAACCTGCCGAAACGTCTTCACCCCGACGTCGCGGGCGACATTAAGCGGTTACGTGCGGCCAAGCTGGCGGAAGCCCGCTCGCAGCTGTTCAGCGGCGACTCGGCAGCATCGCGGCCTGCAACGGGCACCGCTGCCGGCGAGGCAGCTCGCGCTGAAGCCCAGCGGCGTGCTGAGCAGCGCCAGCGCCGGAATCGCGAGCGCGGCGGATGTGAAAGCGGCGGGCGGGGGTAATCCCGCAGAGCCGGGTCAATGAAGCGATTCCCCGCCGTGTCGCAATCCGCCGCTACCGTCCCTGGCAGGGACGAAAGGATGGCGCTGATGAGGGACGATACGAGCCGCCAGCGTGGTGGGCGTTCTGCGCACGACGATGACCACAGCAGCGACACCGACCGGCTGTGGTTAGCCGGCGGGGCCGGAATGGTGGGGTTGGCGGCATGGGCGAAACGTGACGTGGTGGTGGCCGCGGGGGCGCCTTACGGGCTCTCAGCGCCCAATCGGGTGGCCGAGTACGGCGACTATTCGCAGCCGTGGACGGTGACCGGTTGGCGCACTGTGCCGGGCTATCACATCACTGCCGAGGGGTGGGTCACCCTCGGGGCGGTGTTGGCCGTGGTGGTGGCCGCACTGGTGTGTGTGGGCGCCGCGGTGCGTTGGTCGCGGTGGCGCCGCGACGGCGGCATTGAGGCGGTCCCGGCGGTGCCAGTGGTTGCGGCCGCGGTTCTGGCGGCGGCGGCTCTTTTGGTCGCGGCAATGCTGGTGCATCTGCCGTTCCCGGTGGCGTGGGGGCTCGCGTCGGTCTGTGGGGTTATCGCCGGCCTGCTGGTGTCTGGCTGGGGCCGGCGCTATCGACTTGTTGCGGCGTTCGCCGGCCGGGCCGAGCTGGTGCTCGGCCACGGCCAGCCCGGAAGGGCGCGGCTGCGGGCGCGGGCATGGCGGCACTACGACGACGGCGGCCAGTATCCGGGCACGATCGAGGCCACGACCGGCCCCGGATGGCAACACACGCCCGCCGAGATGGCCGCGTTGGGCCGCTACACCACCGAAATGGGTTGGCCCGCGGGCTACCAGTGGAGGCACGACCCGCTGAGCAAGGAACTGACGGGCACCGCACCACAACAGGCGGGGGCGGTCTAGCGATGGCCCACCAGCCGGCTTGGGGGCCGTCACATCAACGCCTGGCGGGGGCGCCGGGGCGCGGCCCCGGCGGCTACTGGTGGGCCATCGGCGCCGCTACGCTAGCCGCCGCGGTATGGCTGGGCTACCGCGCAGCGGTCGCCGGCCCGGACTGGTGGGGCATCGCAGCGCTGACGGCCGGCTGGGCAGCAGTCGGCGGCTGGGAAGCGGAGACCGGCAGGCGGTTCGCTTCCGGGCGCGGGTGGCTGTTCGCGGGATCAGCTGCGGTGACTGTACTGGTCGCGTGGGCGATCCCGGCCGCGACCTACGTACTGGCTTATTACGGCGTTCGGCGCTGGCGTCGAGACCACCCCGCCGCGCCGGGCAAGGCGCGCGGGCTGGCCGCGTTTCGCCGCGACAAGCGCAGCGACACTGTCGAACCCGCTGCCCCGCAGCCACTTCCAGCGCTGCCCGGGGGTTATTTCGGCGCGGACAACTACGGCCGCACGGTCTCAGCATCGCCGCGCGGCGCGGCCATGGTGATCGGGCCACCAGGATCAGGGAAAACGCAATCGGTAATCATGCCCAGCGTGGCCTACGCGCCGGCCGCGTGTGTCAGCACGTCGGTAAAGGCCGAAGTGCTGGCGGCCACGATGGCCGCCCGTCAGCAGCGAGGGAGGGTGTGGTTGTTTGACCCCGGCGGCGCAGGCGCCGCGCCACCGGGAGTGCTACCGCTGCGCTGGAATCCGCTGTGCGATGTCACCGACTGGGACGCCGCCCGCTCGGTAGCTACCCGCTTGACCGGCCCGTCGCGGCGCGGCGGCGGCGCGGACCTCGGCGGGGATCATTGGACAGATCGCGCCGAAAGTTGGCTAGCCACACTACTATTCGCCGCCGCAGCCGCCCAGGAAGGTGGGGACATCGCCGCGCTGGCGCGGTGGTGCATGTCGCCCACGTCCACCGCCCCAGAGGCCGAAGCGGTGATCATCCTGGCTCAGGAGGCCGGCATCGAGGGCGCGGACATCGCCGGCACTCTCATGACCTCGCTGCTGGACGTTCCCGACAAAGAACGCGAGTCCATCGCGTCCACGCTCAGCCGGATCATGAACATCTACACGTCATCGGCGGCTCTGAAGGCCGGCATCGAACCAAACTTCGACGTAGAAACTTTCGTTCGCTCGACCGACACGGTATATATCACCGCCCCGGTTGACCGCCAGAGAGATTACGCACCCCTGATCGCGGGGTTCCTGGAGTCGATTCGTCTCGCGCAGTACCATCGCCGCCAGGCCGTCGACATGGGCACCGAAATCCAAACCGCACCAGTAACATTCGTCTTAGATGAGGCGGCAAACACCGCCCCGATCCCGTTACCAAATGTGGTCAGCGAGGCCGGCGGCCAAGGTTTGCACTTGGTAGTAGCGTTCCAGGATCTTTCACAGGCCCACGCCCGGTGGGGAAAGGCTGCGGATGGGTTCCTCACCTTGTTCCCGGAAAAACTCGTTTTGTCTGGCATGGCCGATCGATCCACGGCCGAGATGCTGTCGAAAATGTCGGGCGAGTACGACCGCATGACCATCGGTGTCTCCGAGCCGGGAAGCACCCACAGCCGCGGTGGTGTCAGCCACTCCGCACCCGGATACAACTACAACACCCACCGCACACCGGTGCTGTCGGTGGCCGACATCACCGGCGTACCCCGCGACCGCGGCCTGTACTGGTCACCGAGGGGTTGGCAACTACTCACGCTGCAACCCTGGTGGCGACAACGCGGCGCGTACGGGCTCTGAAACAGAGGGGCTCCCGCCCGACCCCCTCACGCGGGGTCGGTTGGGTCTGAAAATGTCGTACCCCAGGAGCAGAATGGCAAAACATGAGAGAGAGCGGGATAGCGACCATGGATGAACTGTCACCGGCTGAGGCCGCGGGGTTGGCGTCCTATGCCAAGTCGGAGGTATTCGCGGCGACCGATGCCGAGGGCCATAGCATCGCGATTGCCGATGTCGGCAGGGATTGCTGCACGGTCCTGGTCCGCGATCCCGATCCAGTCACGGGCGGTATCGGGCCACGTGCGAGCACGGTGGTTCTGAGCAAGGCCGCGCTGCGAGAGCTCGTGGAATCCGTGGACCGGTGGCTGAACCGGGCGTAACCGTCTTGGGCTACGCGCGGGTGTCCACGGCTCACCAGAGCGTTGAGATGCAAGTGCAAGCCCTCAAGGCGGCAGGTGCGCAACGTATTTGGACTGAGCAAATGTCAGGCGGGCGGGACGATCGCCCGGAGCTGGCCGCGCTGCTGGCCTATGCGCGGTCTGGTGATGTGCTGGCGGTGTGGCGCCTCGACCGGCTGGGCCGCTCCTTGCCGCACCTGCTCGCGGTTGTGGAGGATCTGGATGCCCGTGGCGTCGAACTGCGGTCGCTCACGGAATCGATCGACACCACTACTGCCGGGGGCCGGTTGGTGTTTCATGTGTTCGCCGCTGTGGCGCAGTTTGAGCGCGCGTTGGCCGCGGAACGCTCGGCGGCTGGGGTAGCCGCCGCGCGCGCTGCCGGACGGCGACCAGGGCGACCGAAGTTGCCCGCTGGCACTGTTGATGCGGTGCGCCGCCTAGATCAGGGCGGGGCGACACGGGCGAGTATTGCGCGCTCGCTGGGGATTTCGCGGTCCAGTGTCTACCGCGCCTTGGTATGACCCACCCTTATTTGTGTCGTCCCTCTCCCCTGTACTGGCGGATTGTGCGCTGGGCTGGTGGGCTGTCAAGGCTCGGCCCAAGGGCCGACCACATGTGGCCGCAGGGCCTTGACAGTCCACCAGCCCCCGCGTGAACACTGGCCCGTATAAGGGGCAAGGGGGCAAGCATGATTGACCAACAGCGAAGGCGCTCAAGAAAGGTAGGGATTCCGTGGGTGACGAGGACGTAGACGAGGTCAGTCATCGCATCATGGCCGAGCGGCAATCTGCGTTTGTGTTCGACCCGGTCACTACCCAGGAGGCCGACGGAACGTGGCTGTCCCGCTATCCGGGCGCGGACTGGTCAGTCACTGGCGATACCTGCGAGGACGCGGAAACCCGCCTATACGCTGAGGAACTCGTGCGGATGCGCGACCCCGAGACCGCGCGTTGGAAGTCACACGCCATCGTGGCCTACGTTGAGAACGGCCCGATCGCCGGCGTCTATGAGATCAGCTTGGAAGACAACGAGCGGATCATGGCCGCCCCGGACCCGAACGCCGCCCTCAAGGACATGATCGCCGAATTAGATCGTCAACGGGGACCGCTGCCCTCTTGATATGAGGCGCGCGCCCTAGCAAACATATACGGCCGCACCGCGCCCGATGCTGGAAGGCCATTAAAAGACCCTGTTGAACTGGGTGTACCCTGCGTCACATGCGCTTCACGTAGTAGCACGGCTGAACTAGAATGGGGTAATGAGGGAGCGTCAGCAAACCCAGCAAAGCGAAATCAAACGCCTCGACGCCCTCGCCAGACGGCCCAGAGTCGAGGCTGTGGGGATCGACTGGGGCCGCGCGGTTTTCGGCGGTGCCATCGCCGCAGGCGTGCTCTGGGGATATCTACTCGCCACGCCCCTGAAATCCGACATCACAAACAACCAGTATTTCCCGCCAGAGTTCTTGCTCATCGCGGCCGCGTACTGCGCGGGACTGCTACTCCTGGGCGGGCTGTTGATATCGCTGACCAAAAACCAACACCTGCGCACCTTCGGAGCCGCAGTAGCCGTCGCCGGCGGCATCGGTCCACTCGTAACACCGTGGGGTATAGCCATCGCAATCGTTGGACTGCTAGCGGCCTATGGCGTCGTTCGCCGCCGCCAACACCGCGCCCCGCGACGCGATTCGCTCCCCGACTTCGACTCAACCAGCCAAAGCCGCATCAGCGCAGTACGCGACTCACCAGCGCCCCTGCTCGCAGGCTTAGCCCTAGCTGCGGTAATCCTTAACCCACTCTGGCTAATCGTGGCGTACTTCGCCTGCATTCCGACCCTGGCAATCGGGTTGCTGTTCTTGGCCTCTCGCCGCACCGCCGCATTCGGTGCCGGACTACTCGCCGGCGTCGCCGGCGCTACGACCCTGGTCATCTCCCTCTACGTCACAATGGCGATTGTCGGCTAGTGCGGTTCTGTCCATCAGTGATCCACCAGCCCCCCTCCTGACGCAAAACCCCCCGATCCGTGATTGTGCGCTGGCGGGTGGGCTGTATGTGAGCCCCGCGCGGCGCGCCCGCCCCCGAGGGGTTAGTTGGGGTGAAAACCCTGCGCGGGTGTGGAAACCGATATGTCGGTGGGCGTCGGTAAACTACGGCCTGCCCTCGTAGCTCACTCGGGAGAGCAGCTGCCTTTTAAGCAGCGGGTACGGAGATCGAAACTCCGCGGGGGCACTACGCAATCAAGGGGACTGGACACGTCGCGATGACCATCGTTCGCGTGAACTATCTTCCTGGGTTCGACAATGGGTACGACGCGGTGCTGCTGACCCTCGACGGCGGCGGGCTGGCGGCCTTGTTGGCACCGCTGCGCGAGGCGATCGCGACCAGCGGCGCGGCGCGGGTGGATACCGGCGGGGTCACCCACGATTTCGCGATCAGCGCCAACCCCGCAGCCGCCTTGACGTTGCAGCCCCACCGTGTGACGTGGCAGCTGGACCGCGCCAAGGCCGACGAAGTTGCGGCCGGGCTGACTGTGCTGCACGACAGCGGTTCCGCGGGACACATCTATGTTGACCTGCAATACCCGGCACCAATTTTGGTGATCTCGCGCGACGAGTACGTTCACGTGGCCTATCCCTGGGTTGACCCGCCGGGCGGCCACGCACTCGCATAGCCACAGACGCTAGCGAGAAGGCGTGCAAAACCACACTCAGTCCGAGCCGGGCCAACATTTCGGACCCAACCGACCCGCCAGGGTCGGGCGGGAGCCTGACGTGTCGCAAAACCCCCCGATCCGGCTGGGCGGTTTAGGAACACAGTTGTGGGACACCCACGGCACGGAATCGGTGCAGCTCGGCCGCACCTGGCCGAATGTGTCGCAATAACAACCCTTTTTGCGACAGGCGACTCATGCGAAGGTGATATGTGTGTTTCATATCAAGGTTGTATTAGGAAGCGCGCGTTGCCGCGCCGCGGTTGGTCTCGCCGCTGTTCTACGACAGCCGCCTTCGGCGGCGCTTGTACTCACGCGACTTCTTGTTGTGCGCCAAGCGGCATTCGTTGCACCGACAGCCTGAGTCGTATGCGTACGCTGTGCCGTGATTCCCGAGGACGCGCCCGGCTGCTCGACCCCGCCGCATGTATTCGGCGTGCTGAACGCGGTTCGCTTCCCGGCACCTCGCGCAGCGACAGCGGAGGTTTACGTATCCGTTCGTTGTCCCGTGACGGGGATCGTCCGGGGGCAGCTCTTGCCCATGCTCAACGTCGCCCATAACAGGCACCCTACGTTGCCGTCTATGGCCGGCTAGGCGTGTCTTAGTCGGCCGCCCCAACCTCGGTTTGGGGATAGGCAGGATAATGCAGGGCTTCACCAGGCCCGCCAGACCCGCCGCGAGTCTGGTTATGCGTCAGTCACAGCTGCGCGCACAGCCTCGGCTATTTCGTCAGGCGTTTGATGTGCCCAGAATCGCAGCACAGTCCAGCCCGCCAGGGTCAGGGCCGTATCGGTGTCGTTGTCGCGAGCTCGGTTCCGCTGAATCTTAGATATCCAGTAATCAGCGTTGTTTTTTGGTTGACGGTGATGGTCGGGACAGCCATGCCAGAAGCAGCCGTCGATGAACACGGCGACGCGCGCTCGCGTGAATACAAGATCGGCCGTGCGTCGGAGGTTCGCTAGTGGCCGGGCATTGACTCGGTATCGCAACTTCATCGCGTGGACCAGCTTCCGCACCGCTAGCTCGGGTCTAGTGTCTCGCGATCTGTTCGCCTGCATCGATCGCCGCGTGTGCTCGCTTGTCGCCCATGATTGGGTCACAGCTTGATGCTACCTAGCGCAACCTGTGCAGTTTTACGGAATCTGCCGGTATCGGTCTTGCCCGTATGGGGCTTGAGAGGGCCGGATTCCGAGTCACATGGGCCAGCGACTGCGAACCGGACAAACGGGCAATGTACGTCGGCCAGTTCGGCGGCGCTGTCCACAAGCGACGCCTCGACAGGCCGCCCGCCGGGTAGGGTCGCCGCATGGGTGAACGTAGCGACGTTGTGCACCCGATCGACCGAAAAATGCACGAAATCCTCGCCCTCATCGCCGAGACCACACGCGATCCGTGCCTGCGAGCCACCGCCATTGACCTTCAGCTAACGCTGCCGCCGATACACGACTGGTCCGCCGCGCAACTGCGCGCACTGCGTGAGCGATTCACCTTGATCGCTTCTGTTGAGCGAATCGACGGTATCTGAACTTCGACTTGGGGGATATCGCGAATAGGCCGGCGAGCGTGGATCCTCGCCGCGTCCTGTCAGGTGTCGCGGTCGTCGTCGACCTCACCAACGAGTTCTCCGACGCGGGGGTCGGTGATCTCGTAAAGCACCGAGCCGACCAGGGGCTCGACGCTGATGGCTGCCGGGTCGGGCGGTGGCCGGCCCTCGACGAACGCCAGGCGCTCGGCGGCGATGAAAGCCAAGCGGACGGCCTGCACGACGAGCACTCGCCGTAGTCCCTCGGAGACCTCGCCACGCTCACGGGCCACTGCCGCCAGCCGTGAGATGGTCTCCGCTCGCCGGGCTATGCGGATGTCGGGGTGCTGACGCTCTCGGCGCGTCTCGTCGTCAATCAGCTTCCAGCGCAACGACGGCGGTAGAGCCACTGGGTCCGAGATCGGAGGGATTTTCTCATTGAGGATGGCCTTAAACCTCGAGTTCTCAATGGCTTCGAGGTAGGCCGTGTACTCATGAGCGTCGAGGTCGCGTTTCGCATCAACGAAGTTCGCGCTCTTGCTGTTAACACCCTCCGAACCCCAGAGCGGCCACACCTGGGCCTCAGCGACCTCGAACACGTCGAGGATCCGCATCGCCACTGCATCGGTGCGCTGATTGGTCAGATGACGGCCGATTCGGGCACTCAGACGTTCGTTTGTTTGGCCGACATAGATGGGCTCCCCGTCGTAGTCGTAGAAGGCGTACACGCCCCACTGTGCGCTCGTCCACTTCCGGCCCTTCTCGTCCTTGACGTTGACGAACTTACGAAGCTCGGAGCGAAACCGTTGCACGTCATCGGCGGGAAGATCCACCTTTCGGGGCTTCCGGGGAGTCGGGCTTGGCGACGCAGTCCCCTGACTAGACATGCGCGGCGGCTTGTAGGTCGGTTGGCGGTGCTGCCAGTTCGCCGCGCAGCAGGGGTATCAGGTAGTTGAGGCCGAGCCACCTCACCACCGGGACCGCCACCGCGTCGCCGAAGCCGAACAGCGCCTGATTGGTCCGCGCTCCGTTGAGGTTGTAGGTGCCTGCACCCATCAGCCGGGCGTACTCGGGTGGGGTCATCCACCGGACCTGCAAGCGCTTGTTTCCGAGGCGCACCACGGCCTGTTTGGATGACCCGCCCCGCGCCGTGCGAAGGCAGCCGGAGATGTCATCGGGGCGGACCTCCCAGACCGCCACTCCCGCACGGGTGCGGCGATAGGCGGTTCGGTACTTTACGCCCTTGCCGCGCTTGAGTTCGGTGACCCTGGCGCGCTGTATGGGTGAAAGCGAAGCCTCGAACGACGCCGTGCGTTCGGTGTCCCACCATCGAGCATCGCCAACCGTCATGTCCTCGATAAGTCCACCCAGGCCCCTGATGCGGGGCGCGGGCGGGGGCGGCAGGTGCGCCCGGTGGGTGCGCAGGCTCGGGTCACCGAACACCCATTGGAGATAGTCAGGCCGCAACTCGCAGTGCGGCTCGGCGGTGTCGGCGGGCGGGTTCTGCGCGCCGATAACGAACATGCGGGGCCGGGACTGGGGTAGGAATCGGCGGGCGTCGAGCGCCACCACATCAACGGAGTAGCCCAGGTCGTTGAACGCGGTGATAGCAGTGGCCAGATCATCGCCGCCATGCGAGGTGGCCAGCCCCGTCACGTTCTCCAGCACGATGACTGGCGGGCGGCGGCACTCCAGGCGGTCTATGAGCTTGACGAAATGCCAGAACACGCCGGACTCGTCACCGGCTAAACCGGCGCGCCCGCCGGCCAGCGACAAATCGGTGCACGGCGAGGACGCCCACGCCAGTGCGGCGTCGGTCGGCAAGTCCTCGGTCTTCACGTCGGCGATATCACCCAGGGCAAAGGTGTGGTCGTCGGACTCCCCGAACTGGCCGACGTACATTGCCCGTTTGTCCGGTTCGCAGTCGTTGGCCCATGTGACTCGGAATCCGGCCCTCTCAAGCCCCATACGGGCAAGACCGATACCGGCGAAGAATTCGATGGCCTTGGGCCGGGATCGAGCATTGTGAAGCTCGGTTACGTTCCCCACGTGTGCGACAGTATCGCCTGTCGCCCAAAGTTCTCCGTGGGGCACTCCGATAGCGTCACGATGTGGCGTTGGCATGAGAGCCCGAAGCTGCCATTGGGGTGGAACACCCCCACGTCGACGAGACTGCGTCGTCCTGGCAGTGGGTCGTCCGACCCGGACGTCAGCGCCGCCTTGCGAAAGCGTTCACGAATGCGCGGCGTCTTCTGGTTGATCATCCTCCGTCAGGAAAGCGTCCCAGTCCGCCACCGAAGCCATGACCGCGTCCAGCAGCTCCAGTGCCTCGGGGGTTCCCGCGCGGTGTAGGTCCCCGCCCGACAACTCCTGGGCGAGCGGCATGACCCGTTCCATCGCGGTCATAGCCTCGGTCCACTCCGGCCGGAGGGTGTGCTCGTGGACGATGGCAGCTTGGAGCAATCCATTCATCACGCCGGCCGTGCGATAGACGCGGAACAGGGCGGCGCGGCGGGCGATATCCGCAGCGCGTTCCATCCGATTGCCGGAGACAGGCCCAGGTGCGGTGGAGTCGGTCATTCGCTCACGCTAGCGCCAACCACCGACAGCGCCGAGACCCTCAACGACCTCCACAATCAAGCGCTTGCAGAAGAACTCATCGGCCTAGGACTGCTTTTGCGGTTCGGCGGGTCTGCACCGTTCAGGATGGCGACACCGCCACTGTCCGTGTGCTCGATTCGCTAGCTGGGGCACGACATACCGCAACCCCAGCTAAGTGGGTGCGACGTGCCTAACTGTCCGCTGTTAGGTGCCGCAACCCGTCCCTGATAGCGGCCTGGGCGGCAACGTCGGCTTCGTTGTATCGGAGCAACCATTCGCAGGCTGCCTGAGCCTCCGGGCCGCTTCCCCGTGCTGTCGCGACCTGAGCCTGGGAGTTGTGCCCGCCAGCGTCCTCGACGCCCCAGTGAAACCCGAACAGCGCTGCCACGATCTTGATGGAGGACCCGTCGCGGGCGAAAAAATTGGCTTGATACCACCGGCATAGATCAAAAGTACGGTTCTGAAGTGCTGCCTGCACGTTGGGGAACTTTCTCGTCATGGTGAGTTCTACATGATGCCAATGAAAAACGGTGAACGACTTGCCCTGCGCGTCGGCTGCCTCGGCGAGTGTGTTGATCCTGGCGGCGAACTTGTCGGCGAGCGCCGTCTCGGCTTCGTCGTCGATCTCGTCGAAGCTGACGAAGTCGGTCTCGTAGCGGGCCGTCGAATCGTCTTGGCCCGCACGGACGCGCAGTCCCCATTGGTAGATGCGCCCGTTCGCGTCCCACTCGATATCGAAATCGGCTTCGATGTCGGCAGCGGGAATCGTCGGCCAGCCATCCACCGGTTGGAAGGCGTTGCCATCGAGGGCCATCTGGGCACGCCGGGTAGCGTTGGCGAGACGCTCGGCGGGCTTTGACTTGGTGCTGTACTCGGCAAAGTCTGCAGCGATGCTGGCGGGGTCGAGGCGGGCCAAAGTTTCCACTGTCGTGATTCCTCGGTCATAAAGGAACTTCCATTCGCGCATGTCTAGTCGGCCGGTCTTGATGGCGAACGAGGCATCGTCGGGGCCGGCGACCGTGACGCAGTATGAGTTCCATGCGCAGTCGTCGCATTCCTCGGTACCCAGTGGTTTTACGATCTCGTCGCCCCTGCGTGCCGCCGCAGCGACCTTGCGGCGGAACGCGAACTCGTGATCGTAGCGATCCAGCATGGTGCGGGTCCGTCGATGCGCGCTGGCCGAGGCCGAATAGGTCATCTCGCGGGCCTGCGCCAGCTGATACCACGTTATTCCGTATCGGTCGCCAGTTGCGGCGGTGAAGTCACTCGTCCCGATGATCCCTCCAAACAGCAGCTCCGGATCGCTGTCAGCCCGGCCTCCTGGATGGCAGCCGAGACGCTGAAGCATGCGCGTGTAATGCGTGAGCTGCATGCAGTCACCTCGTCGGTTGCTGGTCCCATCCGATCGGAGCGGATACGCGAAGCGCCGGGCCGGATCGGCAATAGTCGACACGGTGACCGACTTCGTCTTACTTTCCACCAGGGTTTGATGATTCTTGATATCGATCGGTATGTACCCCGCACCGATACGCACGAGAACGTCGGGGGCACCGCGCCGCCCGTCGACGTCCGGCAATCGTCCGTTGATGATCACCTCGATGCCGTCGCGCATGGCCTCCCAGGTCGCGTCGGTCGTCGCCTCCCAGTTCTTGCTAGCGGCGTCGAGGACCGTGCGCCCTGACCCCTCGAATGCTTGCTCGATGCGATCGGTGATGGCGCGCTCAAACAACACCCCCTCCTCAATGAGCCGCTGTTTCGCCGGATCGATCGAAGCTTTCGGAGGACTCGTCGGCGCGTGATCGTTGTGAGCTACGCGTGGACACCGCTTAGCCGCATACGCGCCCAAGGCGGGTTCACGATCCGCGCCCAAGGCGGATTGGCCGCTTTGTGTGTCACTGTTTTGTGGGTCCACAAACCACTCGTCTTTAATTTCGGTCTCAACATAATGGCGCGCGGCTATATGCGCGTCAATATGTATTGATATATGTTAATCCATAACAGTGTTTAGGCGAGGTCCGGGTATGCCTGCAGGATGGCCGCCGATACCAATGCTTGCACGCTGGTGTCTTCGTCGGCCGCCAGCCTCTTCAGCGTTCGATGCATGTCACGGGGTAGGTCGAGCGTTGTCCGCGCCCCGCTGCGTGCCCGCCGATGTTGCATCGAGGCCGCCGCTAGTCCCGCTGCGTCCTGTAGTCCGGCGGTGATGGCTGAGCGTATGAGTTCGGTCATAGTGGTTTCTGAGTCCACCGCGCGACGTTTGAGTCCGGTCCGCAGGGACGGCGCAAGGTGCAGCGTCGTGCGCATCGCCTCATGCGCAGTGCTCGTACTCGTTGTTGCCGGCACTGTTTCTGTACGCGCTTCATCGGCGAGTTGAAACGTGCTCGCCGCCCGGGCGGCTGCCGCCGCTCCTGTCGGTCGGCGGATCACCGATGCCCGGACGGCGTCGGCCGCCGCCGAGGACTTCCCGGTCACGCTGGCACCCCCTCCTCAAGTCCTGCCGATGTCAGGAGTTCGTCGAATACATCGCCGTAGTCGCCCAGATAGCGTGGAATGCCGCGGCCGAAGGCCCGTTCGACCGCAGTCAGGTCACGCACGATGTTGCGCAGCACGGGTACGTTCGCCTCGATCAGGCCACGCGGCATCTCAACCGCTTCCAGCTTTCGCATGTCAACGAGGGTCAGGAGGACCGTCGTCGGCCGGTGCGCAGCGATATCCAGCGTCGGCCATACCCGGTCGATGTCTGCTGCGCGAGGACCGGTCGGAATGATCACCAGGTCGGCGGTGTCGATCGCGGCGTCGATCGCGGCCGCCGTCCCCGGCGGCGTATCTACCAGAATCAGCTCACCTGGCTTGCTGGACAGCACCTGCAAGCCTTCTGCGGTCGCCGGTGTGACGTCGAACGGCAGCGGCATGCCAAGATGCGCCGCGCGGTCAGCCCAAGATGATGCTGAGCCTTGCGGGTCGGCGTCCACGACCCGCGTCGGGATTCCGCGCCGTACGGCGGCAGCCGCTAAGAACATGCAGGTGGTGGTCTTCGCGACACCACCTTTTGTGTGTACAAGTGCCCAAATCACGGTGCGTAAGCATACATCCATACATGCATCAACACGCGCATGCATACGGCGTGTCCTCACCGGTGTAGTTGCGGTCCGGGCTTAACAAGCTGGGCCGATCGGCCTCATCCAGCCATACATACGTCTATACATACATACGCCTGGACGTATGTATAGCTGGAGGGTCAGAGGCGAGGGTGGAGGTTTCGCCTGGGGGGTGGGGTCATTTTCCAGCGGACCCTAGCGGCGTGTCGTTAGCAGCTAACACGACGACACTGGCAGTGTCCCGGTCATGGCTCAGCGCAGCACACACAAGGGTGACCGGGGGCAGATCAGCACGCGGCCAGCCCGCATTGTTTACGAGACCGTCAAGGACGCCGCCGCCGACCTGGGTATCCCTATGGGCCAGTACGTGGCGGACGTACTCGCAGAGCACACCGGGCACCCGGAGCTTGTGCGCGAACTCAACAAGTCGCAGGAGGGGTTGCCGTTGGCGATGTGAGCACCGCGGCCCGGCATGGGGCCGGGCAGATGGTCATAAATCCATAGTGGTGCAGATCGCCTGATATGACGAAGGCCCCCTTGCGGGGGCCTTGTCTGAGGGTTCAAACCGAGTTGGCGCTCGGTTTCAGGTCCGCACCTGTGCCCCTTGAAAGGGACGTGTCTTGGACGACTCGTCTCACGATAAGCCATGTCTGCGTGGCGGTCTAGGTTCGCCGCGCACGAAGTGCCTTAATCGTGATTTTTCTCCCCGACCGGCGCGGGCTACGCAGGCTGTTGCGCGCCGCGGGTGGGTCGAGCGTGCGGGCGCGTGCGCGCCCCGTACGCCGATGTGGACCAGCCGGGACGGCTGGCTCACGAGCTTGGGGGTGTGGGCCTCCTCGCCCGCATTCGTGGCGGCCAGAACGTCGACGCGGGTGTCGATCACCCCTGCGACGCTGCTGGCGGTCGCGGCGGTGATGGCCGATCACGCCGATCACGCCACCGGCCGCCATGTCGCCGTCACTCGCGCCACGATCGCCAATCGGGTCGGTTGCAGCCCGGATACGGTCACGGTGGCCTGGCGGGTTTTGCGGGCCGCGGGATGGGCTGTGGAGGCGCAGCGAGGGCACGGCGCACCCGGCGCACCGGCCTCGGCTCGGCGGCCCTCGGTGTATCACCTGATCTCCCGGCGGGAACCACGAACGGTTGTGCACAATCCCGACCTACCGCCGAAGGCGGGTATTGGTCTTTTATCTTCTGTTAGTAAGTACTCACCAAGCGCGCGCACAGCGCGCGCCGCGGAGAATCCCTCCAAAAAACGACGGCCCTACCGGGCCGCGCCAAGACCGCTGACGGTGCAACGGCTAGCCGCCGAGCTAGTTGCCCGCTCACAGGGCTTGCACCGAGGGCACATCGGGGCGGTGTGCGATGCGA
>JAHZKD010000176.1 GCA_022600605.1 Actinomycetes bacterium
CAAGGTGAGGGTCGCGGGTTCGAATCCCGTCATCCGCTCGAAGGTGCAGTGGCATCAACCCCAGCGGTGGAGTGGCCGAGTGGTGAGGCAACGGCCTGCAAAGCCGTGCACACGGGTTCGATTCCCGTCTCCACCTCCGAGTGCGTCCCGGCGCGATTAGCTCAGCGGGAGAGCGCTTCCCTGACACGGAAGAGGTCACTGGTTCAATCCCAGTATCGCGCACCACAGTTAGGCGAGGTCAGGCCCGGTTTTTACCGGGCCTTCGTCGTCTCCGCGCAATAAACGCGCAATAGGCCCCGGTGGTTGACGACCCAACCCGAAGGGAACCAAATGACGCACACACCCAGCCCAACCACCCCGAACGGGGGTGTTCCCGACATCCCACTGCCACCCGGCGCGAAGACCGGTGATGACTGGGCACTCATCTCTGAAGGCCCCCACGCCGGGTTGTACTGCCGATGCGTCGATTGGGGCGACACATGGGGAAACAAAATGGTCGTTGGGATCACCGGTGTGCAGTTCTCCGACGGCCGGGTAGAGCGGCACCTCACGGTGAACTTCGACGACATGCACGGCAACGAGCGCACCGCCGACGTCAGCGCGGACACAGCGAAAGACCTCGCAGCACTGCTTGCCAGGTCCGCCAACAAGCTCAACCGCAGCGACAACACCGCGGAGAAGTTGGCTCAGACAACCGCTGAAATGGAAAGGTTGACTCAGTCTCTGGCGGTTGCGGCCGAGAAAATGCGGTCGTCCTGGTCAAAGCCTCAGCGAGACAACACCTCCCGAGGCGACGACACGACACAAGTGGCCGAACCGCATCCCGCCCTGTCCCACCGTTGTCCGTTCTGCCACGCCGACCCCGGGCAGCCCTGCCGCACTCACCGCGGTCGAGGCCGCGATCTGGACTGGCCGCACTCGCGGCGCATACGGCTGACACACCCACTGCATCAGAAGGCAGCCAAGACTGACCGGAGCGCGCTGTGCTGCCAGTGCGGCAATCTCCGCACCGTCAGCAGCAACTACAACTTCCGTATCGCCGACGAGAACCGTACATACGGCGAAGGGTCGTTTGACGATCCTCGTGGCTGGCGCCAAACCGGCACGCTTCTATGCACAAACTGTGGGAAGCCCACACGCCACGCGTTACTACGTGACCACGACCGGCACCGCGACTACGCCGAGGACATCCAGCGGTATGTCCTTGGAGGCAACTGGGAGGGCGAATATGAACCAGGCGAGACGTACCGCACCCAAACGCGTGAACGCTATTTCAAACAGTTCCCACGGAACCCGAAACTCGGCCATTGCTTCAACGTGAAGAAAGCCGAAGAGGCCCGCGCCAACGGCGACACCCAAATGCAGGCTATCTGCGGTGAGCCCGCAAAAATTCCGGGCGCCTGGAGCAACGAGGGGCGGACGATGCGAGAAGAGGTCGAACCGGACCGCATCGACTGGGACACGGAATTCGAGGACCACGACACCGGGCTCTGGTGGGTCGACATGGAGTGCGTCAACTGCCTGCGAATCAGCAACGACCGCCGCCGGAAATGGCGCCGTGAACGCCTCCAATATCTGCTCGGATGGTTCTCGACTCACCCCGACAAGATCGGCGAAGACGACCGTGGCGGCCTGCTCGACCACCTGGAACGGCTCGCCGAACCGCACTACTCATCCAAGGAGCGATAATCATTCGATGACGGAGCCAAGCCAGCCAGACAAGGCCACGCATCGAGCGCTTCGCCTATTTCTCCACGACAAGTTGATCCTCACCGCGGCGTTCGCTGCCGTGGCCGGCGTTGCTTGGCTGCAGAACATTCCTGAGCGGTGGCCCTTCGGTTACGAGGTCGGAATCATCATTTCCGCGGTGGCCTACGCGTACATCGGTGCATGGATTTTCAACTGGGTCATAGTTTCCCGGCCACGCGCCAAACTGCTGCGCGACATCTACCAACTCGCGTGGCCGATGCTGAGCCTGGCAGCCAACGATGGCTACCGGTTGGTGCGAGAGCTGCAGTACCTCGCCGATGCCGACCCGCGGATCGATCCACGCGACGACGACATCACTGAGCTCTGTAAACGCCTCCACTACGGGAGCTCGCGTGGTACCTCGTTCAAGACCTCGCTAACGGACCCCATCAAGTATCTAAACCCACGATTCGACTTTCTCCATAACAGAATCGACGCCTTGATGCCGCTCTTAGCGAAAGCCGACGACGAATTGATCATCGCTCTCGCGCGGGCGAACAACACCCAAATCGCCCTACACCGGCTGAAGAATCCATCTCACGACGGCAAGCCTGTGCAGTGCTACAGCCCGAAGGAAAAGGGGCACTATCTCATAACCTTGGGGGACCAGGCGCGCCACTTGAAAGAGTATTTCGATGCGGCCGAGAACTTGAGGAAATGCATGGAAAGTCTCAAGTATCGTCCCGGCCCCGTCCACGGACGGTACATGTGTTGGGACGCCGAGGAATGGCGGAAGGAAAAGCTAAAGGAACTCGAAGCGGCTGAAGCGGAACCCGACACCGTGAACAGCAGCTAACCGGGTGGGGCCGGGCCCACCCTGGGACCCCCAAGGGAACGCGCACGCATGGCCCGCGGGACGCGGCCCGGCCGCCTCCTCAGCGAAGACTTCGGACTCTGTGGGCGCTGGGGGTAGAGCGTCCACTCGTCCAGTGCCCGAACTGCCAGACACCTTGGAATGCCCTGTCAGGGGGCCGAAAGAACCCGGGGCCGCGTATTTGCGTGGATACACTTTCACGATGGACACGGCGCGGGTTAATGATGCCGGTTTGCAGTTGTGGGCTGCGCAGTATCAGACCGCGACCACGCAGCTAGCAAGCAGGGCTGCGTCGGCCGCGGGTGGGCCCGCGGGTCAACGCACCGCGGCGGCGGCGCGGGCCGCCGATGCCGGTGTCGATGCCACCGTTGGTGCCTTAACGACCCGGCTGCACGCCACCGGGGCCAAGGTAAGCGGCGCCGCTACCCGATATGTCGGCGCTGATCTGAACTCCGCACGACGTATCGCGGCGGTATCGATCCCACCGGTGGTTTAGATGCCCGCGACAGGTGCGGTAGCCTCCCTGAGTTTGTCTCAAATTCAGGACTGGGATGTCGAGCATTTGGAGGATGCCGCCCAGCGGTGGAGTTCGACCGCGCAGCTGTGGGAGGACACTTTTGAATCGATGCATCGCGGCTCGTTGAATCCCGGCGGGACCGTATGGGAAGGTGAAGCCGCCGAGGCCGCCCAGCAACACACCTTCGCCGATGTGGTGAAGGTACGCGGCCTAGCTGATGTCCTGCGTGAAGCCAGCTCGACGGCCCGGTGGGGCGCTTCAGATCTGCAGGCCGCCCAACGCAACGCACTGACCGCAATCGAAGCAGCCCAGGCCGCCGGATTCACTGTCGGGGAGGACCTCTCAGTGTCAGCCCCCACCCCGATGGCGACGCTGCTCAGAGGTGGACGTCAAGCAGAAGCCGAAGAACTAGCCGCCGACATCGCCACCCGCGCTACAGCATTGAGCGCACTAGATCAGGAAGTCGCCACCAAAATCACCACCATCACCGCCCCGCTACACGAAACCAACTTCAACGAAACACCTCTCGACAACCCCAACAACAATATCCACGCCCTCGAAAACAACACCACAACTGCCTCGGGCGACGCGACCGAAGACGACGATGGCAAAGAAACCACTCACGTTTACCTCTTCCCAGACAAGGTCTGGGAGTTCCCAGGTCTTCCTCCCCCTCCCCGTGATTCGGCACCTGGTGGCGGCCGGTGGGAGGTCGAGCCCCGCTCCTATCCGAGCGGGCCCGACGGTCATCCGCCCGCCATGAGCGGGCTCGCGCCGCTGAAGCCATGGCGTAGAGATTTTACGGATGCGCCGGTAAAAGGAGCCGGCTCGGGGCTAGTTGACATCGTCCCCGTCACCGGTGAACCTGCCTGGATCGCGAAGGAGTCCTACCAGTTCCGTTTGGTGGGTGAGGGCTTCAACGGGGCCCCCGACCACGTGCGCTGGATCAAAAGTGACGACGGGGGGTGGAGCCGGGCGACCTGGGTTGACTACGATTTTGAGGCCCTGCGTACAGTCTCGACGCCCGGGCAAGGCGACTTCGCCGGATTGCCAAACCTTGCGGGATTCGGCCAGTGGCACCCGATGGACATCAAGGACATCTACGCCCTCCAGGTGAGGAATCCCCGCTTACCCCTTTACCTACCGGACCCAGGTGGCGGCCAGTTCTTCCTCGACCCGGGTAGAGAAATAGGGAGGCGGCCCCGATGAGTAGCAGCCGGGGGCGACAGTGGCGAGTTTGGGCGCTGCTAGCCGCTGTCCTCGTTGTCGGCGTTGCCGCGGCGACGGTCTGGATCGTGCAGCGCAACTCTCAAACTGTGGCTAGCTCACCCGAGGACTGCGCCATCGTCACCAACGTGGCCCAGCAATGGTATGACTTGATGCAGCCGGTCAACGAGGAAATCCACAGCCCCGACGGCCCCTCGGGCGAGCGCAGCGATGTGCTGGCCCTCGCTGACGGGGAGTCGGCAATGAGTGACGAACTGCGTGCCGCAGCAGATTCGGTGTCCACCCCGGCCATCAAAAAAGAACTGAACAAGTGGGCAGACGGCGTCGCGCAGCTCGCCCAGATCCAGCGCGACGCGGCTGGCCCGGCTCCCGGAGCGGGGTCACCAATCGATGACGCCGCCTTCATGGACGCAAGCAGGACGTACTATGAAGCCGCGGGCGCGCTCATGGAGTCCTGCCCCGGCATGCTGCCGCCCCTGGAAGGCAACTGAACCGGCAGCGACGACGCCGGCAAGCCCCTCGATTCGGCACCACAGGATATTCCGACTGGGCGGGTCATCTTGTGCGAGAGCACAGGTACAGGGGGTGGGACCCTATGCATTCAAATTGACACGTTGTTGCATCTA
>JAHZKD010000177.1 GCA_022600605.1 Actinomycetes bacterium
ACCGCCGCGATATCCTTCACCTGCGAAGTGCCTTCCCGCTGGACGATTGAACCGTAGAGAAGTCCAATTATCCGTTGCAGGACAGGCACTTTCGCCTATCAACACCCAGCCACATGGGAATTCCGCGAAAAATCCGGGCTAAGGCCGCGTGGCTTGTTTCGCCGCTAGCGGCGCGGGGCCGGGATCATTTCAAGAGTCGCGACATCCGCCGGTCGGCGAGCACCTTTCCCCCCGTCTGACAACTCGGGCAGTATTGGAAGGACTTGTCGGCATAGGACACCTCTCGCACGGTGTCACCGCAGGAAGGGCACGGCAGTCCGGTGCGGGCGTGCACACGCAGCCCGGAGCGTTTCTCCCCCTTCAACGTTGCCGCCCGCTGACCAACCGACCTCGCCACCGCATCGGTGAGCACGGCGATCACCGCGTCGTGCAACGCCGTGAGCTGCGCTTCGGACAGCTTGTTCGCAGTGGCGAAAGGGGACAGTTTGGCGGCGTGCAGGATCTCATCGCTGTAGGCGTTTCCGATGCCGGCGATCACCTTCTGATCGGTGATGACGGTCTTGATCCGGCCCGAATTGCCCTGCAGCGCGGTCGCAAACTCGGCGGGGGTCGATGTCAGGGCATCGGGTCCGAGCGCAGCGATCTGGGGGACTGCCATCGGGTCGTGGACGAGCCACACGGCCAGACGCTTCTGGGTTCCCGCCTCGGTCAGGTCGACGCCCGGAGCCGCCCCGGCGGCGACATTCAATCCCGGAGCCGCCCCGGCGGCGACATTCAAACCCGGAGCCGCCCCGGCGGCGACATTCAAACCCGGAGCCGCCCCGGCCGCGTCCAGATGCACGCGCAATGCGATCGGACCCTTGCCCGGTCTGAGTGGGGCGGCGGCAAGCTTGTCAGACCAGCGCAGCCAGCCTGCGCGGGACAGATGGGTAATCAGATACAAGTCTCCTGCCTGGAAACCGAGGTACTTGCCCCACCGGTGGCTGCCGGTCACCTCTCGCCCGTGCAAGGCTGACACCGGTGGGTCGAATGTTTTGAGCACCGACAGAGCCGACACGTCGATGCGTCCGACGGTGAGTCCGACTGCATTGCGACGCAGGTGATCGGCGAGCGCTTCGATCTCAGGCAGTTCGGGCATGTCGGTCAGCGGGCCTCGACGACGAGCGAGAGCAGCCAAGTCACGCAGGACAACACGATGGCCGCCCAGATCGCGGTCCACCAGAAGCCGTCGATGAACAGGCCCCAGTGCGTGGTGTGCTCGGTGATCCATGAGGTGATCCACAGCATGAATGCGTTAATGACGATGTGTATCAAGCCCAGCGTTAGCACGTACAGGGGGATCGAGATGACTTGCACCACTGGCTTAATGACGGCGTTGACCAGGCCGAAGATCACCGCCACGACGAAGATGATGCCGACCCTGGACGCTGGCGAGTCACCGCCGACGAAGTAGATCCCGGGCACTACGAGCGTTACCACCCATAAGGCCAGCCCAGTCAGTGCGGCACGCACCAGACACAATCCCATGTCTTCCATGATCCACCCACGCAGCCGCTTCCGGGTCCAGCGGGACGGCGATACCGTGGCCACAAGGCCTGCCCGCCGGGCTCACTATCCTCCGCGTCGACGTCAGGGGCCACGGCTGGAACTCGGCCGGATCGGCGTCGAGATTTCCGCTACTGTGCCAATCACACGTGTTACGAGCAGGAGGCAATGTGCGGTTCACCTACGCCGAAGCCATGACCGACCCGACGTATTACATCCCGCTGGCCAAGTCCGCCGAAGCCGCTGGCTATCACGCGATGACGATCCCCGACAGCGTCGCCTACCCCTTGGAGTCGGATTCCACCTACCCCTACACGCCGGACGGCAACCGTGAGTTTCTCGACGGCAAGGAGTTCATCGAATCATTCGTGTTGACCGCTGCGCTGTGTGCGGTGACGACGACGCTGAGGTTCAACCACTTCGTGCTCAAGCTGCCTATCCGCCCCCCTGCGCTGGTCGCTAAACAGGCCGGCTCGCTGGCGGCGCTCTTCGACAATCGGCTCGGCCTGGGCGTCGGCACCAGCCCATGGCGCGAGGACTACGAGTTGATGAACGTGCCATTCGCCAGACGTGGCAAGCGGATGGACGAGTGTATCGACATCATCAGAGGCCTCACGTCCGGCGAGTATTTCGAGTATCACGGCGAGTTCTACGACATCCCCACAACGAAGATGGCCCCCGCGCCTTCGAAGCCGATTCCGATCCTCATCGGTGGGCATGCCGACGCAGCGCTGCGACGAGCCGCCCGCAACGACGGCTGGATGCACGGCGGTGGCGATCCTGAAGAGCTCGACGCGCTTATCGAAAAGCTCAACCACTTCCGCGAGGAGCAGGACCGCAGCGGGCCCTACGAGATTCACGCCATCTCCATTGATGCCTACACCCCCGACGGCATCAAGAGACTTGAGGACAAGGGTGTCACCGATGTCATCGTCGGCTTCCGGATCCCCTACATCATGGGGCCAGACACCGAACCGCTCGACGACAAGATCCGTAACCTCGAGATGTTCGCCGAGAACGTCATCGCCAAGGTGTGATCACGGCTCAGCGGTGACCCGGCGAGGCGGCGAGGTCGTGAGCTTCATTGCTGCCGAAGCGGTGTCGGATCGCGCCTTCGGGATTGACGAGCGCGTCGCCCAGCGGCCGCCCGACAAAATGCCTATTCTCGGCGCATGACCGAGGCCGAGCACGAGGACATCGTTGTCATCCACACTGACGGCGGGTGCAGACCCAATCCGGGTCCTGGCGGCTGGGGGGCGGTGCTGCGTCAGCGGGAACACGTTCGCAGGATGTATGGCGGGGAGTCCGGCGAGACGAGCAACAATCGGATGGAGCTGACCGCCCCGATCATGGCTCTGGAGGCGCTGACGAGGGTCGTGGCGGTACACCTCTACACCGACAGCACATACGTTCGGAACGGCATCACCAAATGGGTCCACGGCTGGGAGCGCAACGGCTGGAAGACCGCCACGAAGCAGCCGGTGAAAAATGTTGATCTCTGGAGACGCCTGCAGGATGCCTGCGCACGGCACCAGGTCGAATGGTTTTGGGTGAAAGGGCATTCGGGCGTAGCAGACAACGAATTGGCTGACGAACTGGCCACCCAGGGTATGCAGGAAGCGATCGAGGCCTCCGGATGATTCTGGCCGTGGGCTGTCAACAACACCCGAGCCGCGAGCCCCGAGCCCCGAGCCCCGAGCGCTCCTATTCCCAACTGACCCCGTCGGGCATCTTGTCGGTACGCAAACCGCGCCAGCTCGGTTGGCGCAGTCGACCCTCGGCGGTGCGCTCGCTGTAACG
>JAHZKD010000001.1 GCA_022600605.1 Actinomycetes bacterium
CCCGTCCAGGACGGGCAGATCGAATTCCTCGTGGAGTCGATACGACCGTTGCAGGTGTCGCCTGGCCCGCCGCCGGTGTCGGTTCAGGTCGTCAAGGTGAGAATGACCAACGCAGGGACTTCGCCACAGCTTGTGGCTCGCCAGGACCAGGTGCTTGTCGACAACCGGGGGCAAAAATACCCGCCCGATTCTTTGGTTTCGCCGGAGCTGGGCACGGCACAGGAAGCCATGATTGACCTGCAGCCCGGCGACACAAGGACAGTGAGCCTTCAATTCTACGTGGCACCTGATGCCAAACCGACGGCAGTCGTACTTCACGCCGGGCCCCGCACACCCGGAGTGGAAGTCACACTCCCCAGGTAGACGGTCGTTAGCATTCCGTCAGGGACATCGCCGTCTATGCCGTGGCAGCGGCGGTAGTCGTGGCGCTACTGGCCACCACCATCGAGACCAAAGGACACCAGCCGCGCCATACATGTGCCTCGCTCGCGATCAAGGCGGATGCCAACATCAAGGTCGTCCAGCGCCTGCTCGGTCACAAGACGGCTGGGCTGACCTTGGATCGCTACGGGCACCTGTATGACGAAAACCTGGACGCGATTGCGGACGCCTTCGATGTGGTGGTTGGAACTCCTGCGTACGGCCTGCGTACGATTCCGGCAGCTGGGCCGGTGCGCCCCGCCCGAAATGCCTCTGAACAGCGTGTTTCTGGTGCCCTCGGTGAGATTCGAACTCACACTGTACGGGTTTTGAATCCGTTTCCTCTGCCAGTTGGGATACGAGGGCAATCGGCGACGGCGGTGTGAAACAGCACGACGCGCGGCCTCCCACCATAGAGGATGGCCCCGGGGTCGCCCATCATGGCCGCGACCGCCACAATGGCACCTATGACCGAGTCACAGACAGACTCACCAAACCCAGCAGTCAAATCACGCCGCGTCCTCGTCGCCGAGGATGAGGCGCTCATTCGGATGGACCTGGCCGAGATGCTGCGCGAAGAGGGCTACGAGATCGTCGGGGAGGCCGGCGACGGTCAGGAGGCCGTCGAGCTGGCCGAATCGCTCAAACCCGACCTTGTGATTATGGATGTCAAGATGCCGCGGCGCGACGGCATCGACGCCGCGTCGGAGATCGCGGCCAAGCGGATCGCGCCGATCGTGATCCTCACCGCGTTCAGCCAGCGCGAGCTCGTGGAGCGGGCCCGCGACGCGGGTGCGATGGCCTACCTGGTCAAGCCGTTCAACATCAGCGACCTCGTACCGGCCATCGAGGTGGCGGTCAGTCGTTTCCATGAGATGGCCGCGCTGGAGGAGGAAGTCGCGACGCTGTCCGAGCGCCTGGAGACCCGCAAGCTGGTGGAGCGCGCGAAGGGATTGCTGCAGGCCAATCAGGGGATGACCGAACCCGAAGCCTTCAAGTGGATCCAGCGTGCCGCGATGGACCGGCGTACCAGCATGAAACGGGTCGCCGAGGTCGTTCTGGAGACCCTCGACACGCCCGCGTCCTCCTGATTTTCCGCCGAGACGACGGCCGGGTTACTTTGATTTCCGTGAGGTCAATAATTGGTCACGAGGGCCTCCTGGGGTCTCGTGCCTGTCCGACAGCCGTTACGGTCGGTTTGATCCATTGGGGCGACCGCTCATACGTTCTGCATCCCCTATCCGTTCGACATTGACAAATCAGGAGCCATCTCGATGAAGCATGGAACCCTTTCGCGCGCCTTCGCTGTCATGGGCATCGCCTCGCTCGCGCTGACCGCCTGCTCGAGCGACTCAGGAAAGGACGCCGCCGGAAGCGGTGAAAGCACCGCCGGGGAATCCGCCGAGATCGTCAACACCGACTGTGAACCCGCCCAGGCGACGGCAGGATCGGTACCGGTCACCACTCCGCTGAAGATCGGCACTCTGCTGCCTGAGACCGGCACGCTGGCCTTCCTCGGGCCCCCCGAGGTCGCCGGTGTCCAGGTGGCCATCGACGAAGTCAATGAGGCCGGTGGCGTGTTAGGCCAGCCGGTGGAGTTGATCACCGGGGACTCTGGTGACACCACCACCGACACCGCGAACGTTACCGTCGATCGCCAGCTCGCCGACGGGGTGAGCGCGATCATCGGTGCAGCCTCATCCGCAGTTTCGCTAAAGGTGATTGACAAGATCGCCAGCGCGGGCGTCGTGCAGTTCTCGCCGGCCAACACCTCCGACCAGTTTGTCTGCTATCCCGACAAGGGCATGTACTTCCGCACTGCACCCACTGATGTGCTCCAGGCTCAGGCGCTCTCGCAGTTGATCGCCCAGGACGGTGCGCAGCGCGTGGTGGTCATGGCGCTCAACGATCCGTACGGGACCGGCCTGGCCGCGAACACGGTCGCCGACCTCAAGGCGGCGGGTATCCCGGCGGACCAGATCAAGAAGATCATTTACGACCCGAACGCCCAGTCCTTCAATGCCGAGGTCGACCAGACCAAGGAGTTCAACCCGGACGCGGTTGCGGTCATCGGTTTTGAGGAGAGCGCCAAGATCCTGAGCCGGATGCACGAGGTCGGAATCGGGCCGTCTGACGGAATGCTGGTTTACGGCACCGACGGCAACATGGGCAACGCTCTCGGCGAGAGTGTCGCTCCCGGCCTGCTGGCGGGGATGAAGGGCACGACTCCTCTGACCGCGATCGGCCCCGATTTCGAAAACCGGCTTAAGGCAGTTGATCCCGCGCTGATCGACTTCAACTACGCCGGTGAGTCCTACGATGCGGTAGTCATCACAGCGTTGGCAGCTGAGCAGGCAAAGTCGACGGCCGGGGTGGATATCGCCGCCAACATCATCGGCGTGACGCGGGACGGCGTGAAGTGCAGCACCTTCGCGGACTGCCGGGACAGGATCATCGCCGGTGAGGACATCGACTACGACGGTGTGACCGGCGAGTTGGCTTTCGGCCCCGCGGGCGAGCCGAGCGTGGGCTCGTACGGCAGCCTTGAGTTCGGTGAGGACAACGCGCTCAAGACGAACGATTTCATCATCGTCCAAGGCTGAGGCGCATCAGCAGAACCGGGGCCGTTTGCACCTTAGGGGTGCGGGCGGCCCCGGGCTGGTTTCAGCGTTCGCGGCTGCCGGCCAGTGTGCCCAGGTACAACTCGATGACCTTGGGGTCGGTCATCAGGTTGCTGCCGGTGTCGGTGTAGGCGTTGGCGCCCTGGTCCAGAACGTAACCCCGGTCGCAGATCTGCAGGCACCGGCGCGCGTTCTGTTCCACCATGATGATGGACACGCCCGCTGCGTTGATCTGCTTGCAGCGGATGAAGACTTCGTCCTGAAACATCGGCGACAACCCCGCCGACGGCTCGTCGAGCAGCAACACTGAGGGCTCCATCATCAGTGCCCGGCCCATCGCGACCATCTGACGCTCACCGCCGGACAGGGCGCCCGCCTTGACCTTCCTGCGCTCGGCCAGCAACGGAAACAGCTCGCTGACGAAGGCGAATCGCGAAGCGAACTTCGACCGGCTCAAGTATACGCCCATCTCCATGTTCTCCTCGATTGTCAACGAGGAGAACACATTACGGTTCTGCGGTACGTAGCCAACGCCCTTGGTCACCATCACGTGAGCAGGCGCCGAGGTAATGTTGTGCCCACGCAGCGTCACCGAACCCGATCGCACCGGGATGAGCCCGAACAGGGTCTTGAGCAAGGTTGACTTGCCGGCGCCGTTGGGTCCGATGATCCCGACGATCTCGCCGTCCCGCAGGAAGAAATCGCAGCCGCGCAGGATGTCGACCTCCGGCAGGTAACCGGCCACCAGGCCGTCAGCCCTCAGGAGTGAGCCTTCCGCCAGGCGCGCGTGCTCCTCAGGTGTCGCAGCCAGCTCGGCCGGCGACAATTCGGTTGGTGCGCCACCGGATTCGCTCATCGCGTCTGGCCGTCTTCTTCGATTTCCGCCCTGACCGCCTGCTCGATCTGCTTCGCCAGTTTCGCTGTGGCACCGACCGGGTTTCCGCGTTCGTCGAATTCGAGCGGCTGGTCATGGTGGCTGCCCAGATACGCATCTACGACCACGTCGTTGCCGGCCAGCAGCTCCGGTGCGGATTCGGCGATGATCGCGCCCTGGGACATCACCACCACCCAATCGCTGATATCGCGGATCACGTCCATGTCGTGCTCGACGAAGATTACCGTCATCCCTTCTTCGGGAAGGGATTTCACGTGCTCTAGCAGGCTCTGGGTCAATACCGGATTGACCCCGGCCATGGGCTCGTCGAGCATGACTACCTTGGGATCGCTCATCAGCGCCCGGGACATTTCAAGCAGTTTGCGTTGCCCGCCCGAGAGCGAGCCGGCCATATCGTCTGCCTTGGCGTCGAGCTTGAACCGGCGGAGCATCTCGTGTGCCCGTTCGGTGATCTGCGCTTCCTGGCCGCGCCAGGTCATCGGTAGCAATGAAGACAGGATCCGCTCGCCGGTCTGTTTTTGTGCGCCCAGCCTGACGTTGTCCAGCACCGACATCCGCGCCAGCGCCTTGGTGAGCTGGAAGGTCCGGACGACTCCTCGACGCGCCACCTGGTGGGGGTAGAGCCTGCCGAGGTTCTCGCCGTCGATCTTCCAGCTCCCGGTGTCGGGCCGGTCAAACCCGGTGAGAAGGTTGAACAGTGTCGTCTTGCCCGCGCCGTTCGGGCCGATCAGCCCGGTGATGGCGCCGCGCTGAATCTCCAGATGGTCGACGTCGACAGCCTTCAGGCCACCGAAGGACCGCGAGACGTTCTCCACCACCAAGACGGGGTCAGTTTTGCGCGAACCCGGCTCTGGACGCGTCGCGGCGAACAACGCCGCCCGGTCGGCGCCTATTGTTTCGGAAGTGTCAACTGTTTCGGAAGTGTCAACCATCGAGTTGGACCTCCCGTTTTCGCCCTAACAGTCCCTGCGGCCGGAACACCATCAGCAGCGCGATCAGGATCCCCAACAGTATGAATCGAGTGGCGCCCACCTGCGCGTCGGTGAGGGGCAGCAGCGGGTCTGGGCCTGCGATTGCCTGGCGCAGCACCGCATCGGGGACAGCCAGCAGGAACCAGAACAGCATCGCGCCCACAACCGGGCCGAAAACCGTTGCGGCACCACCCAGCAGCAATGCCCCGAAAGCGTAGAAGGTCTGGGCGGTTGAGTAGAAGTCAGGGTGAACCGATTTGGTCTGCAAGGCATTGAAGACGCCGCCCATGCCGCCGATGACGCCGCCGAGTACAAGTGCCTGCAGCTTGTAGACAAACACGTTCTTGCCAAGGGCGCGGGCGGCGTCTTCGTCTTCGCGGATGGCCCGCAGCACTCGGCCCCATGGGCTGTGGGAGAGCAGGTAGACAAAGGCGCACAGGATGAGAACCAGCGTCCAGCCCACGAGCATCGCCCACATATCGTCACCGACGAACCGCACGCCCAGGATCGAGTACTGCTTGCTGGAGTCGAACGGGCTGAACCGGGTGAAAGGGCCTGCGAAACCGTACAACCCGTTCGTCGAGCCGGTCACCGGGTCCGACGCGGTCGACCGGAAGATCAATCTCAGCACTTCGGCGGCGGCGATGGTGGCGATCGCCAGGTAGTCGGCACGTAGGCGCAGTGTCGGGATGCCCAGCAGGATGGCCAACCCGGCTGCGGCCAGC
>JAHZKD010000178.1 GCA_022600605.1 Actinomycetes bacterium
ATCAGCGTAAATGCTCAGCGTTGACGCGGATCAGAAAACGGGCTGCCAAGCGGCTAGCCGCCTTCGGCGCGGCGCTTGAGCCGCTCCAGTGTGAGCTCGATGTGCTTGGCGTTCGTCCCTTTTCGATCGCTGACGCCGGTGCTCATTGCGGCGGGCTTGAGTATCCACCGGGGGCGGCGGTCCCATGTCGATTCAGTGACCATGCAGCCACCGTCGGTCTGCTCGATGTCATAGCGCCAGTGCGCGATTGGGACGATTCCGGCAGTATGAACGTCGAAAGCGAACGTCCGGCCCGGGTCAGCTTCTGTCACAGTACATTTGGTAGTCCAGGTGTGGGAGCCATTGCGGTTGTGCCCCTTGAACACAGCCCCGGGCGCGGCGGCGTTTCCTTTGCTCCATCGCATCTCGCCGGCCTCTTCGGCCAGCGACCCCAGGGTGGCCAGGTCAGTGATCAGTGCGTACACCGCGGCGGAGTCGGCGGCGATCGTGACGGATCCGTGGGCGTCGGGGGCTGGTTGGGACATGCGGCGATGGTACCGGGCGCCGATGCTATCGGTAGGCGCTCCAAGCGAGGGGGAGTTCAATGGGGTAATGAGCGAACGACCTATACCTGAACCCCGCGAACCTCGCGAGCCCCCGGCGGCCTTCCCCATCACGATCGAACCGACCGGAACCCGCATCACCGTCGAAATCAATGCAGAGGTGGTTGCCCAGACAGACTTCGCGCTGACCCTGCGCGAGGCCAGCTATCCGGCAGTGCAGTACATCCCGCTCGGCGATGTCACCGCCGCGCTGACCCGAAGCGACACCGTCACGTACTGCCCGTACAAGGGAGACGCCGGCTACTACCACCTGCGCACCGACCACGGTGAGACCGTCGAAGATGCGGTGTGGAGCTATGAGCAACCCATCGATGCGGTGTCGGCCATTGCAGGTCATGTGGCTTTCGACCCGAGAAAGGCCGATGTCCGGCTCGAAGCCTAGGCTGGCGTCGTGCGTAGCTCGGCCAGCGTGGTTTTCGCTGGACCCGCCAGTCCGGGTCTGACCCTGTCGCCCCTGCGGCGTGGCAAGGGAGACCCTTGCTATCACGAAGGCGCCGATGGGGCCATCTGGCGCACCACCCTGCTGCGCAGCGGGCCGGTCACCGCCCGCATCTGCCGGGGTGCGCCGGACACCGTCGACTGTGAAGCCTGGGGGTCCGGCGCGGCGGAGTTCACCCAGACGCTTCCGGCGCTGCTGGGTGCCGATGACGACGCAACCGGCTTTCGGCCCGCGGAGCCGACCATCGCCGCGGCCCAGCGTCGCGTCCCACATTTGCGGCTTGGCCGCACCGGCGGGGTGTTGGAGGCGCTGATGCCGGCGGTGCTCGAACAGCGCGTCTACGGCCTCGACGCGCATCGGGCGTGGCAGAAGCTCGTCACCAGCTACGGCGCCCCGGCGCCGGGCCCAGCGCCGGCTCGCATGCGGGTGCCGCCCTCAGCGGACGCCTGGCGACGGATTCCCTCGTGGGAGTTCCAACGTGCCAATGTCGATCCCGGCCGGGCCCGCACCATGGTGGGCTGCGCGCAGCGCGTCGGCGCGCTGGAAAAGTTGATCAACCGGCAGGCCGAGGCGGCCCGCGCTGCGTTGATGTCGTTGCCGGGGGTGGGGGAGTGGACGGCCGCCGAGACGGTGCAGCGGGCGTTCGGCGACGCCGATGCGCTGTCGGTGGGTGACTTCCACCTGGCCAAGATGGTGGGCTGGAGCCTGCTCGGGCACCCTATCGATGACCAGCGCATGGTGGAGCTGCTCGAGCCGATGCGTCCGCACCGTCATCGGGCGGTCCGGCTGCTCGAGGTCAGCGGTCTCGCGGTCAATCCGCGTTTTGGACCGCGCGCGCCGATACCAAATCTGGCTGGTATGTGATGCGACCACGAGAAATATGATGCGACCACGAGAAATGTGACGCGACCACGAGAAGATGTTCGCGCTGCACGTGGCCGGCTCGGCCCCCGGGGTGGATGGCTGCGGCTGCACTTTGGGCGCCGACCTGCTGGTGAACGTAGTAATGCTGGGCTAGATTGGCATGTCAGGGGCCTTTTGTCATATCGTTTTCATCACTCGTGGTGATTGGGAAAAGGGCCGTCGTTCGGTGCTGCACGATAGGGACCCCATCGCCAGACCGGCGAACGCTTTCGTCGGCGGTTGCCGCCCGTGGATTCCGTGGCGGCGTGTGCAAAAAAAGGTAGGTGGGAATGGCGCCCAGTAGCCAGGGGCTGTACGACCCCGCGTTTGAGCACGATGCCTGCGGCGTCGCGATGGTGGCGGACATGCATGGTCGCCGCAGCCGCGACATCGTGGACAAGGCCATCACTGCGCTGCTTAACCTTGAACACCGGGGTGCCCAAGGTGCAGAGCCGAATACCGGCGACGGCGCTGGAATCCTGCTGCAGGTGCCCGACGACTTCCTGCGAGCGGTTGTCGATTTCGAATTACCCGAGCCGGGCAGTTATGCCACCGGCATGGCGTTTTTGCCGCAGTCGTCCAGGGACGCAGCCAGTGCGTGCGAAGCGTTGGAGCAGATTGCCGAGACCGAGGGCCTGAACGTGCTCGGGTGGCGGGATGTGCCCACCGACGACTCTTCTCTGGGCGCCCTGGCCCGCGATGCGATGCCGACCTTCCGCCAGGTGTTCATTGCGGGCGCGTCAGGGATGGACTTGGAACGCCGCGCCTACGTGGTGCGAAAACGTGCCGAACACGAGCTCGGCACAAAAGGGCCGGGTCAAGATGGGCCGGGCCGCGAAACCGTTTATTTCCCAAGCCTTTCCGGTCAGACGTTTGTATTCAAGGGGATGCTGACTACACCCCAACTCCGCACGTTCTACCTTGATCTGCAGGACGAGCGGCTCACCAGCGCGCTGGGTATCGTGCACTCGCGGTTCTCCACCAACACCTTCCCGTCCTGGCCGTTGGCGCACCCCTTCCGTCGGGTCGCGCATAACGGTGAGATCAACACTGTCACTGGCAACGAGAACTGGATGCGGGCCCGGGAAGCGTTGATCAAGACTGACGTCTTCGGCGGCGAGGGTCTCGAGAAGATCGTCCCTGTCTGCACACCGGGGGCCTCCGACACTGCCCGCTTCGACGAGGTCCTCGAGCTGCTCCATCTCGGTGGCCGCAGCCTGCCGCACGCCGTGTTGATGATGATTCCGGAGGCCTGGGAGCGTCACGAATCGATGGACCCGGCCCGCCGGGCGTTCTACGAATACCACGCGACGTTGATGGAGCCCTGGGACGGTCCGGCGTCGGTGTGCTTCACCGACGGAACGGTCATCGGCGCGGTACTCGACCGCAATGGCCTTCGTCCGTCAAGGATCTGGGTAACCAGTGATGGTTTGGTGGTGATGGCCTCGGAGGCTGGCGTGCTCGACCTCGATCCCGCCACCGTCATCAAGAAGATGCGGCTGCAGCCCGGCCGCATGTTCCTCGTCGACACCGCTCAGGGGCGGATCGTCGCGGACGAGGAGATCAAGGCCGACCTGGCCGCCGAGCAGCCATACCGCGCGTGGCTCGATGCGGGACTGTTCCACGTCAACGAGCTGCCACCGGGTGACTATGTGCGGATGCCGCACCACCGCGTGGTGCTGCGCCAGCGAGCCTTCGGCTACACGTACGAGGAGCTGAATCTCCTGGTTTTGCCGATGGCGCGCACTGGTGTCGAAGCGCTGGGGTCGATGGGCACCGACACCCCAATCGCAGTCCTGTCCGCGCGCCCGCGAATGTTCTACGACTACTTCCAGCAGTTGTTCGCCCAGGTGACCAACCCGCCCCTGGACGCTATCCGGGAAGAGGTCGTCACCAGTGTGTCGGGCACTGTGGGCCCCGAGGGTGATCTGCTGAACCCCGGCCCGGCTTCGTGCCGTCAGATCGTGCTGCCAGAACCAATCTTGCGCAATGCAGAGTTGTCGAAGCTGATCTGTGTCGACCCTGACCATGAGATCCGTGGAAACAAGCACGGGTTGCGGGCCGCGGTCGTGCGGTGCCTGTACCCGGTCAACCGTGGCGGACAGGGGCTGCAGGAGGCGCTGGAAGATGTCCGCGCGAAGGTATCAATGGCAATCCGGGAGGGCGCGCGGCTCATCGTGCTGTCCGACCGCGAGTCCGACGAGCAGCTCGCTCCGATCCCCTCGCTGCTAAGTTTGTCGGCCGTGCACCATCACCTGGTGCGGGAACGCACTCGCACCCAGGTGGGTTTGGTTGTCGAATCCGGTGACGCGCGCGAGGTGCATCACATGGCGTGCCTAGTCGGCTTCGGTGCCGCGGCGATCAACCCTTATATGGCGTTCGAGTCCATCGAAGACATGATTGGACGCGGACTGATCACCGGCATTTCCAGTGACCAGGCCAAGGCCAACTACGTCAAGGCGGCGGGCAAGGGCGTGCTCAAGGTGATGTCCAAGATGGGCATCTCGACGTTGGCGTCCTACACCGGTGCCCAGTTGTTCCAGGCCATCGGTATCAGCCAGTCGGTACTCGACGAGTACTTCACCGGGCTGGCATGTCCGGTGAGTGGCATCGATTTGGATGATATTGCCAACGACGTTGCCGCTCGGCACGCGCTTGCCTATCTAGATCGGCCAGACGAGTGGGCTCACCGCGAGCTTGAGGTCGGTGGTGAGTACCAGTGGCGTCGCGAGGGTGAGTATCACTTGTTCAATCCGGACACGGTGTTCAAGCTGCAGCATTCGACCCGTACGGGCCAGTACTCGGTCTTCAAGGAATACACCGGGTTGGTTGACGACCAGAGTGAACGAATGGCCTCCTTGCGCGGGCTTCTCAAGTTCCGCACCGGTGACGGAGCCCTGCGTCCACCCGTTCCCATCGACGAGGTTGAACCCGCCAGCGAAATCGTCAAGCGGTTCTCCACGGGTGCGATGAGCTACGGCTCGATCTCCGCCGAAGCCCATGAGACGCTGGCTGTCGCAATGAATCGCCTTGGTGGACGGTCCAACTCCGGTGAGGGTGGGGAGTCTCCCTCGCGATTCGACCTTGATGAAGACGGTGACTGGCGGCGTAGCGCGATCAAGCAGGTGGCGTCCGGGCGCTTCGGGGTGACCAGCCACTACCTGTCAAACTGCACCGATATCCAGATAAAGATGGCGCAGGGCGCCAAACCCGGTGAAGGGGGCCAGCTTCCGGGAAACAAAGTCTATCCGTGGGTGGCCGAGGTGCGGCATTCCACGCCCGGGGTCGGTTTGATCTCGCCGCCGCCGCACCACGACATCTATTCGATCGAGGATCTCGCTCAGTTGATCCACGATCTGAAGAACGCGAACCCGCAGGCGCGGGTACATGTGAAGCTGGTGAGCGAGAACGGTGTCGGTACGGTCGCCGCCGGGGTGTCCAAGGCGCACGCCGATGTGGTGCTGATCTCTGGCCATGACGGCGGCACAGGCGCTACCCCGCTCACATCGCAGAAGCATGCCGGTGCGCCGTGGGAGATCGGTCTCGCTGAGACGCAGCAGACGTTGCTGCTCAACGGACTTCGTGATCGGATCGTGGTCCAGGTGGACGGCCAGCTCAAGACTGGGCGCGACGTTGTGGTGGCCGCATTGCTGGGTGCCGAGGAGTTCGGTTTCGCCACCGCGCCACTGGTAGTAGCTGGCTGCGTCATGATGAGGGTCTGCCACCTCGACACCTGCCCGGTGGGTGTGGCCACCCAGAACCCGGTGTTGCGCCAGCGGTTCAACGCTAAGCCGGAATTCGTCGAGAATTTCTTCATGTTCATCGCCGACGAAGTCCGGGAGCTGATGGCGCAGCTGGGCTTTCGCACAGTCAACGAGATGGTCGGCCAGGTTGCAACGCTCGACACGACTGAGGCCGCCGAACACTGGAAGGCCCACAAGCTGGACCTGGCCCCTGTGCTGCACGAGCCTGAGTCGGCGTTCATGAACCAGGACCTCTATTGCAGCTCGCGCCAGGACCACGGCTTGGACAAGGCCCTTGATCAGCAGTTGATCTCGCAGTGCCGAGAGGCTATCGATAGCGGTGCGCAGGTGCGCTTTTCCACAACAATCACCAACGTCAATCGTACGGTGGGAACGATGCTCGGCCACGAGGTGACTAAGGTCTACGGGGGTCAAGGGCTTCCGGATGGCACGATCGACATCACCTTTGACGGTTCGGCGGGGAACAGCTTCGGAGCGTTCGTACCCAACGGCATCACCCTGCGCGTGTACGGCGACGCCAACGACTACGTCGGAAAGGGTCTGTCCGGGGGGCGGGTGGTCATCCGGCCGCCCGAGGGCGCTCCTGAAAGTTATGTGGCTGAGGACAACATCATTGCCGGCAACGTAATCCTCTTCGGCGCCACGAGCGGCCATATGTTCCTGCGCGGCAAGGTTGGTGAACGTTTCGCTGTGCGGAACTCGGGCGCGTACGCCGTTGTGGAAGGTGTCGGTGATCACGGCTGTGAGTACATGACCGGCGGTAGGGTGGTCATCCTCGGTCCGACCGGCAGAAACTTCGCGGCGGGCATGTCGGGCGGCATCGGCTATGTGTACGACCCCGATGATCTACTGGCCGACAACCTCAATACCGGGATGGTGGACATCGAAGCACTCGATGGCGCCGAGTCCGAAGATACGCTGTGGCTGCGCTGCATGATTCAGGCGCACTTCGATGCCACGGATTCAGCAGTGGCACAACGAATTCTGGCTGATTGGGACGGTGAATCGGTGCACTTCAAGAAGGTGATGCCGCGCGACTACAAGCGGGTGCTACAGGCGATCGCCGACGCCGAACGCAGCGGGCAGGATGTCGACGAAGCGATCATGGCGGCCGCTGGTGGCTGATTCCCGTGGCTTTCTGAAACACACCCACCGTGAGACCGCGACACGACGGCCGGTCGACCTGCGCCTTCGCGATTGGAAAGAGGTCTACGAGGACTTCGCCCACGAGCCTCTCCAGGTCCAGGCGAGTCGATGCATGGACTGCGGTATTCCGTTCTGTCACAACGGTTGCCCGCTGGGAAACCTTATTCCGGAGTGGAACGAACAGGTACGGACCGGGCGTTGGCACGCTGCTATCGAGCGCCTGCACGCGACCAACAATTTCCCGGAGTTCACCGGGCGGCTATGCCCGGCGCCGTGTGAAGGATCCTGTGTCCTGGGCATCAACCAGGATCCGGTGACCATCAAACAGGTCGAGGTGGAGATCATCGACAATGCCTTCGAACAAGGCTGGGTCGTTCCGCTTCCTCCACATCGGCTGACCGACAAGACCGTCGCGGTCATCGGGTCGGGGCCCGCGGGGCTGGCCGCGGCTCAGCAGCTGACACGAGCCGGGCACACCGTGACGGTGTTCGAGCGCGACGACCGTATCGGCGGCCTGCTGCGCTACGGCATCCCAGAGTTCAAGATGGAGAAGCGCCACATCGACCGGCGCCTCGACCAAATGCGCGCTGAAGGCACCGAGTTCCGTACCGGGGTCAATGTCGGGGTGGACATCACCGCTGCGCAGCTGCGATCCGGCTTCGACGCCGTGGTGCTGGCGGGCGGTGCTACCGCACGCCGGGATCTGCCGATCCCGGGCCGCGAGCTCGACGGTATCCACCAAGCCATGGAATATCTGCCTTGGGCGAACCGGGTCCAGCTGGGTGACCCGATCGCCGACGAGGACGGGCAACCGCCGATCACGGCCAAGGGCAAGAAGGTCATCATCATCGGCGGCGGCGACACAGGGGCGGACTGCCTGGGCACCGCACACCGCCAGGGCGCCCACAGCGTGCACCAGTTCGAGATCATGCCGCGGCCTCCGGATACACGTGCCGACTCGACGCCGTGGCCGACCTATCCGCTGATGTTCCGGGTTGCCTCCGCGCACGAGGAGGGCGGCGAGCGGGTCTATTCGGTGAACACCGAGAAGTTCCTCGGCCAGGGCGGGCGTGTCACCGGCTTACGCGGTCATGAGGTGCAGATGAGGGCTGGCAAGTTCGAGAAGATTGCTGACACTGACTTCGAGTTGGACGCCGATCTTGTGCTGCTGGCGATGGGCTTCACCGGCCCCGAGCCTGAAGGTCTGCTGGCCGACCTGAGCGTTGAACTCGACCAGCGCGGCAATGTAGCCCGCGATGCCGCATTCACGACGTCGGTGCCCGGGGTGTTCGTTGCCGGTGATATGGGACGAGGTCAGTCTCTGATCGTGTGGGCGATCGCCGAGGGTCGCGCCGCGGCCGCCGGCGTGGACCGCTACTTGATGGGAGAGACGGCGCTGCCGTCGCCGATCAAGCCCACTGCGGTGCCGCAGCGCTAGTACCACCAGACCCTTTAATCACTTTAATAACATCTGATCATTGATCGGCGTGCCTCCGGCAGTTTGCCAGCACCGAGGTATCTAATGACTCGGTGAGGGCGCTGCGGTAAAGTAGCTCCCCGATCAAGCTGTTGGAACGCCGCAGGAGAATTACCGTGTATATGAACCCGATTTCCCGGTACCGGGCAGGGCGAATGGCCTGGTTACTGTTCCGGCACCCAGTCAAGAGCCGCGAGTTCCCAGCGAAGGCCGAACGGTTGATCACCGCAGACGAGCTCCTTCGCTACGGCGTCTAGCCGAGACTCGCGAGGAGTTTGTCCGGCTTCGCGGCCCGGGACTCCCTCTTTGCCTGACCGCGATCG
>JAHZKD010000179.1 GCA_022600605.1 Actinomycetes bacterium
ACACGGCACCGACGTGGCCTCAATGGCCACCAACAATGCCCGCGCCGTATGGGCCGGTGTACTGCGCGCTCGTATCCGGGTTAGGCGCAGTAACGATCGACGCGTCCCCGGGGCTCTGGCAAACGGATGTGCTGGCACCGTTGACGTTGCAGCTCTGGTGAGGCGCGGTGGCGGGGGAGGCCATCGCGGCTCCGGCGCCGAATAGGTTGAGGCCGATTATGGCGGCGCTGATGGTGGCTGTCTTCCAGATGGCGGGTCGTTTCACGGTGTGTCCCTCTCGTTTGTCAT
This sequence comes from Actinomycetes bacterium, assembly GCA_022600605.1. Lineage (GTDB taxonomy): Bacteria > Actinomycetota > Actinomycetes > Mycobacteriales > Mycobacteriaceae > Mycobacterium. The sequence goes on from JAHZKD010000179.1 coordinate 289, forward strand.
CCGAAGGATCATTCTTCTTCGGTGCTTTCAATGTTTCGCCGACAACATATGCCTGGCCTGAGAAAGCATCGAGAACTAGCCGTGTAGAGGCCGTGAGCTTGCCGCAGGACTGCAACCCGACCGCTGCTGCGGGGAAACGACGAAAGCCTTGACCTGTTAATGGTTTTCGTTACCGAGAGGCCTTCTTGCCGTCGCCCAGCCCCGAGGTGCGGCCGGGGCCGCGACTTGGACAGCCTCAGTCACTGGGCCCCTCCCGTAAGCAGCGAGAAGAATTGGTACGAAGGATCCTTCATGTCGGGGCTGCCACTAGGGGTGTCTCTGGTTATCGGGTGGCTGAGGTCCGCTGTAGACGGATCGTTCACCCGGGCCCAATCGGTGACAATCTTGCGATGCGCGAATCTCCAAGTTTCCGAACGTTTCTCATACTTGTCGAGATAGCGTCCGGCGACAATGACGTCGACCTCGTGATCGCCTGCGCCAATCGTGTGAATCGCAATGGTGTAGATCTCGCCTTCGGCGATGTTTCCACGAACTGCGAAATTCGCGGTGGTGACATTGTGTTGCATCGACTGTATGTAGGGACGCGCGGCGGCGAGCTTGCTGATGAAGCTATCCGCCGACCCCACTGAGAAGGCGCCGTGGTCGTCCAGGGCGTCCTCGTGATACAGACTGCGTAGTTGTGCGAAGTCACCACGATCGACGGTGCGGCAGTAGCTGTGAACGAGCTTGCGCAACTCGAACTCGTCGAGCATTTCCTGCAGCTTTGCATCTGAGGGCGCCATCGTTCCTCGCTCGTTTCCGTTGACAGTGAATGTGTATGGGTTCCTTGGTCTGGATGTTCCAGTCTCACGCCTTTTCTCGTAGCCGCACCAGCCGTGTCGTGGAACTCTCGTCCAACTCCACCACCTCAGAGCGTGATCGCAAGAAGTCGCTGAAGGACCTGAACCCCAGGGATTTCTCGCTGAACGACGGGTCCATCCGCTTCATCTGCGCCTTCACCGCAGAGTTGTGCAGCCAGTCGGCATCGTCCTTTTCCAGCCCGATTTGCAATGCGCGGGTCAGCAGACCGGTTGCCGCTGCCTGAGGATCCGGCAGCTCGGAGTCCTCGGGGGTCTCAGGCTCGGCGGCCTTTGTCCGCCCGGAGCGTCCCCGTGGTGCGGGCTTCTCGGCGGGAGCAGCGTTGGCGTCGTCGGGCTCGAACACCGGGACGCCGGGTAGCGCATCGTAGGTGACGAACTCATCGCAGGCGGCCGCGAGCATGCGGCTCGACGATCCGGCCACCCCGATGCCCACCACGTACCTGCCGAGCCGCTTGCACCGCTGGGCCAGCGCGATGTAGTCGGAGTCGCCGGCGACGATCACCACATGGGTCAAGTCGGGCAAGCGGAACATGTCCTCGACCGTGTCGACCGCCAGCCTGATGTCGGCGCCGTTCTTGCCGTATGCCGCCGCCGGAAACAGCTGGACCAGGTCGACCGCACGTCCCACTAGCTGGCCACGGTATCCGGCATTGACCTCGGCTGACCAGTCTGCATAGGCGCGAGTCAGTACCAAAGTGCCGAACGATGACGCAAAGTCGATGATCGCCCCGACATCGACGGTCGCGCGGGTGAGCCGGCCCGGATCCTCGTCCAGACCCTTGGCTTTATCTCGCTGGAAGGAGTTGCGACCGTTCACCTGGTCGTACCGCGAGATCACAATGTTGTCGAAGTCGAGGTACACCGCAACGAGGGTCGCGCCGGTTTCCGTCATGACCCCAGTCTGGTCGATGAACTGCTCGGTAGTCCTCGTTAACGTCGGTCAGTCACGATTCACTCAAGTCGCTAACGCGAGATCGTCCGACGGCGCAACATAGGAACCGACAAGAGCAGCCCCCGCGGAGAGGTGCGTTGGCAGGGTGAGTAGCACAGCGCCAGGCCTTGAGCCGACCAGCCACACCGTGCTGGCCGAGGCCGACAGCGGTGCCTACCACTCACTGCGGCAACGGCCGGTGAGCCGCGCTGAGAGGTATTCGCTGGGTAAGTGCCTACGTGAACGGGTACCCCGGCGATCGCTGGCCGACTGGACGCCGCCCCTGGACCGGCCTGACCCGGTAGACGTCATCAATGGCAATCACCGCGGCCGGGTGGACCGCCTGATCCCGATTCGGGTGGGACGCATGGTCGCCTCACCGTACGGCTTTCTGCGGGGCACCGCCGTGGTGATGGCCGAGGATGTGGCTCGCCTACCGTCGACCGGCATTACTCCGGTGATCTGCGGTGACTCGCACCTTGGCAACTTCGGCTTCTACGCCTCGCCCGAACGCGACCTGGTGATCGATCTCAACGACTTCGACGAGGCGCACCCTGGGAGTTGGGAGTGGGACCTGCGTCGGTTGGTGGCCAGTATCTGGGTTGCGGGACGCAGCAACGGCGCCACCGAGGACGAATGCGGCTCAGCGGTGCGGTCCTGCGTCTCGGCCTACCGACTGGAGTTGCGACGCTTGGCCGACGAGCCGCTTTTTTCGCGGTCCTTCGCCAGGCTGGGAGTCGATCGGTTGGCCGGTCAGACAGCAGGGCCGCTGGCCGACGAAGTGCGGCGGTCGGCCAGGCGGGCACGCAACCGCACCAGCGACCGCGCGCTACCCCGATTCACCCGAGAGGTCGGCGGCGTTCGCAGGATCGTCGCAGAGCCGCCGCTGATCACCCGGCTACCGGAGCGCGAAGCTCAAGCGCTGGCCGAAGCGCTTGACGACTATCTTCCGACCCTGTCCACCCATTGGCGCCGGGTGCTGGGCGGCTACACCCTGCTCGATGTCGCACACAAGGTGGTCGGGGTCGGCAGCGTCGGCTTGCGCGCCTATGTGGCGCTGCTGGAAGGCTCCTCACCCGAGGACGTGGTTTTCCTGCAGCTCAAGCAAGCCCGCCGCTCCGTACTGGCGCGGTATGTGCACGGCGAGTCGGCCCTTCATTCACATCAAGGCCAGCGGGTGGTCGAGTACCAACAGGCTTTGCAGACGGTCAGTGACCCGCTGTTGGGTTGGACGACGATGGACGGGCTGCAGTATTACGTCCGGCAGTTCCGCAATATGAAGGGCACCATTCCGTTGGACGCCATGGACCCCAAAGCACTCGTCGACTACACCGGTGTGGTCGGTCAGCTTCTCGCCAAAGGTCATGCGCGGACTAGCGGCGCCTCGATGATTGCCGGCTACCTGGGCCGCTCAGAACGTGTAGACGACGCGTTGTGCCTCTTCGCCCGCAAGTATGCCGACCAAACTGAGGCCGACCACGCGGCGCTGGTGGCGGCCGTCGACGACGGGAGGTTGCCCTGCGAGCGTGGGATTTAGTTCCCGCCGCCGATTGAATGTGCTTGGTGCGGGTTCCTCCTCACAGGGGGACAGGGGGAGCCTATCGGGCGATTTTGCCTGCTTGGAAACGTTGATCGATGCACACTCGGAGCCATGACTTCAGCCAGTGCCGGTGATGGCTTATTGACCGACGGTTTCCATCTGATGGTTGATGCTCTCAAGCTCAACGACGTGGCGACGATCTATGGAGTGGTCGGGATTCCCATCACCGATCTGGCACGGCTGGCCCAAGCCTCAGGCATCCGCTACATCGGCTTCCGGCACGAGTCTGATGCCGGCCACGCGGCGGCGGCGGCGGGGTTCTTGACCGGCAAACCGGGTATCTGCCTTACCGTTTCGGGTCCCGGCTTCCTCAACGGCATGGTGGCGCTGGCTAACGCAACTGTGAACTGCTTTCCCATGGTTCATATCGCCGGATCCAGTACACGTGCCATCGTCGACCTACAGCGTGGCGACTACGAGGAGCTTGACCAGTTGGCCATCGCCAAGCCCTTGGCTAAGGCGAGTTACCGAATTGACCGGATCGAGGACATCGGCCGCGGAGTCGCCCGAGCCATCCGCACCGCGGTGTCGGGCCGTCCCGGCGGGGTATATCTCGACATTCCGGGCGAGGTTTTGGCTGAGACGATCAGCGCGACCGACGGCGCGGGCACTTTGTGGAAGGTCGTCGATCCGGCGCCGAGCCAATCGCCATCGCACGAGGTTGTCATCAAAGCGCTGGAGCTACTTGCCGGTGCTCACCGTCCACTGATCGTGCTGGGCAAGGGGGCAGCCTACGCGCAGGCCGAGGAACAGATCACCTCGTTGATCGAGGCGACCGGCATACCCTTCGTGCCGATGTCGATGGCCAAGGGCTTGGTTCCCGACGATCATCGGCTTTGTGCGGCCGCAGCTCGCTCGCTTGCCTTGTCGCGTGCTGATGTCGTGCTATTGGTTGGCGCGCGGTTGAACTGGCTTCTCAACCATGGCGAGCCCCCGCAGTGGTCAGCAGGGGCGAAGTTCATCCACGTTGATATCGAACCCGCCGAGTTCGACAGCAATCAGCCGACCGCTGTGCCGTTGGCCGGCGATGCCGGTTCCGTCATTTCGGCGCTGAACGCAGCGTTGGATCGCCAACCCGTGCATTGCCCGGATGACTGGGTGGCCGAACTTGCCGCCCGTCGCGCCCGCAATGCGGCGACGATGGCGAAGCGGCTGGCTGAGGATCCTCGGCCGATGCAGTTCTACAACGCGCTGCGCCCTATCCGGGACTTCGTCAAGGATCATCCCGAGGTCTATCTGATCAATGAGGGCGCCAACGCTCTTGACATCACCCGCAATGTGGTCGACATGGCTGTGCCTCGTCACCGGCTCGACTGTGGCACCTGGGGTGTGATGGGCATTGGGATGGGATACGCGATCGCCGCAGCTGTCGAGACGGGTCAGCCGGTGATCGCTATCGAGGGCGATAGCGCTTTCGGGTTCAGCGCAATGGAGATCGAAACCATTTGCCGCTATGGGCTTCCCATCACGGTTGTGGTTCTCAATAACGGTGGCGTCTACCGCGGTGACGAGATCGATCCCGCAGGTAGCTGCCCCGCGCCCACGGTCCTTGCGCCCCAGGCCCGCCACGAACGAATCATTGAAGCCTTCGGGGGTGCGGCATATCATGTGCGGACCCCCGCCGACCTCGGCGCGGCGCTTGCCCAAGCACATAGCGCGCGACGGCCAGCACTCATAGACTGCGAACTCGATCCGGCGGCCGGCAGTGAAAGTGGCCACCTGACCAACCTCAATCCCCGTAGCGCCCTGCAACCCGAAGTGAGCTGAATCAGTCACGTGCAAAACGATATTCGATGGTCATACCGGCAATCAGGTCCGCCACCCAGCTAAGAAGTCGTGAACTAAGACGTCGTGAAATAATCAGGAGGCCCTCGTGACCGCACCCGAATCCCCAGCGACACCAGCGGGGCCGCTTGGCGACCTCGCCGAGCACATGGCGCGCACGCACGCGTCAAATGTCGCGCTGTTCGCGATCGCCACGGGGGCCAGGATCACCTATGAGATGTTGGCCGACCTTGTAGACCAAACCGCTTTATTGTTGTCAGGAAAGGGATTGCGCGGCGGGGATGTGGTGGGGCTGCGGACAGCCAACAATGTCGAGTACGTCGTTGGCCTGCTCGGTGCGGCCAGGGCAGGGCTGGTGACAGTACCTCTGGACCCTGCACTGCCACGCGACGAACAGCAGACCCGGCTCAAGCGTGTCGGTGCGCGGGGGGTGCTGACCGATCAGTCTGCTAAGCCAGCCGATGGGTGCCATGACATGCTGCTCAAGGTCGCGGCGCCAGGGCCCACCGGTCCGAGATGCGAGGTGCACGGTAGTCCGGCGGCCAGTGCTGACCCTTCGCCGGTGGGCCTGTCGCCCTCGGACGCCCTGGTGATGTTCACCTCAGGCACAACCGCGATGCCGAAGATGGTGCCCTGGACCCATGAAGGGCTCAGTGCCGCAATGGCCAACGTGGCCAACGCCTACCGACTCGTCCCGACCGACAGCACGGTCGCGGTGATGCCGATGTTCCACGGACATGGTCTGGTAGCCGGACTGCTGGCGACGCTGAGTACCGCAGGCTGCGTCGGGCTGCCCACGAAGGGCCGGTTCTCGGCGCACCATTTCTTCGGCGAGCTGAATACCGTTGAGGCCACGTGGTTCACCGCGGTGCCGACGATTCACCAGATCCTGCTGGACGCGGCAGCCGATGGCGAGGCGGCCGGCAGCGGACTGCGCTTCCTGCGCAGTTGCAGCGCCCCCTTGCCGCCCGAGGTCGCGCGGCGCCTGGAGGCGACGTTCGAGGCTGTTGTACTGCCGGCCTACGGCATGACCGAGGCAACTCACCAAGCCTGCGCAGTGAGCGCTTCGGCTGATGCTCAAACGCGTCTGCGCACGGTTGGCGAACCGACCGGCACCGAACTGCGCATCACCAACGAAGGCGGCGCCGCCTGCCCTGTGGGAGTCACAGGCGAAGTCTGGCTGCGTGGACCTGCGGTCACCCGCGGCTACCTCAACAACGCCCGTGCCACTGCAGACACGTTCATCGACGGTTGGCTGCGTACGGGCGACCTTGGCTCGGTGGATTCTTCAGGTGTGCTGACACTTCAGGGCCGGATCAAGAACATCATCAATCGCGGCGGCGAGAAGATCTCCCCGGAGCATGTTGAGGACACTCTGCTCGCCCATCCTGATATCACCCAGGCCGCCGTGTTTGCCATGCCCGACGCCAAGTATGGCGAGCAGGTCGTAGCGGCGGTGACCCTGCGTGCCGGTGCCCGCTGTGACGACGATGCGCTGGAAGGATTCTGTGCCGAGCGGCTATCCCGCTACGAGGTGCCCGAACGGATACTGCGGGTTGACGAGTTACCGGTGACAGCCAAGGGATCCGTCGATCGGAACCGCCTCGCAGAGGCCTTCGGTGCCGCGGGACAAGATTGAGTTAGAAACCGGCGGCCTGGCCGTCGCGGCGTGGGTCGCTGGCGCCGAGGTACCCGTTGTCGAGCCGCCAGATCGCCTGACAGCTTCCGAAACTGTTGTAGTCGTCGACGGTGACGAGTTCGTGGCCGCGGGCAGCCAACTCATCCATCGTCTCGGTCGGAAAACCCCGCTCCAGGGCGACCTGCATGCCTTGGACCCAACGGAAGCGCGGCCCGTCGCACGCTGTCTGAGGATTCTGGGTGTAGTCGGCGATGCGCACTAGGACCTGGACGTGTCCCTGCGGCTGCATGCTTCCGCCCATGACCCCGAAACTCATCACCGGTGCGTCACCCTTGGTGACGAAACCGGGGACGATGGTGTGGTACGGACGCTTGTTCGGCCCGACCTGGTTGGGGTGCCCCTGTGTGGCAACGAAATTCGCTCCCCGGTTGTGCAGCGATATCCCGGTGCCGGGCACCACCACACCCGAACCGAAGCCCATATAGTTGGATTGGATCATCGAGACCATCATCCCGGATGAGTCCGCAGCACTCAGATATATCGTGCCTCCCTTGGGCGGCTTCCCCGCAGCGAACGGCCTCGCGCGCTTGGGGTCTATCAGTTCGGCTCTGTGCCGCAGGTATTCGGTGTCAAGAAGCTGTTGGGGATCGCAGGGCATGTACCCGATGTC
>JAHZKD010000180.1 GCA_022600605.1 Actinomycetes bacterium
CACCAGTGTGCGGACTGCGTCGGTGCGGCCGCGCGCACGGTACGCCCGGTGAGGACGGGTTTCGGCGCCAAGCAGCGGTCTGCGGTTCCGATAGTCACCTACGTGCTCATCGGCATCAACGTGCTGATGTTCGTCCTGCAGTCGGTGCTCGTCGATGTGGAGCGCGCTCTTGTGCTGTGGCCGCCGGCGGTCGCCGACGGCGACTTTTACCGGCTGATGACCTCGGCATTCCTGCACTACGGCCTCACCCACATCCTGTTCAACATGTTTGCGCTTTACATCGTGGGTCCGCCGCTGGAACAAGCGATGGGACGGTTGCGCTTCAGCGCGCTGTATCTACTCAGCGCGTTGGGCGGCTCGGTCCTGGTCTACCTGCTGTCGTCGCTCAACACGGCCACTGCCGGCGCTTCGGGCGCGGTATTCGGATTGTTCGGCGCAACATTCGTCGTCGGCAAAAAGCTCAACATGGATGTTCGCTGGGTGATCACAATCATCGGGCTGAACCTCGCCTTCACGTTCGTCTTCCCGTTGATCAGCTCGCATAACATCAGCTGGCAGGGCCACGTCGGCGGACTCATCACCGGTGCTGCGGTCGCTGCCGCCTATGCCTACGCTCCGCGGCAACAACGCAACCCGGTGCAGGCCGGCGCCACAGTCGCGTTCCTCGTGTTGTTCGTCGCGCTGATCGCGTGGCGCACTATCGATCTACGGGCGATGTTCGGCCTCGGCTAGAGCACCTATCTAGACCACCCCTCTAGAGGCCGGGGCCACCGAGCGATGCAGATCCCCACCCCTGCCACCCGCGTGTTCCGTTTCGATCCTGGGCTGGACGGGGTATGAGTGGGTGATGCTGGGCCTGCCCGACCCGATACAAGGGTGTCTCTTCGACCTCGACGGTGTGCTCACAGACACCGCCAGCGTGCACCAGCGGGCGTGGAAAACGATGTTCGACGAGTATCTGCGCGCCCGTGCTGCGTCGACAGATGAGCCGTTCGTGCCGTTCGACGCCGCCGCCGACTACGAGACTTACGTCGACGGCAAGCCGCGGAACGACGGGATGCGCTCGTTTCTGGCCAGCCGCGACATCACCGTCGATGACGATGCGATCAGCGAGATGGGCGACCGGAAGAACCATCTCTTCCTTGAGCACCTCCGTACCGACGGCGTCACCGTGTTCGAGGGATCGCGACGCTATCTGCAGGCTGCGGTGCAGGCGGGGCTGCGGCGCGCGGTCGTATCCTCGAGCGCCAATACCCGCCAGGTGCTCGAGGTGACCGGTCTGGACAGTTACATCGAGCACCGGGTAGACGGAGTCACGTTGCGCACCGAACACATAGCGGGAAAGCCCGCGCCGGACTCGTTCCTGCGTGCCGCGCAGCTGCTCGACCTGGACCCGTCCCGCGCGGCGGTGTTCGAAGACGCCCTATCGGGGGTGGCTGCCGGCCGAGCCGGAAAGTTTGGCCTGGTAGTCGGAATCGACCGCACCGGACAGTCGGAAGCGTTGCGGGACAACGGTGCCGACATTGTCGTCACCGATCTCGGGGAGTTGCTGCCGCCATGATGATCGCGGACGAAGCCTTCCCCGTCGAACCGTGGGTGATCCGGGAGACGGAACTCAGGCTCGATCTACTACCACAGACCGAGTCGTTGTTCGCACTATCCAACGGCCACATCGGGTTACGCGGGAACCTCGACGAAGGTGAACCGTACGGCCTGCCAGGCACCTACCTCAACGGCTACTACGAGACTCGCCCGTTGCCATACGGCGAAGCAGGGTATGGAGATCCCGAGGACGGACAGACCATCGTCGACGTCACCAACGGCAAGCTGATCCGGCTGCTGGTCGAAGACGAACCATTCGACGTTCGATACGGTGAGTTACTCTCGCACGAAAGGGTTCTCGACCTACGCGCGGGCACCCTGCGTCGCACCGCCGAATGGCGTTCGCCGGCAGGCAAACAAGTCAGAGTAACCTCGGTCCGGGTGGTCTCGCTGGCTCACAGGGGGCTCGCCGCCATCGAGTACGAGGTGGAGGCACTCGACGACGACCTGCGCGTTACGCTGCAGTCCGAACTCATGGCGAACGAGGATCAGCCTGAGGCACAGAGTGATCCGCGAGTTGCGGCGATACTGCGCGATCCGCTCGAACCCATACAACATGAGGTCAGTGACCGTGGTGCGCTGCTGATCCACCGCACCCGCGGAACCAAGTTGATGGTGGCCGCCGCAATGGACCACATTGTGGAGGCACCCGGGCGGGTGGATATCAGCGGTGACTCCGGTGACGACTGGGCGCGTACCACCGTGGCCTGTGGCCTGAAAGCCGGGGAGCGGCTTCGTGTCGTGAAGTACCTCGCCTACGGGTGGTCTAGCCTGCGTTCCCGTTCTGCGCTGCGTGACCAGGCCGCTGCCGCCATCGCCAGCGCCCGCTACAGCGGCTGGCAGGGAGTGCTCGACTCGCAGCGTGAGTACCTGGACGACTTCTGGGATTGCGCCGACGTCGAGGTTGACGGTGACGCCGACTGTCAGCAGGCGGTTCGGTTTGGGCTCTTCCATGTGATGCAGGCCAGCGCGCGCGCAGAGGGCCGCGCTATCGCGGGCAAGGGGCTCACCGGAACCGGATATGACGGACATGCCTTCTGGGACACTGAGGGTTACGTGCTCCCGGTGCTTACCTACACCGCGCCGCGTGCCGCGGCCGATGCATTGCGATGGCGGGCATCGACACTGGACATGGCGCGCGACCGCGCTGCTCAGCTCGCTCTGAAGGGGGCGAGCTTCCCGTGGCGAACCATCCACGGCGAGGAATGCTCGTCCTACTGGCCCGCCGGCACTGCGGCGTTTCACGTCAACGCCGGAATCGCGACGGCGTTCGAGCGGTATCGCGTGGTGACTGGCGACGAGTCCTTGGAGCAACAGTGTGGACTGGGGGTTCTTGTCGAAACCGCGCGGATGTGGCTGTCACTCGGGCATCACGATCGGCACGGGGCATGGCGCATCGACGGGGTGACCGGGCCGGACGAGTACACCGCGATAGTGCGGGACAACGTGTTCACCAATCTGATGGCTGCGGCGAACCTGCGCATCGCGGCCGATGCGTGCGCGCGACACCCCGATATCGCGGCTGAAATGGGGGTGGACACCGAAGAAACCGCCGGGTGGCGCGCTGCCGCCCAGGCGGTGCATATACCCTACGACCAGGAGCTGGGTGTGCATCCGCAGTGTGAAGGTTTCACGACGCTGCGCGAATGGGATTTCGCCGCGAACACGCAGTACCCACTGCTGCTCCATGAACCCTACGTGCGGCTCTACCCTGCGCAGGTCATCAAGCAGGCCGATCTGGTGTTGGCGATGCAGTGGCAGAGCCACGCGTTCACCCCTGAGCAGAAGGCCCGCAACGTCGACTACTACGAGCGTCGCACGACCCGCGATTCGTCGCTGTCAGCATCTGTCCAGGCGGTCATGTGTGCCGATGTCGGTCACCTGGAACTCGCCCACGACTACGCATATGAGGCGGCGCTGATCGATCTGCGCGACTTACACCACAACACCGGGGATGGTTTACACCTGGCATCCTTGGCCGGCAGCTGGACCGCATTGGTCAGTGGCTTCGGAGGCCTGCGCGACGACGAGGGCGTATTGGCGCTGAACCCCCGCCTCCCGGCCGGGATCACCAGATTGCGATTCCGGTTGCGCTGGAGAGATTTTCGGGTGACGGCCGAGGCGGACCACACTTCGGTCACCTACACGCTGCGTGATGGTCCGCACGGCAAACTGACCATCCGTCACGGGGGAGAACCCCTGGAGCTCCACACGGAAGAACCGACGACGGTGCCGGTCAACCGGGCCGAGCCGCTGCTGCCGCCGCCGCAGCAGCCACCGGGGCGCGAACCGATTCGCCGAAGCCCGGCTCCCCGGCACCTTGAGGAGTGAGGACACGGGTTATCGACCACCTGCGCAGCTTCACGGCACCGCGAAGCCCGGTCTCTCCGACGCGGAAACACGACCGATCAGGTCTGTAGTTATGGGCCGGGCTGGGCGCCGCTGCGCGAGTGTGCTGTCCTTGTCCCTGCGGACTCTGTTGCTGTTCGGACAGTGACCTTCGAAGGGAGAAGCTGTGGGGGGCGCAGTCGTCGACCATGCTCTGACTGTGCTGCTGGCGTTGCTTGCCGCGGTGTTCCTGGCCGTCGGAATCGTGGTGCGCCAGCGGGCGACCATCGACGTGCCCGCCGAACACGGGGTCAGCCCCGTGATGATTCAAACGCTGCTGCGCCGACCGCTCTGGTGGGCGGGTACCGCGTCTGCGCTCGCCGGCTTTGTGTGCCAGGCACTTGCGCTGGCCAACGGATCGCTTCTGCTGGTGCAGCCCATCCTCACCTCGGCACTGTTGTTCGCGCTCCCGCTCAGCGCCCGGCTGTCGCATCGGCGGGTCACCCGCAGCGGGTGGTGTTGGGCCATGCTGCTGACCTCCGCGCTGGCGGTGTTCGTGGTTCTGGCCAGAGCCGTCCCCGGAGATTACGAGGCGTCGCTGGCTACCTCTGTGGTCGTCGCGATGGTCTGTGCAGCGGTGGTGTCGGTCTGCGTGCTGGTCGCGACGCGAATCATCGGTCCGCGCCGTGCGGTGCTGCTGGCCGTCGCGGTGGGGGTGCTGTTCGGCGTCGTCGCGTTGCTCACCAAGCTCGTCATGCACCTACTGACCCATGACGGACCTCGAGCGGTCCTGACTTCCCCGGTGTTGTACTTGCTGGTCCTGTTAGGGGTGTTGGCGATGCTGCTTCAGCAGTCGGCTTTCCATGCTGGCTCGCTGCAGACGTCGGTGCCGACGATGCTGGTCCTCGAACCTGTGATCGCGGTGCTGCTCGGAGCGGTGGTGCTCGGCGAGCACCTCGCCGTTGGGGGCTGGGGCAGCGTCGCGATAGTAGTTTCCGCTCTGGCAATGGCGGTGGCTACCGTCGCGCTGGGCCGAGAGGAAGGCGCCTACGAAGAGCAACTCGAGGCCATGGTCAACGAGCGGCGGTGAGAGTCAGCCGGTCAGTTACGACGAGGCCCGCCACGAGGACCAACGCTGGACCCGCACGGCGATGACCGGGCCGTCCAACTCGATTCTGGTGTATTGGGGGTATTTGGCGCGGAGCAGCGCATAGCCGCTGGCCATCTCCTCGCCGCGGTGATGAACCGTTGCGGTGCCATCGAGACGGACCCACCACAACCGGGTCCAGTCGTCGTCGTAGCGATCGACCATCAGGCTCACCGTCGCGTTGCACTCGATGTTGATCAACCGCTGCAGACGCTGCGTCGACTTCGGCTTCGCGTCGATGGCCGTGTAGAGCATGTCTGTGCGGTTCTCCGGCATCGCGAAGACGACTGGCACCAGATGAGGTGCCCCGTCGTCTCGCGTCGTGCCGAGCGTGGCGACCGGTGCGGCAGCGAATACCGTCGCAGCATCGAAATCCGTCATGTCACCACGTAAATCCGCCATGTCACCACGTTAGGTTGCTCACGGCCCGTGGCGTGGACGGTTCGCGCGATCTTCAGTCGCGTGAGCAGATGACCAATCAGACGTCTTGAACCGGCTCGATACCCAGGTCCCGGTAGCTGACCAACGCGTAGAAGGGCACACCATGCTTGGCGAAGCGTCTGGCGGCGATATCGCCGCGGTCGACCATCGGGATCACCCCGGTCGCCACAGCGCCGACAGCGGTGACTCGATCGAGGGCGATCTCGGTGGATCCCCCGGTGCTGATTACATCGTCGACCAGCAGCACCCGGGCTCCGGGCTGCAGACGGGCCCCCTCGATCCATTGCTCACGTCCGCGCTTCTTCTGTTCCTTACGCACGGAGAACCACCCCTTCCCGGTGAGCATGGCAACTCCGTGCGCCAAGGGGTCGGCGCCCATCGTCAGACCACCGACCGCGTCGAACTCGACACCGTGGATTGCGGCCAGGTCGGCGACCGCCCGGCAGACGATCGCCAGCCGCTCCCCGGTGTCGACCGCGTGCTTCCCATCGATGTAGTCGTGGCTTAGTTGGCCACTGGCGAGCCGGAATGGCTCGTCGCGGCGCTCGTATCCTCGGGTGCGGATCAGGTAGAATGCCGCTTGCCAGGAATCTGGACGCGCCGATGATGAGGTAGCAGCTGTCATCCGACGATCGTATTGCACTGGGGTACTAGCGAGTAGGCCGAGTTCAGCCCTGACGCGCACGCCCCGTCAAATCGATTGCTGCCGGACGCAATTGATCGATGCTGTCGATGGGGGTGGCGAACCCGACTCGGGTATAGGCCATTCCCCGGTCTGTGGTCAGCCGTAGGTCCAGTCCGTATCGGTCGACCCCCGTGCACGTGGCCGCGGTGGTGTCGGGATACCCACCGAGCGTCCGCGCTATCGCTGCCAGCGATTCGGCGTGGTCGTCGTTCAAGTGGGCAACTGCATCCTCTGCCAACGGCGTAACCGGGTCGGGTTGCGCCTCGGCGTACGCCCGGCCGCCAGCTGAGTCCATGCGTCCGTAGCCGCCTACCCAGCGCACTCGTGTCACTCGCAACACCCATAGCGAAAAATCGCTGTAGTCGATGTAGTACTTCGCGGCCGCCACGGCCGAGAGATGGGCTTCGCGAGCGGCAATGCGC
>JAHZKD010000181.1 GCA_022600605.1 Actinomycetes bacterium
GACTGTCCAAACCCGGCTATGTCACCGCAACCACGATCATGGGCCTTGAGAACGTCCTCGATCACGTGGAGAACTGGCAAGTAGACGTCGGGCGCGAACGTGGACGCGATCCGCAGCTGTACTGGCTCAAAGTGTTCGGCGATCCCGACCCGCAGGGCCCTTGGTCCTGGCGTTTCGGCGGGCACCACGTGTCCATCCAGCACCTCGTGCTCGGCGGCGATGTCCAATCCAGCTCGCCGTGCTTCCTCGGTGCGGATCCAGCCGAATCGCCCTTGCTCGGCGGGCATCTACTGCGCCCGTTAGGGGCAGCCGAGGATCTCGCGCGTGAACTGGTCGACTCCCTCGATGAGGCACAGGCCCGTGACGCGCTGATCTGTTCGGTCGCCCCGGTCGACATTGTCGGCGGCAATCGTCCGCATGTCAGCGAGGGCGATATTCCGATGCCGCTGCCGGACGTCTGGCGTGGTCATTTCACCGAGCCCAGATTGAGTGACTGGGTGCACGCGATTCAACAGACCGCCGAAGCAACGGCCGGCGTACGACCTGAGCACCACCGCGCTGTCCAACTGACCAACACGCCTAAAGGTATTCCGGCCACGGCGCTAACGGCCGGCCAGCGTGAGCTGCTACGCGCAGTTCTCGATATCTTCATCGGTAGAATCCCCGAGGAGCTCGCCGAGCGGGAGGCCGAGAAGTTCGCCGGTGACAAGCTGGAGGCGGTCCACTTTGCATGGGCTGGAGGCGTCGAGCGCGGGCAACCGCACTACTACCGCCTGCAAGGACCGCGGCTTCTCGCCGAATACGACAACACTCAGAGCGACGCCAACCACATCCACACGGTGTGGCGCGATCCCACCGGGGACTTCGGCGACGACGTCCTGGCTCGTCACCGCGCCACCTTCCATGCCCCGGCCGAACCGCTGTAGCTTTCCTCCGCATCAAAAATCTCTTACCTTCGGATTCTTGACGAGATTCTGAACCATCGGTTTGAAGAATTCAATCGGCTCGCTCTTATAGTCAGGGTCGAAGGCTGCGCTGTCATATTTATCGCAGAATTCAATGGTGTGCGCGTAATAGGGCTCGCCCTTATACTTATCACGAGCATTCTTGTCCTGGCCTATTTTATCCCAGAAATAGTATCCTTGGAAAACAGTATGATGCTTTATCATCCAATGATTGGCATCGTTGATGAATGGTCTCAACATCGCTGCAACCATCTCGCCATGGTTATACGGAGCCAAGAGATCGCCGACGTCGTGCAACAGAGCGCACACGACGTATTCTTCATCTTTACCGTCTCGATAGGCCCTGGTGGCGGTTTGCAAAGAGTGATCATAGCGATCGATGGTGAATCCGCCTTTTTCGCCTTTCAAAAGCTCCAAATGCGATATCAGGTGGTCAGCCAAATCGGCAGCATTTTCAGAATAACCCTTGACAACTTCATCTACGTCTTCCTGGGTGGCATCTCTCAAATTACGCCACATCCCGCTCGCCTTTCGTTAGTTAGTAAGAACCGATTGGCGATACCATACGTGATCAGGTAAAGGATCTTTCGTAAACGGGGATTTTCTTCACTTGACTTGGGCTCAGACATTTCACTTGACCTGGGCTCAAACGTAGCGGACCTCGGCCGCGCGGTGCGGGACGTGCCTACGCGTGGATTAACCGCATTCCAAAACGTGGCCCGCCCGTGCATGTTTCGTTACAACGTCGCAGGAAAGTGCTCTGCCCGTGCATGTTTCGTTACAACGTCCCAGAAAATAGCCTGCCCGTGCATGTTTCGTTACCGACTCCACAGGTTGGACTTAGGCCTCCATTGGGCGGAGCACAGCGTATCTCTGCAATATGGAGGAAAGTAGCCCGCGAACAGATTGAGGTGATCCAAGTGCTCGTTACCTACCTGTGCGGCGCGCTCATTGTTGCACTGGCAGTGATCAGCGGCGCCATCCCGTTTTCCGATACAAGCACAGAAGGAAGGCCTCTTACTCGCGTAGCGTTCGCTGTCCTAGCCGGTGCGCTTTGGCCGGTCGTCGCTGGTATGGCGCTGTTGTCGCTGGTCATTGTGCCGCTGTTGGTCTGAGGGCGCAGATGAGTGCGGTTGTGGAGCGGTCTACGAGACGGCGAAAGCCACTGTGCGACAAGGCAGCCACGCCCAGAGAGGCCGTTCGCGCGCCAAGGTTAATGTCGCCGAACCGCCACGCACAGAGCCGAGTTCGGTCTTGTTACCCTCATTCTCATGCCGCGAAAATTTAGCGACGAAGAAATTCAGCAGTATCTCGATAGCCGCCCAAGCTGGGCCATGCTGAGCACCGTCGACAACGACGGGTTCCCGCACACCGTACCCCTCGGATACTTTCGCCTTGGCCGCGACATCATCATGGGCGTGCGGGATGGGACACGCAAAGTTGCCAACGTCGAGAGCAACCCGAACGTAAGTATCTTGCTCGAAGACGGCTCCACGATGGCAGATATCCGGGGAGTGCTGTTCCAGGGTCACGCACGCATCGTCCGCGAGAAGAGCGAAGCACTTCAGCTCGCAAGGGAAGGCGCCCGGGCCCGAGGGGTGCCGGAGTCCGAATGGCCCACCGCACCGAGACCAGGCGCTGCTTACATCCGCATGACACCCCTTAAAACCCTGTCGTGGGATTACGCAACTTCACCGCCGGATCAGGCCTAGCTTCGATACTCACCCCTCAACGTGACGCGGCCGAGGTTGGGGCTAAGACAGCTCCCCCAGCGCGTCAGCGAGTGCGTCGTAGGCATCGCCGCGCTGATCGACTGACATCGCCCGGTCGGGGATGATCACTTCGTCCACGCCCTCGTCGCGCCAGCGTGCCACGGCTTCGACGATGCGAGCCGTCGTGCCGTAAATCACCGGCAACGGCGACTTCTCCGCAATCGTTGCCGCCTGGCGTTCGTCCGCTGATGAGCTGGTCACGATGATCAGTGCTTGAGTGGACTGCACAATCGTCGACGGTCGCTGCCCAGTTGGCCAGGACCGCCGGATGTCGGTAAGTCATCGACAGCACCAGCGGAGCCAACCGAACCCGCGACGTGGAACCCGCTAACGCTGCGAGCGCTCCGGTGGCCTCCAGCATTCCAGTCTCGTCCTCCGAGAGGTAACCGCTGGGCATGAAATGATTGAACACGTACACGCAGTGCCAGAAACCGGCGTCCGCCTGTCGGGCGAGTGCGACAAGATCCCGCCAAGGTTGCGCAGCGCCTGGCCACACCGAGAATCGCATCCACCTAGCTTACTTAAGTGCCCACGCCAATCCGCTCGCCGCTTGCGAGCGTCGAATCCTTCCCTGAATAGTTTCGCCGCGGCGGATCATGAGATGGTCGTTGAAGAGACACGATCAACGAGAGGTCCCGACGGATGACGTCCATATCTGACGCCGGTGGCGGCGGGCGGGGCTTCCCCACCGCGCCAACCATTCTCAGCGAGCAAGAGCAGCAAGCTGTTTGGTTTCTAGGTGCCCTAGTGCGCGTACGTACGCACGGCTCGACCACCGGGGGCACTCTCGCCGTCCTTGAGCACAATGGCGAGCGCGGCTACTCCAGCCCGCTGCACCGACACCGCAATGACGAGGAGACATTGATCGTGCTCGATGGAGAACTGCGCGTGGAGGTCGACGGGGTGACGCAATCGGCCGGGGCGGGAGCTGCCGCCATGCTGCCTCGCGGTCTGACCCATTCGTTTGTCGTTACTAGCCCGGAAGCACGCTTCCTCACCCTCCATACTCCTGCCGGTTTCGAACGGTTCGCGGTCCAGGCTGGTGTGCCCGCAGTGTCTTTCGACGCCGCCCCGGATGTGCCCCCGCCAGACCCGGCGCAGCTCGCTGCGATGGCTGCCCGCTACGGCATCGAGATCCTGGGTCCACCGCCGATGCCATGAGCCGAGTCGGTTTCGGCACGTCTGTTGTGCTGCATCTATTCTACTTCGCCAAGATCAGCCTCTTCGTGCTCGGCGGCTGGCTGTTCGCGCTCTACCAGAACGCGTCGCAGGACCTTGCCGGTGGCGTTGCGGGGTAGCTCCTCGATGAACACGACATCGCGGGGCACCTTGTAGCGGGCCAGGTTGCCCTTGACGAAGAGCTTGATCTCCTCGGAGTTCGGTTTAGCGCCGGGTTGAGCCACGACAAACGCCCGCAGCCGCTGCCCGAATTCGGTGTCGGCGACACCCACCACGGCCACATCCAAGATGTCGTCGCGCTCGGCGAGGAGGTTCTCCACTTCCTGCGGGAACACGTTCTCCCCACCTGAGACGATCATGTCGTCGTCCCGCCCATCGACAAACAGCAACCCGTCTTCGTCGAAGTGGCCCATGTCGCCGCTAGACATGTAGCCGTCGATGATCTGCTTGTTCCGGCCGTCGGTGTAACCCTCGAAGGGCGACCCACTGCGAACGAAGATCCGCCCACGCTTGTTGGCGCCATGGACCCGTCGGCCGTTCTCGTCGAATAGCACCACTTCGCAGGTCACCGGCGACCGTCCGGCCGTGCCGGGAGCGATCCGCAATTCGGCTGGGGTGGCCACGGTGGCCACGGCGCACTCGGTGGAACCGTACAAGTTGTAGAGGACATCGCCGAACGTGTCCTGGATGCGTTCGGACAGCTCCGGCCTTAGCGCAGACCCCGCCAGCATGATCGTGTTCAGGGATGACACGTCGTACTTGGCAATAACATCGGGGCCTAGCTCGACTATGCGATGCAGCATGGTCGGAACCGCTACCAGCATGTCGGCGCGGTGATCGGCGATCAGTTTCAAAGTGCCTTCAGGGCTGAACCGCCGGGTCGTGACGATCTTGTTGCCCAGCGCGGCACCGAGCATGTAGCTTCCCAGCCCGGTGCTGTGGAAGATCGGCGACACGATGACCATCGTGCCTTTGCGGGGAAACGGGATCCGGTCGACCATCTGCGCCGTGGCCAACGGGGAAGTCGTGGCCCGGGACGCCCCCTTGGGCAGGCCCGTTGTGCCGCTGGTGAGGATGACGAACCCGCCAGGCTTGGTCGGTGCCGGCAGCGGCTCGGTCGAATTCGCCGCGATGACCTCGTCGATCGTTCGCACGCCGGCTGGGCATTCGGCGCCCTCGTCCAACCACGTCAGCACACGCGGCAGGTCGGCGGGTAGCGCATCGAGGAGCCCGAAGAACTCGGAGTCGTGGAGAACGATCTCAACGCTCTCCCGCTCGCACACCTGCGCGAACTGTGGCTTTGCGAATCCGGTGTTCATGAGCACCAGCCGCGCCCCAAGCTTGCCGCACGCGGCCATGGCGATGATGAGACCGTAGTGGTCGCGGCAGAGCAGAGCCACCACCGAACCTTGGTGGATGCCGAGCCCTTGAAGTCCCCGCGCCAACCGCGTGGAATCGTCGTCGACATCCTGATAGGTGCGGGTGCCGCGCTCGTCGACGACCGCCGGAAGCGACCCGAATTTTCGAGCACCGTGCATCGCCATCGCCGCCTGCGGCCCGTACACGGCGGCGGCCTTCCCGACAGCCAGCGTGCCGCCCAGATCGCTGAGATCAATAATTCCGTTCTGCCGCAAGCGGTTCAGCGCGCCAGCCACCTCGCCGATGGCGGTCATCTTCTGCCGAAATCCGCTCCACACATCAGCCATCGTCTTGCCTCCTCATGTCGGGGTTGATTCATCCATTCGTTTAACGACGCAACCCAGTCGAAGGCCCCAAGCCAACCACCAGGTGGCGCCTTCGAGGTACCGACACTCTCGCATCTCGGCGGATTTCGTCCAAACTCTCACGTCGTTCGGGTTCTATCCGGATTTCGGGTGTAAGTGGCGGTTTCCCCAGGGCGCTCGCTGAAGCGGAATCCAGCGAAGGTGCGGAACGTGAGGGGACCGCAATCCATGAGCGGCGGCCCGCACTTCTCGGCCGCGCTAGCATGACGGCCAGCATACATTTCCTTCGAGCACGAGAAGGGAACGTTGATGGCGCTCACGGAAAGCGCTCCGCAATCGACGTTATCCGAAACTCCTTTGATACCAATACGAGTCGTGCTTACTAATGCTCGCGTCGCCAGGCCTGAAAGCGGCTCCGTCAAGCTGTGAGGATGGTCACCGACCTGTTTTCGGGTTGTTGCATGACGCGCATCAAGTCGTTAATGATGCTGCGGGACAAGAGTTTATCGACCTAGACGCTCAGCCCAACCCGGCGGTGAGCGCCCTGGCACGCATCGTCACCGGTCTGCTGGGCTGGCTGGGGTTGCGGCCTACGGCGTTGGCCCCCGATGCTCCGTCGGTGCCCAGCGCCTCAGTGCTGGAGTTGCTCTACGCGGCCTGGCGGCGGATGAGCACGCCCCAGTCCACACAGGCCTCAATGGAGCAGTCGGCGCTGCTGACGACTCCAGCCAATTCGACAAACGGCTCAATTTTCGACATTTTCAACGTGA
>JAHZKD010000182.1 GCA_022600605.1 Actinomycetes bacterium
CCCTCCGGACTTGCCGATGATGGCTGAGGCCGAGGACGGGCTGTCCTTCACCCACTTGGCCTTAGAGGGGAACAATCCCGACGAGGCTTTCTTGTAGTACTCATACTTGGACACATCGAGGATGTCCTCGGCATCGACTCTCGAGAGGTAGGCCGCGCCCTGGCGGCCATTCGGCGTGCCGTAGGCGTAGACCTTGCCGTCGTCACCCTTGACGAAAGCCGACTGTTGGAAGTTTCGGTTACCGCTGAAAATAGAGTTGTAGCGCACGCTTTGCGGTGCAATGGTGAAGTTCTCGCCGTTGTCTGTCGAGTAGGCGATCGCCGAGTAGTTCGTGTCCCATCTACCGGCCGATCCCCATTTGGACACCGACATGAAGCTGACATACTGCGTTGCGCCGAACTCAGTTTCGGGCGTGGGCAGCGAGACACCTGCTGTCGGGATGAGCGTCACTGAGTTGGGCAGCCACGACGGGCGATTGATGATGGGCCGTGCCCGGGTCGGAGCGTCCAGCGGGGCACCACCGAACATGTTGCCGGTGAACCATTGCCCGTCGGGGATGGTCATGCCGTCGGACAGGTCATGGTCGCCACTGCGGAACAAGGTGTTGTAGATCCACCTGCCGCTCATGTTGGGGCCGCCGTAGCTGTCGCCGACAGCGATAAGTACCTGGTTCTCGTTCTGAGGAGTGGCCGGATCGTCGGCGATTCCGTTGTCCCACATAGTGCCGACGTCGGTCCCGTAAACCTGGAATCGTGCCACGGTGTTGACCAGCGTCTCGTCAGAGTAGACATAAGGTCCCGTCACCCAACTGACGAAATTCGTCGATTCGCTGACTTGCGGGTTCGGCCACGGCGAGTACGGCGTCACCGCCGCTGTGGCGGCGGCCGCGGCAGCAGCAACAGGCCCATCGACGGCCGGGGTCAGGCTGGTCGGCGTTGCGGCGTTCGCCCGTGCGGCGCTGACGGTGTTGCGTGATGCGAAGAGGTATTCGAGCTCGCGCTGAGCGAACGACATCAGCGCCCACAGGAACGGCGGATGCGGAGCGCCGTCAGCGGGGACGCTGGCCTTCTGGCGCGCCCACTCCAGCATGCTGTCGACAACGTTCACAACCGCGGTGAGCAGGCTCGGCTTTGGTGTGGATGGTGGGGCTAGCAGGGCTGCCACCGTTGGTGAAACCTTCGGGCTCGCCGCGGCTAGCGTTGTCGCGTTGGCGAAGACCGCGATCTTCTTGGGCTCCTGCGGTGCCACTGCGGGATCGGTCGAGGATGCGGCGGGCTCTGCGGTGGACGGTTCTGCGGTGGATAGCTGCGAGGTTGATTGGTCGTCCTCGGCGTCCAGCGTCCCATTGGTTTCGGATGGCGTTTTTGTGTTGGATGGCGTTGAAGAATCTTGCGTCTTGGGCTCGGTCCCGGTCTCAAGGTCGTCGGGATCGGGTACGGCTTCGGGGTCGTCGGGTTCGGTTTCGGCGTCGGAGCCGTCAAGGTCGGCAGGGTCGTCGGTCTCCGCGTCAGAGCCGTCAACGTCGTCGGCGTCAACGTCGAGTTCGTCGCGGTCGTCGGCGTCAGGGTCGAGGTCATCGGGGTCAAGGTCGTCGGCGTCACGGTCGAGGTCGTCGAGGTCGTCGGCGTCGAGGTCGAGGTCGTCGGGTTCGGTCTCAGCGTCAGGATCGATGTCTGCGTCGTCTGCGTCGTCTGCGTCGTCTGGGTCGTCGGCCGTGTCCGACTCAGCGGCGTTCGCGGTCTTCTCGGTGCTTCCGCCGTCGCCTGACGTATCGCTATCCGACGTTGCTGAGGTAGCCGCGCTCGATGGCGATTTGTCGCTGTCTTCGGCTGATGCCACGCCCTGTCCGGCAAACAGGGCGGATCCCACGCCGAATGCGACAGCTAGACCTCCGACGCGACCAACGTATGCTGCGGCACCCATAGATTCCTTCAATCCAGCCTTGCTCGGCCCTCGATCTTTGTGGTTATTCAATCGCATCGGCGGCAGGAGTGGCCAGCAAATACCTAAAACGTCACAGCTTTAGCAGCGCTTCCGTGACCATAGGGGTTTCTTCGGTGCCAGATTGGCAGCAATTTAGTAAAGCCCCTGTTAGTCGAGGCTCTCCAGGGCTTTTTCGTAGAGCGCAACCGCTTCTGCGATGCCGTCGCCGAGCCAGGCGTCGACGAATCCGACCTGGTCGGCAACGAGCTGGACTCGATTGAGCCACAGCTCGAAATCGGGGTCCCGGCGAAGTCCATCGAGCTGATCCTTCGAGCCCTGGATCAAGACGAAGCCACCGAGTTCGATGTTTTGCGGCTTGAGGACCACACGGTCGAAGCGTTCGATCCGTTTCTGCTCTTGGAGACCCGACAGATACTCCTCGGTTTCGATGAGCAGGGCCAGGGCCGCACGCTCACGTCCGGGCGTCGGCACTCCCCACGCGACCCAGAGTCCTGCTTCGGTCATTGGTCCTCCTAGATCGGACTGTTCGGGGCCCGGCCAAGCATCTGGCCGGGGCGCGACCAAGTATGTCGCAACCGTCGGTGTAGTTCGCGCCCATACTGAGTGCTTCAGTCATTTGGCACGGGCGGGAAGGGCGGGAAGGACAGATGGGTACCTACGCCATAACCGGTTCTTCATCCGGCATGGGAAAAGAAGCCGCACAGCGTCTTCGCAGTGGCGGCCACACTGTGATTGGCGTGGACCTGGTGGATGCGGAGGTCTGCGCGGACCTGTCGACTCCGGCGGGCCGGAGGAAGGCAATTGACGCAGTCCTGGAGCTCGCCGATGGCCGCCTCGACGGAGCCGTTCTCGCCGCCGGGGTTGGCCCGGCGCCCACCGAAGGCCGTACGCGGCTCATTGCGCAAGTCAACTATCTGGGCGCAGTCGAATTGGCTGCTGGCTGGCGTCCAGCGCTGGCTGCCGCTGATCGCGCGAAAGTTGTTGTGATCGCCAGCAATTCGACAACCACAGTGCCCGGCGTTCCACGAAGAACTGTCCGCGCTCTGCTGGCCCACGACGCCGACAAGGCACTACGGTCAACGCGAATATTCCTCAAGGGTGCGCCATCCATCATGTACGCCGCATCCAAGATAGCGGTGAGTCGATGGGTCCGGAGACAGGCGACTCGTGCTGACTGGGCAGGTGCTGGGATCCGTCTGAACGCGCTGGCACCCGGGGCCATAGATACTCCACTCCTCCAAAAACAACTGTCAACTCCTGGGCAGTCCAGAGCAGTTCGCGCCTTCCCGATACCGATCGGTGGGTATGGCGACGCCGGACAGCTGGCGGACTGGATCTGCTTCATGCTCTCCGACAGCGCAGACTTTCTGTGCGGAAGCGTCGTATTCGTCGATGGCGGGTCAGATGCTTACTTCCGGGCCGATGACTGGCCCAAATCTTTGCCCGGGCGTCGAATTCTCTCCTACATCAAACGGTTCCGCGCCGGGAATTAGCGGCGGTCACAGGCCAATCGAGTGATCTCGTTCAGCTACTGCCGTTCGTTGAACAACGAATCCTCAGTGGCGGTGACCGGGTTCGCGTCAGCCACGAGGTTTGAGAATCGAAAGTTGGCGATCTTGGCGATCTCGATCAGCGCGAACGCCTTCTCCACGGCCGGCGAATTGTCCATCCACGTCCAGCCGTTGCGGAGCACCTGGTCGACCCGCGCGGCATCGCTGACGTAGATCACCAGTGGGAATCCGAAACGTTCGCGGTAAGCGCTGGCCAGCTGCACGACCTCGTGGTTGCTCTCGGTGAGGTTGGACAACGCCACTTGGTCGACGGTAAGGGGTTCGTCTGCTTCCTCCTGGTCGCCGAGGTTCGGGAAGGCCCGGATCAGCTCAAGCTGCTGGTCCGGCGATCCGCTGAGCACCGCGACCAGAAAGGCCCCTCGCAGCGCCCTGGTTTCGGCGAACGGCCCCTGCTCAAATACGCGGCCGATTGCCCACGGCACTTCTTGAAAGGCGTGGCCGAACACTTCGGCGAACCGATGTTCGGTCATCGCGTTGACCTCGTCGAGGGTGATCGAATCCCGGCCAGCCACCCTTGGCGCCGGCGTGCCCAGGTGGAAGAACACGATGTTGAGTACGAGCGCCGCGATCGCGCCAGTAGTGATGCCGTTTCCGAATAGCAGATCGATGCCCCGCGGCATCGCCTTAGCGACGTCTGGGTCGTGGGTTACCCACATTGCCAGCGCCAGGCTGGTGGTCACGATGATCAGGTTGCGGTGGTCGGTGAAGTCCACCTTGCCGAGCGTTTGGATACCGACGGCGGCCACTGTCGCGAACAGGGTCAGTGCCGCACCTCCGAGTACCGGGTTAGGGATAGACGCCACGGCGGAGGCCACTTTCGGCAGGAATCCCAGGACAATCATGATGACGCCCGCGGTGGCCACCACCCAGCGGCTTTTCACGCCCGTGAGCCGCACCAGCCCGACGTTTTCCGAGAACGCGGTATACGGGAAAGAGTTGAAGATGCCGCCGATCACCGTGGATAGGCCGTCGGCGCGTAGTACCTTAGCGATGTCGGAGGCTTTGATCTGCTTGCCGACGATCTCGCCGGTGGCCATCGTGGAGCCGGCGGACTCCACCGCAGTGATCAGCAAGACGATGATCATCGTGACGCAGGCCGCCACGTCGAACTTGGGCAGCCCGAATAGGAACGGCTCAGTGAAACCCACGGCATTGGCCTGCCCGACTCTGTGGAAGTCCATGTCGCCCAGGACGTAGGCGACCGCGCAACCGATGGCCAGGCCGAGCAGCACCGCGATGGTGGCGATAAACCCGCGGAAGAGACGCTGGATCGCGACGATGATCACGATGGTGCCCAGGGCGTAGAGCATCCACCGGATATTGGTCGGGTCGCTTTCGTCGGTGTGGGGATTGGTCACGGCCTCGCGGGCCCCCACCGGTAGCAGGGACAGCCCGATGATGGTGATGAGCGTGCCGGTGACCACCGGTGGGGAAAACCGCACCAGTTTGGCCAAGATCGGTGCGATCGCGAAGGTGAAGACGCCGGCCACGATGACCGCGCCGTAGACGTAAAGCAGGCTCGCAGAGCCGCCGCCGTGTGCCAGTCCGATCGCGATGATCGGGGCGACGCCGGTGAAGGTCACCCCCTGGAGTAGCGGCAGTCGTACGCCGATTTTCCACACACCGACGGCCTGGATGATTGAGGCGATACCGCAGGTGAACAGATCGGCGGTGATCAGCTTGATCAGGTCTTCGTGTGGCAGGTCGATTGCGCTGGCAATCAGGATGGGCACGAGTACGGCACCCGCGTAGAACGCGACCACGTGCTGGGCCCCGTAGGCCGCCAGCTTGGGGATCGGTGGCACCTCGTCTACCGGATGCACCCGTTTCGGCTGTGCATTCCTCACCGGGGCGGCCACAGACCAAGCATGGGCCAGATTGCCGGTCGCCACCAATCGAATCACCCGTACAGTTCGCCCGCCCGGGAAATCTGTGATCTTCGGTGGGGCGATGGGCCCGGTCCGCCACCTCAGGCGAGGCGAGGGAAGTGTTGCTTGAGTTGGTGGCCACCAGCGAGAAGCCGGACCTGGATGTGCGGCGCAGATTCTTGCGCGGCGGACGTAGGGTGCGGGCATGCAGTTGAGTGCCCGCATGCCGGACCTCGCCTCCATAGAGGTGCTGTTGTCGATCGCGCGGACCGGGAGTCTGGGTGCGGCCGGGCGCGAGTGTGGGCTGAGTCAACAGGCAGTGTCGGCGCGGGTCGCGGCGATGGAGACGCAAACCGGGGTCAGGCTGGTCATCCGGACGAAGACCGGTTCACGGCTTACCGCATCGGGGGCGGTCGCTGCTCAG
>JAHZKD010000183.1 GCA_022600605.1 Actinomycetes bacterium
AACCCACAGACCCGTGGACTGATCAGGACCGTTCACCATCTCGTGACGGTAGAGGAGGTCTAACACCATGACGATCAAGCTGCACGATCTGCGTCCCGCGCCGGGCTCGAAGACTGCCAAGACCCGCGTAGGCCGCGGTGATGGCTCCAAGGGCAAGACCGCCGGCCGCGGCACCAAGGGCACCAAGGCGCGCAAGAATGTCCCCGCGACGTTCGAGGGTGGCCAGATGCCAATTCACATGCGGCTGCCCAAGCTCAAAGGCTTCAAGAATCGCTTCCGCACCGAGTACGACGTTGTCAATGTCGGCGACCTCAATAAGCTGTTCCCCAAGGGCGGCAGTGTAGGTGTCGAAGAGCTGGTGTCTGCTGGTGCGGTGCGCAAGAACGTACTGGTGAAGGTGCTCGGCGACGGAAAGCTGACCGTCAAAGTCGACGTCACCGCCAACAAATTCAGCGGCAGCGCGCGCGACAAAATCAACGCCGCAGGTGGTAGCGCCACCGAGCTGTAGCTCAGTCGGTTCCGGTCTCCGGTCGCCCAGGCGCGCGCTTTTTCCGAGTCGGCGGTAACATCGGCGTCGCTTGCTGCGATTAACCTGTGCGTGCCGAATACCAGGAGAAGTACATGACCAGTCACCGACATACAGTTGCCGTGGCCATGATTGCGGCTGGTTTCTCCGTGTTGGCCAGTGCAGCATCGGCTCATGCCGAGACTCTCGACGAGCGTTTCACCGAGGCAGTGAGCTCACTGGGCATTGAGGTTGCGCCCGACACTGATCTTCCCGAGGCGGGTCGCCAAGTCTGTGACATGCTCACCGCAGGGGTGGTGGGCAATGTTAATCCGGTGCCGGCCGTGCGGGGCGTGGTGACCACGTTGACCGACAGCGGATTGAGCCGTGAGCAGGCGGTGGGGATGATGCGGGTGTCGGTGGCCGCCTACTGCCCGCGGTACGCGCGGTACGTGTCTCGCTAGGCGCGGCACTTTCTTCGCGGGTACCCGCTCGCACCGTGTTGTTCGGGAAAGCACCGTGTTGTTCGGGAAAGCACCGTAGGTCTTCGGGAAAATAGTTAGTCCGATGGGGTCGGTAGGCTGATCGCATGTTCTCTTTCCTGCCCGTTGTTCCCGTTGCCGATGTACGGGCACTGGCCCGAAAGGTGGACACCGCCCGACATCACGGCATCCCCAACGGGTGCATACTTGAGCTCGATCTCCAGTCGGCGCCCGCGGAAACCAGCGGTTTCGACCCTTTGGTGCTGATCAACGGTGCGGGTAAGCCACTGCTGTTGCGGGAGGCGGTCGAGGGCCTGCATCGGGCCGCCGAGGATCCGCGGGTCGCGGGCCTGATCGCCCGCATCCAGATTTCGGCGACCTCCCCGGGTCCGGTACAGGAACTGCGCGAGGCAGTCGCGGCATTCTCGGAGCTCAAGCCGTCCCTTGCTTGGGCCGAGACCTACCCGGGAACACTGTCCTACTACCTGGCCTCCGGTTTTCGTGAGGTGTGGATGCAGCCGTCGGGAACCCTCGGCTTGGTGGGGTTCGCCACCAGTGCGCTGTTCCTGGGCGACGCACTGGCCAAGGCCGGGGTCCAGCCGCAGTTCGTCGCGCGCGGCGAGTACAAGTCAGCGGCCAACGTCTTCACTCAGGACGGCTACACCGACGCACATCGTGAAGCTGACAGCCGACTCGTCGAGAGCCTGCACACGCAGGTGTGGCAGGCGGTGTCGACCTCCCGCGGAATCGAACCGGCTGCGCTGGACGCCCTGGCAGACAAGGCGCCGCTGCTGCGTGAGGACGCGGTGGCAGGGGGCCTGATCGATCGTGTCGGGTTCCGCGACGAGGCCTACGCACGAATCACCCAATTGAGCGTGCCGGATTCGGAGTCCGATATCGCCGATGCCGACGGCGAAGACGCCCCGCCGAGGTTGTTCCTGACGCGCTATGCGAGGGCCAAAGGGCCGTCGGTGCCGGTGCCGGGGCTCAAGAAGCGGCCGACGATCGCCGTCGTCACCTTGGCCGGTCCGATCGTCAGCGGGCGAGGCCGCCAGATGTCGCCGCTGGGCTCCCCGAGCGCCGGCGGTGACACCATCGCGGCCGCTCTGCGAGACGCTGTGGCCGACCACGATGTCGCCGCGATCGTTCTTCGGGTGGACAGTCCCGGTGGATCGGTGACCGGATCGGAAACGGTGTGGCGTGAAGTCGTCCGCGCCCGGGCGGCGGGCAAGCCGGTGGTGGCGTCGATGGGCGCGGTGGCCGCATCCGGGGGCTACTACGTCTCGATGGCTGCCGACGCGATCGTTGCCAATCCCGGCACCATCACCGGTTCGATCGGTGTGGTCACGGGCAAGTTGGTGGCGGCCGAGCTCAAAGGGCGCCTCGGTGTGGGATCCGACGGGGTGCGCACTCATGCCAACGCCGACGCCTGGTCGGCCAATGCGCCGTTCACTGATGAGCAGCAAGCCCTGGTCGAGGCTGAAGCGGATCTGTTCTACACCGACTTCATCGCGCGGGTGGCCGATGGTCGGAATCTGAGCGTCGAGGAGGTCGACAGGGTCGCGCGGGGCCGGGTGTGGACTGGGGCCGACGCCCTGGAGCGCGGTCTGGTGGACGAACTCGGTGGCCTGCGTACCGCGATGCGGCGCGCCAAGGTTCTGGCCGGAGTTGATCCGGACGACAAAGTGACTGTCAAGAACTTGCCGGGCTCCTCGCTGCGCGACATGTTGTGGCCCAAACCTTCTTCGCAGCCTGCTGCTGCATCCCTGCCCGACGCAGTGGGCGCTTTGGCAGTGGCAACGGCGGCAGGGATCGTCGACGGTACGCAGCGCTCCTTGAGCGGGGCCAACGCGTTGTGGCTGGGGGAGTGGCGGTTCTAGCCCGTCGGAGCGGGGATGCTTGCGCTGACGTAGATGATCCCGCCCAGCAAGTCGTCGCCCTCATCGGGGGACGGGGGTAGCCCGTACTTCGCGAACAGTTCCTCGCGGGCGGAGCCTTCGACCTGCCAGCCGCTTTGGCGCAGGTACTCCATCACGTGGCTGCGCTGCCCCTTGTACACCAGTGACGGCATGTCGACGTCGAGACCGTGTTCGGCCAGCGGCGCCGACATTTCCCGGGCCTTCTCGGTATCGAAATCCATTATTCCCGGTGCATATTCGGTGCCCACTGCGCTGCCCGCGGCGGACTGTCGGGTGATCAGGTCGAACAGGCGGTCCTGGGCGTCCGGTGGTAGGTAGATCAGCAGCCCTTCGACCAGCCATGCCGTCGGTTGAGATGCGTCGAAGCCCGCGGTCTGCAGCGCCGTTGGCCAGTCTTCGCGTAAATCGATCGACACCGTGCGGCGGGTCGCAGTGGGTGTGGCGCCGAGGTCAGCCAACGTCTGGGATTTGAAGGCGATCACGTCGGGCTGGTCGATCTCGTAGACCACGGTGCCATCGGGCCACGCCAACCGGTAAGCCCGCGCATCCAGCCCGGATGCCAGAATCACCGCTTGCCGCACACCGCTGGCGGTGGCTGCCATCAAGTAGTCGTCGAAGAACTTGGTGCGCACAGCCATCGAATCGATCATCGATTGCGCTTGCTCGGGGGAACGGCCAGGAATCTGAGACAGGTCGAGCTTGCCGTCGAGCAGGTTGGTGAAGAAATCCAGGCCTACCGCTCGGACCAGAGGCGCGGCGAATGGATCGTCGATCACCGCGTCCTCGGATGTGGAGGCGAGGGCTCGGGCGGCGGCGACCAGCGTTGCTGTCGCGCCGACACTGGAGGCGAGGTCCCAGGTGTCGTTTTCGGTGCGTGGCATTGCCGGCCTCCTGCAGAATCGAATTTAGTTAGGTCAAGTAAGGAGCTGATTCGACTGTACGCTTCTGGCCGGAGAGGCCGATTTGCGCTCCATGGCGCTCACCTGAGCGCGCAGCGCTCGTCGGTGCCGATCAGTTGGACACTCGGATTCGGGGCGCAGAAGGTGCAACTGTTAGTCTCGTAAGCTGCTTGACCGCGTGGCTCGCGCAGGCCGTATGCCTGCTCGTGTCGTCGCGCGCGCCACTTAACGCCAACCTGACTAAGACCGCTGGTTACGCCAGCCAAAGAGCACGCCGCGATCGTCAGCTCGGCCGTGCAGGAGGAAAGAGTGCTCTCGGCTTTCATCTCTTCGCTCAGAACCCCGGACCTGAGGCGAAAGATCCTGTTCACGCTGGGCATCGTCGTGCTCTACAGGATCGGCGCATCGGTGCCGTCCCCAGGTGTCAACTATCCCAACGTGCAGCAATGCATCGCCCAAGTCAGCGGGGGTGAGTCGGGGCAGATCTACTCTCTGATCAACCTGTTCTCCGGCGGTGCACTGCTGCAGCTGTCGGTGTTCGCGGTGGGGATCATGCCCTACATCACCGCCAGCATCATTGTGCAGTTGTTGGGCGTGGTGATCCCACGCTTCGAGCAGCT
>JAHZKD010000184.1 GCA_022600605.1 Actinomycetes bacterium
CGGGATAACGACCCTGCTCGTCAAGCTCGAGGGTGAATACGACTCCCAGCTTGCCACGCTGAGCAGGCTTCTCGACATTGTCGACGCACAGGCGCAGAACAAGGCATCGCTATAGCGGAGCCTAGGCGGTAGTCAACCAAGCCAGCCGGTCATCAAGAGTTGCATGGTAGTGACCCGCCGCGCTCTCGTGCCGGCCGAACTCCACGAATGCGTTTGCCCCGGAACGTAAACCACGTTGCACACCCTCCGACATCTCGTTGTCCTCGGCGCCACCGCGCGCAATGAAGCCGTCCGGATCTGCCGGGTCGTTCGGTCCAACTGCGAAGCCGGTTAGGTCTGCGGTTCGTCCTTGTCGATATCCTTGGCGGCTTTTTTCGCCGCGTCCTGAATCTTGTCCACCGTTTCGGAATACTTGCCCTGGGTCTTGGAGTCGACGATGTCACCCGCCTTGTCGATCGCGGTGTCCACCTTGTCGGAATTCTTCACGGCCAGATCCTTGATCTTGTCCAGGAACCCCACAAGCCCTCCCTTTCCGTTGGAGATCAACGTATCGCGGGCCATTGTTGTTGTTAGCTGTTATCTCCGCAACCTGCGGCGCTCACCGGGGAGGGCGCCCTGCAGACAAAACAGTGCCTCGATGATCAGACTTCGACGGCGCCACCGAGGACCGCTCCCGATGGCGGGCCACGGCCATCGGGTTGATCGTGAACAGCGGCCGCCCGCTCGCGCGCAGGACGGCAACCATCAGCCCGCGCGGGGTTTCGATCGCGATCGGGATCGGGTCGGTGGAGCTGTCGCCAGCCTCGGCGAGCATCCCGGTCAACGCGGTGAACCCATGCTGGATTGGACTCGACGAGGAGCTGCCGGGCTGGACGTGGAACGCGAAGTCGTCTACCTAGCTCAGCAGAGAACGCTTACGACCCGCAGCAGCTGACCGGCAACTGGCTGGCCGAGAGGGACATCGTGATGCGTTTCAATCCACCACCCAACTGGCCGCCGCCACAGGACGGCTAGGTTCCTAGCCCCTGTTGGACCCCCGATTCAAAGTAGCGCTGCTGCCCCGTCGCACCTGAGGGGTCCGGGTAGGGCTCGAGGTCGGTGATCGAGTGACCCCGTGCCTGGGTGATCGTGTCGAAGACGCCCGTTTGGTCATTTGGTTGTGAGGGTGAGTCGTTTGACGAGGGTCGCGAAGCATAGGGGTGCTAGGAGCCAGGTGAGTTGCATGGCTGCGTTTATGGCGATGAGGCTGAGGTGTTTCTAGGTGCTGCCGCAATCGGTCGGGCGCTCCGTCGCGGGTTACCGGGGAACTACGCTCACGTCAGCGATAGGAGATCAGGAATGCGGATCATCGCCGTGGGTGTTGTCGCTGCGGTCGCCCTCACCGCTGCCGTGCTCGGCGGCTGCGGTGGCGATCAGCATCGCTCAACCTCGGGCGGCGTGATTTCGGAGGAGCCGGGGGCGACCGTCACGCCAGCCCCGAAATCTCGGCTACTGCCCGCGCTCGTACTCCCGAGTGGTTCCAGGCTGGGCCACTCCGAGACAACGGAAGACGGTTGGGGGGTCGAATTATGGTACTTACCAATCGGTTTCAGCGAAACGGTTGAGTATCTACGTGACCTGCTCCCCGTGAACCGCCAGTTTGCCGACCTGGACTATGCGGGCGAAAACCCAGGCATCGACGAGTGGGGTGCCGAGTACGTGCAGTGGAGTTGGGATGACCACCGCTACTCCGGGGAAGGCAACGCGCGGGCGATTCAAGTACGCGCCGTCGACAGGCCTCGCGATGAGACACTGGTAGCTGTTGGCGTTCAGGGAAGCAGGTGATCGTGCCTGCGCGAACGAGCGGGGCAGGGCACGGCGTCAACGCGGCGCGTCAGTCCCCAAGATAACTCTTCCTCGAGCACCTGCACACCGACGGCGCGACGGTGTTCGAGGGATCCCGACGCTATCTGGTGGCCGCCACGGGCGCGGGCCTGCGGCGCGCGGTCGTGTCGTCGAGCGCCAACACCCGCACGGTTCTTGAGCGCTCACCCCGAGCCAGAGCCGGCAGACCCGGCACCGGCCAGGGCCGGCGCATGCAGAACATTGCAGTTCGCGATGAGGTCTACAGCGCGCACGACTTCCCGTCGATCCATCGGAACGTAAAATCCGAAGCATGCACCGCGCGCAGGGACGGCACCTGAAGGGGATCACCGAGGTTGTCTCCGCCCGGGAAATCTCTACCCAGGTCGAGGTCGGGTTTACCGACGCACTCGACGCCGAGTGCCTCCCGGAAGCCGTTGAGCGCCGCCAAGACGGACTCGTCGACCTCGATGCCGACGACCAGGCCCGGCTGAGGTGGTCCAGTCATCGATCAGGTCAGCGTATTTGCCCGCCCGCGATGATTGAGAGGGTGTAGAAGCAAGCCGTGACAACTCATCACCGAGTTGCGCTCTCCGGGAAGACAGTTGCCGTCCTGGTGAAATTGATCGCAACTACTGCCGTGCTGGTGCAGTGCACCTCGGCTCCACAGCCTCCGGCTCCACAGCCTCCGGCTGCCGCTGCCCCGGCGTCTGTTACGCCATCGGCGCCGTCCACGCCATCGTCACGGGCTGCCGCCCCTGCGGCACCGGCACCTGCCGCGGCGATCGTTCGCCCGGTGACCTCCACTGATCTTGGCGCGAGCTGGCGCCCGGGCTGCCCGGTCGGGCCGGAGCAGTTGCGGCGGGTGGAGGTCAACCACATCGGCCTTGACGACCGCACCCACCGTGGCGCGCTGATCGTGAACCACGACTTGGTGTCAGAGGTCATAGCGATCTTCGAACAGCTCTACGAACTGCGATACCCCATCGAAAAAATCCGAACGGTCGATCACTATCCGGGTGCTGATGACGAACTGTCTATGCGGGACAACAACACTTCTGGTTTCAACTGTCGGGGCATCCCGGGAACCGACCACTGGTCCCAACACGCATACGGTCGGGCTATCGACGTCAACCCGCTTCTTAATCCGTTCATCGACAGCGCTGGTGTGTTCGAACCGGCGAACGCGGCGCCATATTTGGACCGCGGCCGCACCGATCCCGGACTTCTGCACAAAGGCGACCCAGCCGTGCTCGTCTTCACCAATCGTGGTTGGCAGTGGGGTGGATTCTGGAGAACTCCTATCGACTACCAACATTTCGAGCGCCCCTGATCGCCTGCCGCGAGGGCAACCGAAAGGCCCTGTTCTGCAATGGATCATCGAATCCCGCCAGGCGCTGCGGCGGATCGAAAGCTACTCGACGGGGCGGAGCACTACCATCCCGGGAACGGTACTGAGGTAGCCGAGGAGTGAACTGTCGACCACCTTGTTGTTCTCGCTCAGTGAAGAAGCATTTCGAAGAACGGGCCCGCCAGGTGTGTCGATGAAAATACCGACATGTGTTACGTCGAGACCGCCGTCTGTGGCGTACGCCCCGATGTAGTCACCGGTCTGTAGCCCGCCGATGACGCTGCTGTCGACGAACTCACTTGGAATGTAGGAAATGGTTCGTGGAACAACCGGTAAACCCGGCAAGTACACCCCACCGGAGTCCTTCTCGTTGAGATGCTTGGTCGACTGAATCGAGTTGGCGCTAAGACTCTCGGTGATGTCGGTCGCTATCGCAGGAGCAGCAGTAGCCCAGTCGGTAAAGAAGTGCTTTCGGTCCTGGAAATCGACAACGCCGTTCTTGTATCGAACCTGAGTGAGATTGTCGACAAACTCGTCGCGGTCATCGGACCGCTTGAGCGCTTCGACGTAGTCGGCATAGGTGAAGCAGTCGACCTCCTGCAAGTCAACAACAAGCTTCTCAGCCTCGGTCGCCGAACCGATAAGCGTATTCGCGCCATAAGGCACACCCAGGAACTGCCGTGACACCACGTCCGATCGCTCGGACTGGCCTGCATTTAAAGCGGTATTTCGCACCGCCAGCAGAGTTTGGAGCATCTGCTCACTTTGGCTGGAGATCTGGACGGCGGGCGAGGCTATGGCATCAGGAGATGGGGCCGTAGTGACGGCAAGTGCCGATATGGCCCCTAGGCAGGCAAGCCGGGTTGCGAAACCGTGTCTGAGTTGGGGCTGCCGACTTCGGTTGAATCGGATGGGCATGAGCTGTTCCTCACCGGAGTGCGACAGTTTCCAACACTGTACTCACTACGTAAAACCTCGCCAGCGAGCCAAAATAGGATCACGCGTACGGCGGCGGTGAATCGCCCTGGAATGCTGGAGGTGCCGAGCATGGGGGCAGCCCGAGGACAGCCGGTGGCGATCGAGACCGACAAGAACTTTCTCGTCGTAGCTTTGGTCGAGGCCGGGTTCACGGTTTATCCGATCAACCCGTAGTTGACCGCCGCGGGGCCCATGCCCAGTGTCCCAACAGTGTCCCAAGACGGGTTCAATCGAGCCGGGCAAGGTGATACGGCCGGGACGTCGAAAAGGCCCGCAGCAGTGCTAACGCGACTTAGTCGAACAGTGGTTCACGACGTTGAGTTCCCTGTGGGTCAAGTGGCCGCAGGTTCGAATCCTGTCAGCCCGACACAGAAAATAGCCTTTGAACTGGGCATTTGTTGACATCTCTTGGTGCACGGATGTTCGATCAAGGAGCAGGTTCGCTTCAGGAAGGTCGACGTCACCGAGGCGGGTTGGACGCAAGGCCTACTCGACGCGGGCTTCAATCCCGCTGCCAAGACGATTGTTCTTTGGGAACGGTCACCGTCTATCTTGACGAAGCATACTTCCCGCTGTCCTGACGAAGCAGACTTCGCGGCGTCACTGTCATATCCCAAGGTCCAACCAGGCGTGCGGGTCGTGCGACGGCGGTCGAGCACGACCGTCATTGGGCGAGCAGTCTGACCGCCTGGTTGAACACTCTGGGCAGGGTGGCCGCGGCCGGCACGATCATGGTTCGGGCCGGGGAGTTGCTGGCCGTCAGGAGTCCCGACGTCAGCAGGCGATACCGGCGTGACATGCGGCGCCACTGGCGGGTGTAGTCCGCCGGGTCATCGGCCAGAACGGTGTTGGCCAGGATTTCGGCGCCGCCCAGCGCGATGCCCAGCCCTTCCCCGGTAAGGGCGTCGACGTACCCCGCCGCGTCGCCGACGAGCATGACCCTTCCCTTGTGCTGACTGGCGGCGCGCTGCCGCAATGGCCCTGCAGCGCGGGCCGGGCCACCCTCAGTACCGGCGAGTCGCTCTGCCAGAGC
>JAHZKD010000185.1 GCA_022600605.1 Actinomycetes bacterium
CGCCAGCCCGGATACCAGGAAGGTTCCAGCCAGCACCGGTGCCACCTTCTGCACTCCACCGTAGGCGCTGATGAGGCGAGATCCTCGCCGGGACACCAGGAACCCGGCGATCAGGAACAGCGCCGCGGTGGAGATGCCGTGATTGACCATGTACAGCGTCGACCCCGACTGCCCCTGGCTGGTCATCACGAAGATGCCGAGGATGATGAAGCCGAAGTGCGAGATCGACGTGTAGGCGATCAGTCGCATGACGTCGGTCTGGCCGATTGCGAGGATGGCGCCGTAGACGATCCCGATTACTGCGAGCGTAATGATCAGCGGGCTGAAATAGGCTGCGGATTCGGGGAACAATTGCAAGCAGTACCGGAGCATGCCGAAGGTGCCGACCTTGTCCATGATCGCCATCATCAGCACCGCACTGGCCGGTGTCGCCTCGACCGCTGCGTCGGGAAGCCAGCGGTGCAGCGGCCATAGTGGCGCCTTGACAGCGAAGGCGAACATGAAGCCGCCGAACAGCAGATGCAGCACCATCGGGTTCACCACGAACTCGCCGCTGGCTACTGCAGCGACGATGTGGCGAAAGTCGAACGTTCCGGCGGCGAAGGCGTCGCTTTGTGCGGTCACGACATAGAGGCCGACTACCGCCGCGAGCATGATCAGGCCGCCGAACAGGTTGTACAGCAGGAATTTCACCGCCGCCGCGCTCCGGTGCTCCCCGCCGAACCCGCCGATCAGGAAGTACATCGGGATCAGCATGGCCTCGAAGAACACGTAGAACAGCAGGATGTCCAGCGACACGAGCGAGACCAGCACCATGCCTTCGACGGCCAGTGTCAGTGCGAAGTAGATGTGTACTGAGCGTCCGCCCCAGCTGAGCCGGTCGCGCGCGTCGTTCCAGCCGGCGATGATCAGCAGGGGCACCAGGACCGCGGTAAGCACAACCAGCGCCAATGCGATGCCGTCGACTCCCAGGATGTAGCCGGTACCGAACGACGGTATCCAGGTGTGAGACTCGACGAACTGGTACTGCTGCCCCGCCGGGTCGAACCCGATAGCCACCACCGCGGTGACTGCCAGGACCGCCAACGACACGGCCAGCGCAACCCATTTCGCCAGAGTGCGCCGACTGGCAGGTAGCAGCATCATCGACACTGCGCCAAGCATGGGAATCGCCCAAAGCGCCGTCAGCCAAGGGAATGCCGTCAGCCAGGGGAAGGAAGTCACCATAGGTTCACCGCCAGTATCGCCGCGACGACGAGGACAGTACCGGCAAGCATCAACAGGGCGTATGACCGTGCAAACCCGGTCTGCAGCTGGCGCAGGCCATCGGAGAGGCGACCGACGGCTGCGGCCAGCCCGCTGCCTGCGCCGTCCACCGCCTCGTCATCGATCTCCACCAGCCCCGCGGTGATGACCGCGCCCGGGCGCATCAGCACCTTCTCGTTGAACGCATCGCCGTAGAGGTCTTGGCGCGCCGCCACCGTCAGCGCCGACCCCACAGGCGCCTCCTCAGGAACCGGTCGCGAGCCATACATCCGGTAGGCGATGACGATGCCCACGGCTACAACGGACAAGACGATCACCGTGAGCACCCAGACCGGGAGCACATGGTGGATTTCGTGCGCGCCCACCACCGGCTCCAGCCAGTGCTCGAGCGTGCCCCCGATCGCTAGCGCTCCGCCGGCGGTGACCGAGCCGACCGCGAGCAGGATCATCGTCCATGTCATCACCGCGGGAGATTCGTGCGGATGTGGCCCGTGGGTTTCCCCAGTCGCGTCGTCGCTATTGGCCCAACGCTTGGGCCCGAAGAACGTCATCAACATCACCCGAGTCATGTAGAAGGCGGTGATGCCCGCGCCCAGAATCGTTACGCCACCGAGGATGACGCCCTTCATGCCGCCTGCTCCCAGTGCAGCCTCGATAATCCCGTCCTTGGAGAAGAAGCCGGCCAGAGGCGGTACGCCGATGATGGCCAGGTAACCCAGTCCAAATGTCGCGAAGGTGATCGGCAGCACCGTTCGCAGTCCGCCGTAGCGGCGCATGTTCACCTCGTCATCCATGGCGTGCATGACCGAACCGGCGCCCAGGAACAGGCCGGCTTTGAAGAATCCGTGCGTCAACAGGTGCATGATCGCGAAGACGTACCCGGCGGGCCCCAGCCCCGCGGCCAGCACCATGTAACCGATTTGGCTCATCGTGGAGGCGGCCAGCGCCTTCTTGATGTCGTCCTTCGCGCAACCGATGATCGCCCCGAACAGCAGTGTCACCGCACCAACGACAACCACCGCGGTC
Organism: Actinomycetes bacterium; assembly: GCA_022600605.1. Lineage (GTDB taxonomy): Bacteria > Actinomycetota > Actinomycetes > Mycobacteriales > Mycobacteriaceae > Mycobacterium. The sequence continues at coordinate 2,293 of JAHZKD010000185.1, forward strand.
TGAGCATGCGGGGCCAGATCGAAGACCGGGCCTGACCGCACGATCAGATACACGCCCGCGGTGACCATCGTGGCGGCGTGGATCAGTGCCGAAACCGGTGTCGGGCCTTCCATCGCATCACCGAGCCAGGACTGCAGCGGGACCTGAGCGGATTTGCCGCACGCGGCCAAGAGCAGCATTAACCCGATCGCGGTCAACGTGCCCTCGGTGAGTCCGGGCGCGGCGCCGAAAACCGTGGAAAATGAGACGGATCCGACGGCGGCGAACATCACCATCAAGGCCACCGCCAAACCGATGTCGCCTACCCGGTTCACAACGAACGCCTTCTTGGCCGCAGTGGCAGCCGACGGCTTGTCCGACCAGAATCCGATGAGCAGGTAGGACGCCAGACCCACGCCCTCCCAGCCCATGTACAGGCCCAGGTAGTTGTCGGCGAGCACGAGCAGCAGCATGGCGGCAAGAAACAGGTTGAGGTAGCCGAAAAATCGGCGACGACCTGGGTCCTCGGCCATGTAGCCGATGGAATAAATGTGGATCAACGAACCGACGCCGGTGATCAGCAGCACGAAGCACATCGACAATTGGTCGAGTTGCAGGCCGAAGTCGACATGCAGCACGCCGACCGAAACCCATGAAAACAGTGACTCGTGGATCGATCTGCTATCGGAGTCGCGTCCGAGCATGTCGACGAACAGGGCTGCACCACAAGCGAAAGACGCGATTGGGGCCAGTGTGCCCAGCAGATGGCCCCACCGATCGGAGCGCTGGCCCCCAAGCAGCAGAATCACTGCGCTGGTTAGAGGCAGCGCGATTACCAGCCACACAGGTGATGTCATGTGGGCCTCAGGTCCGTCTCTTCTTCGGGCAAGCGCTCACGGGTCCGTCTCTTCTTCGCGCAAGCGCTCATCAGTGCTTCAACAGACTTGCATCGTCGACGTTGGCCGAGCGCCGGGTCCGGAAGATGGTCATGATGATAGCCAATCCGATCACTACTTCACATGCGGCGACCACCATCGTGAAGAACGCAACCACCTGCCCGTCGAGGTGCCCGTGCATGCGGGAGAACGCGACGAATGCCAGGTTTGCAGCGTTGAGCATCAGTTCGATGCACATGAACATGATGAGCGCGTTGCGGCGCAACAACACTCCCGCAGCTCCGATGGTGAACAGCAGCGCCGAAAGATAGAGATAGTTGTCTGGATTCACCGGCGGTCACCGTCGCCGTCTTCATCCCCGTCCTCGTCTGAGGGAACCGAGCGCAGCTGCAGGATCGCGCTGACCGACAGTTCGGAGGCCGAGCCGTCGGGAAGCCGGGCCGGCACGTCAACGGCGTTGTGCCGGGCGTACACACCCGGGTTCGGCAGTGTTGTCGGATGCCCGCCGGGGGCGAAGCGTTCGGCGGCCAATTCACGCTGGGACTTGCGGTGTTCGAGGCGTTCCCGGTGGGCCAGCAACATCGCCCCCAGTGTGGCCGTGATCAGCAGTGTTCCGGTCAACTCGAACGCCCACAGGTACTTGGTGAAGATCAGTGCCGCCAACCCCTCGACGTTTCCGTCGGCGTTGGCCTCGGTCAGGCCGGTGAACCCGGCTACTGAGACGTTGCCGATGCCGGCGACCAACAGGACGCCGAATCCGGCCCCGGTGCCGATCGCGGCGAGACGTTGTCCGCGAAGGGTTTCCACTAGGGACTCCGAGGAGTCCACGCCGATCAGCATAAGCACGAACAGGAACAGCATCATGACCGCGCCGGTGTAGACCACCACCTGAACCACTCCGAGGAAGGGTGCATCCTGGGCGATGTAGAGCACGGCCAGCGCAATCATTGTGAGCGCGAGCGCGATCGCGGAGTAGACCGCCTTCGGCGAGGCGACCACACCGATGGCTCCTATCACCGACACCACCGCCAGGACCCAGAACAGAATGGCTTCGCCGGTACTGGTATAGCCAGCCTGGCCCCCGGCGCCCGCGACTGCGGCGAAGACTTCGGTTCTCACCGCGCCTCCTCGGGGGGGCGGATGTTCCCGAGGTAGTAGTCGTCGTCAGTGCTGCCCGGAACCATCGGATGTGGCGGCTGCTCCATTCCCGGCTGCATGGGTGCCAGCAGATTCTGTTTACCCAGAATAAGATCGGCGCGGTTATCGTCGGCCATCTCGTAGTCGTTGGTCATCGTCAGTGCACGGGTGGGGCAGGCTTCGATGCACAAACCGCAGCCGATGCAGCGCAGATAGTTGATCTGATACACACGGCCGTAGCGCTCGCCGGGCGAATACCGTTCGTCTTCGGTGTTGTCGGCACCTTCGACGAAGATCGCGTCGGCAGGGCAGGCCCACGCGCACAGCTCGCAGCCGATGCACTTCTCCAAGCCGTCGGGATACCGGTTGAGTTGGTGGCGGCCGTGATAGCGCGGAGCCACGGGTCCGGGCTTTTCCGGGTATTCCTCGGTCACCGGCTTCTTGAACATGGAGCCGAACGTGACCCCGAAACCCGCTAGTGCGTCAAGAAACTTAGGCATCTGCGGGCTCCTTCACCGGCATGGGCGGCACCGGGAAAGCGCCGTCGTCCAGCGATTGGACGGGTGGTTCCGGGGTTCTGCGAAGCCTTCTGGCGCGAACCGCCTTCCAGCCCATGAGAAGCGACACGACGGCGACGATCATGCCAGCGCCTACCAGTCCGGTGGCCCAGGCTTGGTAGCCGTAGTCGCGTAGCGTGCGGGTGATCGCGACGAACATCGCCCAGCCCAGCGCCACCGGGATCAGGACCTTCCAGCCCAACACCATGAACTGGTCGTAGCGCATTCGGGGCAGGGTAGCGCGCAGCCACATGAACACGAACAGGAACACCCA